>CACZQM010000064.1 GCA_902783285.1 uncultured Desulfovibrio sp. | reverse complement strand
GTCTTATGGACTTTGTGAGGCTTTATGGATTTTTATCTGGTGGAGATGAGGAGAATTGAACTCCTGGCCTCTTGAATGCCATTCAAGCGCTCTCCCAACTGAGCTACATCCCCGCAAGGCAAGGATGCTTTTGCCATATTCGCCCGATGCCGTCAAGAAAAAAATGGCAGGTTGCCCTAAATTTTATGGCGGGAGGCCCGAGCGTGCCTACAGGCGGTCCAGGGCGTCCAGCACAGGCTGCAGGGAACCTTCATCCCGGGCCTCGCGCATCAGCCGCCCTATGTACTGGAGCTGGCGCCGCCGCGCCCCGTAGCTGCCCATGCGGGCGTAATCCTCCAGCCCCTCCTTAAGGGCGTCCGGCAAGGGCAGTTCCGCCAGCCTGGCCCTGGGAAGTGCGGCAAGGCGTTCGCCTGTCTCCTGAAGGGCCAGGCTTTCGCGCTTCTTCTGCGAGCGGCTGGGGCGCTCCTCTTCCTGAGGTCCGTCTTTCACTGCTGCACCTCGGAAAAACCTCCGCCGGCGAACTGCCCGCCTTCTTCGAGCTCCAGGGATTCCAGCTTCTCATCCAGCCATTCCACAAGAGATCTGGCTGTCTGGTAATTGAGGAGGATGCGCGAGTGGATGCGCCGGATGATGACATGCTCCTTGTCGTTTTCGTAAACGCTTTTTTCCTCGCCCATCGCCCCGTCGGGGGCGACGGAGCGCTCGGTGTACGAAGGCAGCTTGTCGCTTTCCAGGTAGAAATTCATCTCGATCTCGCCCTGGGGGTTGATGCCGCCCCACACGCCGTGCGCCACGTTCAGTCCGGCGCCGCTGTCCACGGTGTATTCATAGCGCAAAAGGGATGGGAATTCTTCCATGGGATTCATGCGGACCTCGAAATGCTGGCTGTGGTCGTTGCGGACGTCGAAAAGCGCCCTGCTACTTTTCCCTCAGGGCGTTCTGCTTCGCCTTGAGGATGGGCTTGAGCATGTAGTCCAGGACAGTCTTCTTGCCCGTGAGGATATCGACCGTCGTCATCATGCCCGGCATGATGGGCAGCTGCTCATTGCGGTAGGTGATGGTCGTCTTGGGGGTGCGCACCTTGACCTGGTAGAACAGGTCCCCGCGCTTGTCCTCGATGGTGTCGGCGCTGATCTGCTCCAGCACGCCCTCGAGCCCTCCGTAGATGGAAAAGTCATAGGCGGAGACCTTGACCACGGCCTTCTGCCCGGGATGGAGGAAGGCGACGTCGGCGGGGCGCACGCGGGCTTCGATGAGCAGCGTATCGTCCAGGGGGACGATCTCCATGATGGATTCGCCGGGCCTGACGACGCCGCCCACGGTGTTGATATAGATCTTTTTCACCGTGCCGTGCACCGGGGAGCGCAATTCCGTCCTGGTCACGCGGTCGCTGCTGGCGGAAAGGCTTTCGTGCAGCGAGGCCAGCTCAAGGCTGCGCTTGTTGATCTCGGCGTTGAGGTTGGAATCCAGCTCGGCGTTGCGCAGCTCGATGCGGTGCCTGGCTTCCTCTGCCTCGGCCTTGGCCCCGGGGATGGAAACTTCCAGGGTGGCGAGCTCGCCCTGGGTGCGCACGAGCCGTTCCTGCAGTTCAAGGAACTGCACCTTGGAGAAGGAGCCCCTTGGCACGAGCGGAGCAGCCATGGAGACCTGCTGCTGGATGAGGGAAAGCGCCTTGGAGAGCTGGGCCTGGTGTGAGATCTGTTCCCTCACCTTGTGATCGCACCGTTCGTACTGGGACTGCAGCATGCTGAGCTCGGATTCGCGCTGCCGCTTCATGACGGCGAACGTTTCCTCCTGCACGGCTGCCAGATCCAGCCCCTGCTCGAACTGCGCGTCGGTGAGCTTGTGCCCGGTGCCTTTTTCCAGCCATTCGCGGTATTCCTTGGGCCAGGTCAGCTCGGTCCCTGCGACGGCTGCCCGCAGGCGGTGGATGGCGGTGAGGTTCTCCATGGCCTTGTACAGCATGTCGCGCAGGCTGCTCACGGCCAGCTCGTTGTCCAGCCGCGCCAGGACGTCGCCCTTGTCCACGATGTCCCCTTCAAAGACATCCACGCTGCGCAGGATGCCTCCTTCCAGGTTCTGTATGACCTGGGTGCGGGAAGACGCGATCACCTGCCCCTCGGCGTGGGTCACCTCGTCCAGCGTGGCGACGGAAGTCCAGCCGATGAAGACGGCGAAAAACAGGAACACGCCGACGGAAAGCCAGCGGGAGCCGTTGGAAGGACGCCTTGCCCTGGCGGATTCCACTTCGTCGGCATAGGGCAGGTCCTCGGGAAGGAGCCCGCGTCCCGAAAGGGATGCCGGCTCAAAAAGGCTTTGCGCCGGCTTGGGCTGCCCCGGAGCGGCGCCAGGCGCCGGCATGGGCATCCCCTGCGGCAGCGGCAGCGGTGCCTGCCCGGAAGACAAGTCTTTTTTCTCCGTATCCATAATCGCTATCCTTTCTGCGGCTGGGGCTGCGGGACAGGCGGCTGCCCGCCCCCGGCGGGGGCCTTCCTCTGCTGGGCGGCCTGGCCCTGCAGGGTCTGGAGGACGTCGTTCCTGGGCCCGTCCATGCGGACCTTGCCTTCATCCAGGACGACGATGCGGTCAACGATGCGCAGCATGCTCAGCCTGTGCGTGATCAGCACGAGCGTCTTGTCCTGGATGGCGCCAAGCAGCCGCTGCTGGACGATACGCTCGGATTCCACGTCCATATTGCTGGTGGGTTCGTCAAGGATGAGCACGGAAGGATCGCGCACCAGGGCCCTGGCAAGCCCTATGGCCTGGCGCTGCCCGCCCGAAAGATTGCGCCCCTGTTCGCCCACCTGCGCTCCGTAGCCTGCGGGATGCCGCCGCACGAAATCGGCGACCCCCGAGATGGTGGATGCCCTGACGATGAGATGGTCATTGAGCGTGGGATCGCCAAGGGCGATATTGTCGCGCACGGAACCGTAGAACAGGATGACCTCCTGCGGCAGATAGCCGACGTGCCCGCGCAGATCGGCGGCTGCCATCTGGCGGATGTCGACCCCGCCGTAAGTGACGGATCCCTCCTTGGGCTGGTAAAGCCCTATGAGCAGCTTGCCCAGGGAGCTCTTTCCCGATCCCATCTTGCCGATGATCCCCACCTTTTCTCCAGGGCGGATGCGCAGGGACACATGATCCAGCGCCAGGGACTGCGACCCGGGATAGGCGAAGCTCACGTTGTCCAGGACGAAGCCGCCGTTCAGCGCACCGAAATCCATGCATGCCGCCTGGTCCTGGTTTTCCGAAGGCAGCGACATCAGCACGTTGAGGGCCTTGAGCGACACGCGCGAATTCTGGAGCCGCGTGAGCAGGGACGCCAGCTGCAGCAGGGGGGCCATGATGCGCCCGACAAGGATGTTGCAGCCGATGAGCCCGCCCATGCTCATTGCGCCCTCGCCGATGCGGTAAACGCCCCAGATGACTATGGCGACGGTGACCATCTGGGTGCAGAAGGTGGCGAACGTCACCGCCTTGGAGCTGTACTTGCGCGCTTCGTTGGAGGATGTCGCCGAGATGCCGGCGACGGCCTCCCAGAGCTTCTGCATGCGGCTCTCGGCCTGGCAGCCCTTGATCGTTTCCAGCCCGTTGACCATCTCGACCAGCAGGGCGTTCTTCTGCATGTTGTGATGGTAGCTGCGCTCGGCGCTGCGCTTGGCCTTGACCTGGTAATAGATGCCGACGAACAGCAGGATGGGCATGGCCGCAAGGGGGATGAAGGCGACCGGCCCTCCGATGAAGAACAGCAGGGCGAAAAACAGCGCGAGGAAGGGCAGGTCGATGAAGGCCAGGAAGGTGGAGGAGCTGAAAAACTCGCGCATGGCTTCAAATTCGCGGATATTGTTCACCAGCGCGCCGGTGGATTCCGGCTTGGCGTCAAGCCGCATGGAAAGCACCTTGTCGATCAGCTTGCTGGAGAGCACGACGTCGGCATTGCGCCCGGCGAGGTCCACGAAATGGCTGCGCAGATTGCGGAGGATGAAATCGAAAAGGTAGGCTATGCCGACCCCTGCCGCCAGGACCCACAGCGTCTCATAGGCGTTGTTGGGTATGACCCTGTCGTAGACGTTCATCACGAACAAGGAAGAAGCCACGGCGATGGTGTTGACCACCACGCTGGCAAGGGCCACATGGCGGTAGATGGGGGCGTAAAAACGCAGGACGTCCCAGAACCATCTCTTCTCCTGCCGGGGGCGTATGCTCTTGGTGCGCGCGTCCTCCCTGCTTTCCAGCGCGCCAAAGACGGCGTAGCCGGAATATTCCTTTTCCAGGTGGTCCCTGGGCATGACCTGCACGTTGTCACCGAGCTCCGGCATGATGACCTTGGCCATGGTGTCATTGCAGTCCACGAGCACGCAGGAATGGTCGTTTTTCAGGATGAGTATGCAGGGGAGCGTGAGCCTGGAAATATCATCCAGGCGTGCGCGGTACATGACTGAGGATTTGAGCCCCGCGCGTTCTGCCGAGCGCAGGCATGCGGAAACGCTGACCCTGTCGGCCCCGGCAAGCCCGGCCAGGAGGAATTGCGGGGAAATATGGACGCCCTTGAGGCGCAGCAGGGAGGAAAGGCTGCGCAGAAGCGGCGGCATGAAATCGACATCCGACGGACGGAGCGGAGCCATGTTCCGTTTGGGAGCTTCGGCCTTGGTGTTTTCTTCGCTCATGTGTGACCCTATGTGCGCATGGATTGGCCGCGGCAGCGGCCGGTCTGCAAATGCAGGCCGGCCGCATGCCGCGGTGGAAACATAGCATACGCCAACGCCGCAAAAAAGCAAAGCTTCTTTGCGGCGTTTTAAAGAGGAAGATGACGGTGCTACTTCCTGCCCTTGCGCATCTTCTTATCGTACAGGGAGCGTTTGAGGAAGCTGAGATGGTCCAGGAACAGCTTGCCGTCGAGGTGGTCTGTCTCATGCTGCATGCAGGCGCCGTAATAGCCGCCGCCTTCGATATGGACGGGATTGCCGTCCAGGTCGATCCCGTCGAGGGCTACCAGGCGTGGGCGCTTCACCTTGGCACGCAGATCAGGAACAGAGAGGCATCCTTCGTTTTCCTCGTGGGGCCTGGGATCGAGCACGGTGACCACGGGATTGATGAAGACCCGGAAGTCCTGGGGGGCGTCCTCCTGTTCCTTTTCGAGGGAGACATCGATGATGACGACGCGCTTGAGCACTCCTATCTGGGGGGCGGCGATGCCCACCCCACCCACGGTGGAGAGCGTGTCCAGCATATCCGCCACCAGGGCCCTTATGCCGTCATCGATCGCGCCCACAGGCTCACAAGGCTTGGAAAGGAGCGGATCCGGGTATTGCAGGACGGGACGCAGCATGGGCTACTCCTTGGTTTGCGCGGCCGGAGCCGGCTTTTCGCGCAGGCGGATGCCCAGCTCGCGGAGCTGCTTGGCATCCACAGGGGAAGGAGCCTCGGTGAGCAGGCATGAAGCCTTCTGGTTCTTGGGGAAGGCGATGACATCGCGGATGGAAGAAGCTCCGGCGAGAAGCATGACGATGCGGTCCAGGCCGAAGGCTATGCCGCCATGGGGAGGCGTGCCGTAATCGAGGGCCTGAAGGAAGTAGCCGAAGCGCTCCCTGGCCGATTCTTCCGTAAAGCCAAGTCCTTCGAACATCCTCGTCTGGTCCGCGGGATTGTGGATGCGGATCGATCCCCCGCCGATCTCATTGCCGTTGAGGACCATGTCGTAGGCGCGCGCCCTGGCCTTTTCGGGATCGGAAAGCATGATGCCGTAGCTTTCATCCTGCGCGGCAGTGAAGGGATGGTGGCAGGCCACCCAGCGCTTCTCTTCCTCGCTGTATTCGAACAGGGGGAAATCCGTCACCCAGAGCAGGTTCCATGTGCCGGGCTCGATCAGCCCGAGCATGTTGCCCAGGCGCACGCGCAGGCTGCCCAGCGCGTTGTTGACCAGCCCCGGCTCTCCCGCCTGGAAAAAGACGATGTCGCCCACTTCAAGCCCGCATTCCCTGGCGATGCCCTCGCGTTCCGCAGGCGAGAGGAATTTGGCGATGGGAGACTGCCATTCGTTTTCGTGGATCTTGATCCAGGCAAGGCCCTGGGCGCCGAAGCCGCGGACGAAATCCGTGTGCTCGTCGATCTCCTTGCGGGTCATGGACGCGCCGCCCGGCACCCGCATGGCCTTGACGAGCTTCGCCGTGGAAAAAAGCTTGAACGCGGAACCGCGCACGATGGACGTCACGTCCTTGAGCTTGAGCCCGAAGCGGGTGTCCGGCTTGTCGGATCCGTAGTCGCGCATGGCTTCGTCGTAGGTCATGCGCCTGAGGGGGAGTTCGACCTCCACGCCCAGGGCGTCATGGAAGACTTTGGCGATGAGCCCTTCCGCCATGGACTGCACCTGGGCTTCGTCCACGAAGCTCATCTCGATGTCGACCTGGGTGAACTCCGGCTGGCGGTCGGCGCGCAGGTCTTCGTCGCGGAAGCAGCGCGCGACCTGGTAGTAACGGTCCACCCCGCTCATCATGAGCATCTGCTTGAACTGCTGCGGCGACTGCGGGAGCGCATAGAATTCCCCGGGGAACATGCGGCTCGGCACAAGGAAGTCGCGGGCGCCTTCGGGCGTGGACTTCGTGAGGTAGGGCGTCTCCACTTCAAGGAAGTCCAGGGTGTTCAGGTAGTCGCGGCAGGCCTGGACGATCTTGTGGCGCAGGCGCAGGTTGCGCGCCATCATGGGGCGGCGCAGGTCGATGTAGCGGTACTGCAGGCGCACGCTTTCGGCGCAGTCCGTGCGGTCTTCCACAAGGAAGGGTGGCGTCTTTGCGGTGTTGAGCAGCTTCCATTCCAGCACGACGACCTCGATCTCGCCGGTATGCAGGTTGGGATTGGCCATGCCCTCGGGGCGAGGACGCACGCGGCCCTTGATGGCGAGCACATATTCGCTGCGCAGGATGTGGGCGTCCCTGTGTGCTTCGGGAGCGATCTCGGGGCTGAACACGATCTGCGTCAGTCCGTCGCGGTCCCTGAGGTCGACGAAGATCAACCCCCCGTGGTCCCGCCTGTACTGCGCCCAGCCCATCAGGCAGACCTCGCTGCCGTCATCGGACAGGGTGAGCTGGTTGCAGGTATGCGTGCGGCGCCAGTCTCCCAGAGGCTTGATGTAGCGCGCATGTTCCTTTTGGATGTCGGTCGTTATCTTGTCTTCCTGATCGAACTGGCTCATGAAAGGCTCCCTTATTTCCCGGCGCTGATGCAGGCCGCGGCTTCGCTGGCGGGGATGGACTGCTGTTCGCCCGTCCCCATGTTCTTGATGATGACGCGCCCCGACGCAAGTTCATCGGGGCCGAGGATGAACGTATGGAGGGCGTTCGATTTGCCGGCCTGGCGCATCGTCGCCTTCATGCTTTTGCATTCGTAGCCGAGCATGCCGGCAAAGCCTGCCCGGCGCAGCGACTGCGCCAGGGCAAAGGCCGCGTCCCTGCAGGAGGCGTCCAGCATGGCCACGAAGAAGTCCGGGCGGCGCTCAGGCAGCGGGCTGCCCTGAAGGAGCAGGGCCAGGCGCTCCATGCCGCAGGCAAATCCTATCCCCGGGACTTCCGGACCTCCAAGCTGGGAGATGAGCCCGTCATACCTGCCGCCCCCGGCAACGGAACCCTGGGCGCCGATGCTGTTGGAAACGACTTCCCAGGTGGTGCGGGTATAGTAGTCCAGGCCGCGCACAAGGCGGTGGTTGACCTGGTAGGGGATACCTTCCGCATCAAGGTAGCGGAGCACGGTCTGGAAATGCTCCCGGCATTCCGGGCAGGAGCTGTCAAGGATGTGCGGAGCGTCCTCGGTCAGCGCCTTGCAGGCGGGCACCTTGCAATCCAGGACGCGCAGGGGGTTGGTCTCCATGCGGCGGGCGCAGTCTTCGCAGAGCTGCCCGGTGCCGAGCCCATGCAGCCAGTTGCGCAGGGAGGTCCGGTAGGCAGGGCGGCACGCCGCGCAGCCCAGGGAATTGATCTGCAGCGTCAGGTCCTTGAGACCCAGCCTGCCCAGGAATTCCATCATCATGCAGATGAGCTCGGCGTCGGCTTCAGGTTCCTTGGGGCCAAGGCATTCGCAGTTGATCTGGTGGAATTGGCGCAGGCGCCCCTTTTGCGGCCGCTCGTGGCGGAACATGGGGCCGATGGTGAAGAACTTGCTCACGGATTCGCGCGCGTGCACGGCGTTTTCGATATACGCCCGCATGACGCCGGCGGTAGCCTCGGGGCGGAGCGACATGGACCTGCCCTTGCTGTCCGGGATGCTGTACATCTCCTTCTGCACCACGTCCGTCTCGGTGCCGATGCCGCGGCAGAAAAGGTCCGTGTATTCCATGATGGGAGTGCGCAGCTCGCCGAATCCGTACAGGGGAAAGACCTTCCTTGCCGTGTCTTCCATCATTTCAAAAATGCGGCTTTGCTCCGGAAAGCTGTCGGCAAAGCCCTTGATCGCCTGAATTTGTGCCATTGCATGACTCCGCAAAAATTAAATAGCACAACAATATAGGCGTTTTTTTTACGCTTGTCAAAAACGCATGCTGGCAGGCGGCAGCTTTTTTTGGCTGCCGGCAACATAAGGCCGCAGGGGGGTGATGGCGCCCATGCCTGAAGATGGAAAACCCCGGCCATGCGGCATGGGAGGCGCCATGAGCCTCCAGCCTGCCGCCTCAAAGCCGGAAGATGGCGCGGCACCGGCGCTGCCGCACCATGAGCTTCCCGGGGAAGGGACGGTCCATGGATCCCGCGGCAGGTATCAGTTCACGCCGGGGAAGGAGTTGACGAACTGCACCTTGATGTCCGGGAAGGAATTGACATACTGGATGGTGAAGTCTTCGCCGCTGTTGACGATCTGCCATTTCCCGATGGCGTCGGGGAAGGATTTGACCAGCTGCACCTTGATATCGGGAAAAGACGTCACCTTTTGGACCTTGATGTCCGGGAAGCTGTTGACGACCTTGACCTTGCCGGCAAGGCGTATGCCCTTGTAGTACCCGCTGGACGAAACCTTGCCGGCGAATGCGGGGGAGCAGGCCAGGATGAGGGCGGCAAGGGAAAGGGCGAAAAATCTGAGGCGCATGATATCCTCCTTTTGCGTTCCATGTCATTTGACGCCGGGGAAGGACGTGACGAACCGCACTTTGACATCGGGGAAGCTGTTGACGAATTTGATGGTGAAATCGGGCCAGTTCTCCACCATCTGCCATTTGCCGACGGCATCGGGGAAGGCATTGACCAGCTGCACGTCGATGTCGGGGAAGCTTTCCACCACCTGGACCTTGATGTCCGGGAAATGCTCCACGACCTTGACCTTGCCGGCGAGCCTGATCCCCTTGAAGTATCCGTCTTTCGATACTTTCCCCGCCTGGGCCGGAGCCCCTGCCAGGAGCAGGGCGGAAAGGACCAGGAGGAAAAGGGGTGCGCGCATATGCCCTCCCTTGCCGCGTAGGCGGCGCAGCATGGTGACCGGATGGACGGAATGGTACTAGCGGGACTTGAGGTTGTCAAAGGTCCTGGGCGGCATGCCCGGCGGGGGAACGCCGGCTGTTCCGATATTTTTTGGGTATGCGCACGTGATGCGCACCTGCGGCCCTTGAGGACGCCGCGGATTTCTGCCATGCTCCCGCGAGGAGGCAGGAGCCACGCCGGCAATGTCCGGAGGGCCGGCTGCGCCTCCCCC
>CACZQM010000063.1 GCA_902783285.1 uncultured Desulfovibrio sp. | reverse complement strand
CACGCTGGCTGCACGGTGCATCGCTTTGTCAGCAAGGTGCGCATAGCGCTGGGTCATGGTGAAGGATGAGTGCGTCATCAGATTTTGCAGCGTGTAGAGATCGGTCTCGCTGCTGCTCGCCAAGCGGGAAGCAAAGTTATGGCGCAGTCCGTGGATAGGGCGGAAGTCTTTAGGCGATCCTGCAAGTTCGCGGATGCGACGCATATGGTTTGTGTAGGTAGGAAGATTGTGCGCCTCGGACCAAAACTTTAGCCGAAAATGAAAAATGATAGCGCCGTCCGATTTTTATCCAGCGCAATAAGGAAAACGCGGGAAAAGCAGGGAAAAACCGGGGTGTTGGACATGATGCCGGACTGCAAAAAATTCCCATGATGAAGGCGTGCTGCGGGAAAACGTCCCATGATTTGACAGAGATCCGCATATCGGGCATGATGGCTCCGCAACATCACGAGCTGGGCGGCGCGCCCACACCAACCTGTTTGTATTCGGACAAGGTGGTTTGCGAAAGCAGATGTGGCCCGGAAGGGCAACGAAACGAATATCCGCGCGTCGCCTCTTGTGCAAGCAGGAGGCTTTTTTGATGACCGTTCCCCACATGCCCCTCCCCGAATGGGTCCTTTTCCACATCCCCCATGATTCCGTGGAGATCCCGGATGAATGCCGGGAGCTTTTCGTCCTTGGCGGCGAAGACCTGGAACGGGAGCTGATCAGGATGACGGACCTGCACACCTCCGGGCTTTTTGCCGGGGGCGTCGCCCCTGAGCAGGCGGTCCGCTTCCCGGTCTCCCGGCTCCTCGTCGATCCGGAGCGCTTCCCCGACGACCGTGACGAACCCATGGCGGCCCGAGGGCAGGGCGCCATCTACATGGCGGCTTCCGACGGCAGGCGGCTGAAGCGCGGGCTCTCCTCCATCGAGCGCAGGTACCTCATGGAGCGCTGGTATTTCCCCCACCATGAGCGGCTGCTGCGCGCCGTCCACGCGGCCCTGTCCCGCTACGGCCGGGCGCTCGTCGTGGACTGCCACAGCTTCAGTTCGTCGCCCCTGCCGCTGGAGCCCAGCCAGGACCCCTGCAGGCCGCAGATCTGCATCGGGACGGACCCCTTCCACACTCCCCGGACGGTCGCCGGCAGGATCGTGGAGAGCTTTGCGGGGGAGGGCTTCTCCGTCCGCCTGGACGATCCCTTCTCCGGGACGCTGGCGCCGCTCTTCCACTGGCACCACGACGGGCGCGTGGCTTCGGTGATGATCGAGGTCAGGCGGGACCTTTACGAAGACGAAGCCACGGGGCGCAGGCTCGCCAGCTTCCGCTCCGTCAGCGGCTCGGTGCGCCGCGCCGTAGCGGCGGCCGCCGCAGTATTATCTGTTCAATAGATAATTATGCGGGGAGGGCCGCTTCAGTTCCCCTTCCCGCGGAGGCGTTGGGCGAGCCGTTCCCAGAGGGTGGGCTGGGCTCCGCCGTGGCGCCGCTCCCTGGCGGCATGGCGGAGCATGTCCAGGGCTCCGGCGGCATCGCTGCCGGGGAGGGCGGAAGGGCAGGCCCCGGCGGGCAGGGCTCCCGTTCCGTACGCCGCATCGAGGCTGGAGAAGAAGGCGGGCGGGAGCTCATGCGCCAGGATGAACCCTGCCAGATCGTGCACGAAGCAAGCGTCCAGGCGCAGCATCTCGAACTGCGGGCGCCCGAAGACATAGTCCCAGGGGCTGCGGCTCCCGCTGAAGCGGAAATGCCGGGCCGTCCGCTCCAGGAGGGAGAGCAGGTCCGCCCTGGCCGCGGCATAGAACGCCTCCCGGTCTTCTTCGATCAGGAAGCGGGAAAGATCCCTGAGGGGCTCCTGCGGGCCAGATGCCTGCACCGGTCCGGCAGGGGGCAGGCCTGCAGGGCGGAAGGGCGTCCTGCCGTACAGCCGGTCCAGTTCCTGCAGAAGACCGGCGTCTGCGCGTGCGGCCTGGTAGGCGCGCCCGATGAAATACGGCTGGCAGCCCACGCGCCGGAATTCCTCCGTCTGGCAGTACTGCTGCCAGACAAAGCGGCAGGGCGGCCATGCCGCCAGGCGGGCCATCCGCTGCAGGACGAGCCCTGTGCGGTCCAGCGCGGCTGCCTGCCCCTCATGGGGGAAGTCCGCCGCGGGCAGCCCGGCATAAGCTTCCAGGAGGCGCACGAGCGTGCCGGCCGCAGGCAGGGAGCGCAGCGGCGCCCTGCGCGAGGACAAGCCGTACGCCATGTACAGCGCGGCGCACAGCCCGTTGTCCAGATGGTCCCGGCAGAGTGCTGCCACGCCGGCGAGGAAGGCGGCATCGGGCATGAACAGCGCAAAGTCATCGCCGCCCGTCAGGCGCAGCCAGTCATCGGCGCTGCATCCGGCTTCCGCCATGGCCGCCATGCGCAGGAGCAGCGCATCGCGCACGTCCCCGGCCTGGCGCGTCATGGGGCCTGCCGGAGGCGGGGATCCCGGATCCCCCTCTCTGCCGGAGCCTGACGGGAAGACCAGGGGGATGGCGCCTGCCAGGCCCGGCAGGGGGAAGGCCGGCAGGGGGAACAGGAGGGCTCCTTCCCCGCCGGCAGGGGGCCGTCCGCCCGTGCTGGCAGGACGAGGCCCTTCCCGCGGAGGCCCACCCTCCGGGGCGCCCGGCTGGGGAAAGCGGAGCCTGGCCGGATCTTCGGGATCGCTGGCCTCGTCCTGGCCGTCCGGTGCGCCGGCGCCTTCACGGGAGGCGGGGAAGCGCAGCGCAGGGCCGGCATCCCCGCGGGCTGGCGGTGCATCCGGCTGGGGATCGTCCCGGGGGCCTTCCGGGCGGCCGGACGGGAAGCGCAGGGGGGAGGGCCGGGCAGGGTCATCCGGGCAGGATGCCGGGGCGTCATCGCCGGGGAAGCGCACGCGGACGGCCGGGGCGCCCGCATCCCGGGCTCCGCCGCCGCAGGAGGGATCCCCACTGCCGGGAGCGCCATCCGCGCCGTCCTGCCCGCCTGCCGCCAGGGAGCCCATGTCGCCCGGCGTGCGGAAGGGGCTCTCCTGCCTGCGCGGGGCGCCCCTGCCGGCGGCCAGGCGGAGCGCTTCGCGGTAGGCATCCTGGAGCTGCCTGAAACGTTCCTGGTCTTCTTCGGGATGGTGCTTCCTGGAGGCTTCGGCGAAGGCGCGCCGGATCTCCTCGATGCCGCTCCCGGGGCTGATCCCCAGCAGTGTCCAGCAGTTTTTCATCCGCCAGCCATCCCTCCGGGCTATTGCAGGGGCGTGCTGCCGTCTTCGGGCACTTCCTCAAAGTCGGAAGGGAGCCTCCCGTAGCCCGAAACATAGCGGTCCATGCCGGCGAGCAGGGCTTCCATGCGCTGGATCTCGCGCTTCTTCTGCGAGAGCCCGGCATTCTCGCAGTTCTTTTCAAAGCGCTCCATGTGCCGGGAAAGGGTCTCGCGGTCCTTGCCCAGGCACTGGGCGTACAGCCGCCGCACCTTTTCGCGCACGGCGCGCAGCGCATCGGATTCGTGCATGCGCATGGAGGCAAGTTCTTCGAGCCGCGCGCCCACTTCCTGCTCCGTCAGGTTCCCGCTGTCCGAAAACACCCGCGAGAAGCGCTCGCCCGTGCTCGTGACCGTGACATCCACGGCCAGTATCCCGTTGATGTCGTAGGTGAAGCACACGTCCACGCTCTCCGTGCCCGCAGGGGCAGGGGGGACAGGCACCTTGAGCACGCCCAGGCACAGGTCGTCCTTACAGAGCATCTCCTCGCCCTGGTACACCTCCACGGCCACGGTCCTCTGGTCGTCCACGGTCGTGTAATAGCGCTTTGTCTGGCTGCTGGGCAGCGAAGTGTTGCGCTCGATGATCGGTGAGAACAGCAGGTCGCCGCCTTCGTGGGACACGCCGGTCCCCAGGGAGAACGGGCAGAGGTCCGTCATCACGATGTCGCGCACCTCGTCCCTGCGCTCCCGCATGCCGGCGCACATGCCCGCGCCCAGGCCCACGATGGTGTCCGGGGAAAAGGGCGCGTCGATCTCCCGGCGCAGCAGCTGGCTCAGGAACTGGCGCACCACGGGCATGCGGCAGGAGCCGCCCACGAGCACCACGTGGCCGATGTCGCCGGCGTTCATGCGGCAGTCTGCCAGGGCCCGGCGCACGGGCTGGCCCATGCGCTGGAAGAGCGGGGCGCAGAGGTCCACGAGGCGCTGCTGGTCGGCTTCGAGCGATCCGGCAAGGGGCCCTTCGCTGATGGTCAGCGAAGCGGAATCCCGCAGCGAAAGCTCTTTCTTCAGTCCTTCGGCCCGGAACATGATGTCTGCCCTGAGATCGGGGGGCAGGGAATCGAAGGCGATGTTGTTCTTCTGGCAGTAGGCGCGCGCGATGCACTGGTCGAAATCGGTGCCGCCCAGCCTGTTGTCGCCGGCGACGGCCAGCACGCTGATGTCGTTTTCGGAGCAGTCCACCACCGAGACGTCGAGGGTGCCCCCGCCCAGGTCGAAGACCAGGGCGGTGAAGCTGCCGCCATGGTTGACCATGCGGCAGGCCAGCGCCGCGGCCGAGGGCTCGTTCACCAGGCGCTCGACCCTGAGCCCGGACATGATGCCGGCCTTCTTGGTGGCTGCGCGCTGCCGGTCGTTGAAATAGGCCGGCACGCTGATCACGGCCTCCGCCACTTCCTCGCCGAGGTAGGCTTCGGCGTCCTGCCTGAGCCTGCGCAGGATGAACGAGGAAAGTTCTTCCGGGGCGAACGGCCTGCCGCCGAGGATGCAGGTCCTGCCTGTGCCCATGAGCCGCTTGAAGCCCGTGGCGGAGCGCTCCGGGGCGGTGACCAGGCGCTCCCGTGCGGCCTGCCCGGTCAGGATGCCTCCGTCCTCGTCGATGCTCACCGCGCTGGGCGTGAGGAACGATCCCGTCTCGCCGGGCACGAGCTCGACCTTGCCCCCGTGCCAGACGGAAACAAGGGAGTTGGATGTCCCAAGGTCGATCCCTGCTATGGCCATGGCTGCGTCCTCCTCGCTGGCCGCCCGGGGGCGGCATGTCGTCAGGCGTACTCCGCCTCGATCTCCTTTGCCCGCCCGTACAGGAAGTCGTTCGCCGGCACGGCAAGCCCGTGCCTGGCGGCCAGGCGGCGCACCGTCCCGGCAAAAAGCTCCACTTCCGAGGGGCGCCTGTTCAGCCGGTCCTGCCCCATGGACGGCGTGGCTTGCGGATCCAGGGTGCCGATCAGCTCCAGGTATCCTTGCAGGTCCTTTTCCGACAGGTCCACGCCTTCGCAGCGGGCGAGCAGGATGACCTCGCGCATGGCGCTGATGCAGGCCATGGCTTCGGCGCTGCCTTTTTCCAGCGCCTTGCCGTAACCCGCGCCAAAGACCATGCAGGTCTGGTTGATGCCGACATTGAGCATGAACTTGCCCCACATGCGCCGGCGGATATCCCTTTCCACCACGCAGCCAATGCCGGCGCGCTCCAGGAAGGCGCGCAAGCTTTCCAGCATCTCCTGCTTCCCGGGGGCGTCGGCGCCGATGCACAGGTGCCCCTCGCGCGTGTAGCGCAGGGCGGATCCGAAGCGCATGGCGTCCATGCCCTGCGCCACGACATGCAGGATGTTCCCGCCGCCCAGGCGCCCGGCGATGATCTCTTCGCTGCTGATGCCGTTCATCACGGAGATGATGATGGTCTGCGGCCCCGCGCAGGGGGCCATCACGTCCAGGGCGTCGTGCAGCCCCGTGTATTTGACGGCGGCGATGAGCAGGTCGCAGGCGGGGGCTTCGTCCGGGGCGGCCACCGGGAAGGAGACCTCCCTGCCGTTGATGCTGAAGGCCATCCCGGCATAGCGCGCGCAGCGCTGCCTGTCGGCGATGAAGAAGACATGGCCCTTGCCGAGCCCCCGGGTGATGAGGTCGGCGTAGAGCAGCCCCAGGGCGCCCATGCCCACGATGCCTACCGTTTCGATGCGCTTCATGCCCCCTCCATCTTCTTCAGCGATGCCAGGGCGTGCCTTGTCCAGTCAGCCCTGCCCAGCATGGCCCGCCCCACGCCGATGATGTCGCCTGCGCCGCTGCGCAGCAGCTCCTCCGCCTCGGCGGCGGTCTTTACGCCGCCCGTGGTCATCACCGGGATGGAGACCGCCTTTTTCACGGCGCCGGAAAGATCGGAGAACCATCCCGGTTCCGCATGCCCGGGGCGGGAATAGAAGCACATGCCGCCGGACATGTCCAGCAGGCACGCCCCCGCGGCTTCGAGCAGGCGGGCGGCCTGCACGGCATCGCTGATGCTGCTGCCGCCCTCCAGGTAATCGCATCCGCCCAGGCGCACCGCGATGGGCAGGTCTCCGGCTGCGCAGCGCACGGCGGCCATGGTCTCCAGCAAAAAGCTCAGCCTGTCCTGCACGCTGGCGCAGCCGTACTCGTCGTCCCGCATGTT
>CACZQM010000062.1 GCA_902783285.1 uncultured Desulfovibrio sp. | reverse complement strand
GCGCAGGCGGCGCGGACGGCGCTGAAGCATAGAGCATGAGGGGAGCGGAGAACAAGAGGGGTGACGGGAGGGGGCGCTTGGTGAGCTCCCTTCCTTATAAGCCTTCCTCCCTGGGGAGGGTGTCACGAGCGCAGCGAGTGACAGGAGGGGTCGACCATCGCCTCTTTGCCGGCCAACATGGATCAACGCTCCCATCCGGAAGCCCCACAGAGGGCGGCATGAGCGGAAGGGAGCGTTGATCGATGTTGGATAATGGAGAATCGATGGTCGACCCCTTTCCCCTTCGCTTCGCTCAGGGACTTTACGCCTGCTGGCGCGTGAGGTGGCTGCTGACGCAGCTTTTCCAGAAGCCCAGGGGGGACAGCATGAGCGGAAGAGGGACGGCATGCACGGTAGGGAGCGCCGCAAGTTTCCCTTCCTTCCTTTCGATCCTCTTTCCTTATAAGCCCTCCCCATGGAGGAGGGCTTGAGCGGAAGGGAGGACAGCTTGCAAGGAAGGAGGGCACCATTGCCTCCTTTTCCCCAACGCCCCATCACTCCTCAAAAACTTTAACTTATTTTTATTTATGCGGAATAAAAAATAAAAAAATTCAAAAATCCCGAAACCTCAAATAAAAAAGCGCTCCGGGCTCGAAAGGCCCGGGGCGCTTACAACCGGCAGGGGGGATCCTGTGGGACCGGGCAGGGCTAAAACTCCGTGAGCAGGACGGAGCCGTCCTTGCCGCTCATGTCCAGCGAGAAATAGCGGGTCTTGCCCGTGCTGTCCACGTAGGAGATGCCGTAGGCGGGTATGGTGCCGAAGAAGGTGAGCACCACCTCCAGCGGCCGCCCGGGCGCGAGGACCGGCTGGGAATGCAGTTCCTTCACCAGGAACTCAGGCTTCCCGTCATTGTCGATCTGCTTGAGGAAGAGCTTGAGCACCTTGAAATTTTTCACGCCCTTCGGCGAGGAGAGCAGCACGCTCGTATGCTGCTCTTCCTTGTCGGCGACAAAGACGTCGCGGGGCGATGCGGGCGCATCGCTGGTCCACTGCGCCGTCACTTCCTGGCGCTGCGCGGCCTGGGCCACGGCCGGGGCGGGGGCGCTCCCCAGCGGCGTCCCGGGCTGGAAACAGGGCGCTCCGGCCACGCAGAACAGCAGTGCCGCGGCAAAGATGAGGGCTTTCTTCATGGATGATGCTCCTTTTTTTGCGAACATAGCAGGGGCCGGGGATCCTGGCAACAGGGCCCGGCGCGTGCCTGTGCCTGTCAGGCGGATGCGGAGGGCTTCCGCTTTTTCTTCCCGGGCAGGATGCAGGGCAGGAAGAAGAGCGCCGCCGAGCAGGCAAGGAGCGTGCCGCCGGCGGCCGCGCCCCCGTTCAGCAGCCAGGTGGCCCCGGCGACCAGGAGCATGAGGGCCAGGCAGAGCCGGAAGACGGCGCCCACCCCCCATTCCTTCCTGTCCGCCGCGCTGCCGTTGACCAGCAGGCGCACGGGGGCGGACTCCATCATCCAGTCCCAGGGGAGGAAGACCGTGCCCAGGCCTGCCAGGAGGAGGCTGAGGCCGCGCACCAGCCAGCCGCCCCAGGTGACGTCGCTGTCCACCTTGCCCACCATGTCTTCAAGCGATACCGCTCCGGGCATGATCTGGCCGATATTCACGTTCTGGGGGTCTTTGGGGTTGTGGTAGCGCACGAACGAGCCGTTGCTGACCTGCGCCAGGATGCTGACGTCCGTGATGGGCCTGGCAGAGAACATGATGCGCACGTCCCCCAGGTGCGGGGTCGAGGGGTCCCTGCCGATGTAGAATCCGGTCCTGGTCTCGTGCAGCAGGTCTCCGGCGAGATGCAGGTCCCGGAGCAGGGCGGCCCTGCCTTCTTCCGTGAGGGTGGGGCTCACGAGCCGGGCGTTTTGCACGGATCCGGCGAGGAAAGCGGGGATCCGGTAGGCGCCGAGCCTGACGTCTTCCGCCGTGAGGCTGAGGCTCTTCAGCACCTTGAGAGGCGGCTTTGCCCTGTTCCTCTGATAGGAGCTGTGGAAGCTGCCTGACGGCACGGGGCTCCGCATCCAGCGCGGGCTGTATTCGTAGGTGACCTCGATGCGCCCGTTCTCGTCCTTTTTCTTCGTTTCGTGCTCGACGAGCTGGTAGTAGCGCACGTCGCGCTTCAGGGTGAACGCCTTGAGGCTCACGCCGAACAGGGGGTCTTCCAGGGGGGTGCTGCATTCGGCCATGCCCGTGGCGTGGACCAGCTTCCCTTCGAGCGAGGGGTCGGTCCTGGAGATGTCGGTCATTTCCACGGCGGAGCGCCGGGCGGTGCCGCCCAGCCTGGAATAGCGCGACGTCTGGTCTTCGCCCCACCAGAGGACGAACAGGCCGCAGAGCAGCGCGGCCACCCCCAGCCCGTGGACGATGACGTTCGCTATGATGTCGCCGCTGTCGCGGCCCTTGCTCTTGCGTGCCATGGATGCCTCCTGCGCGCTCCCGGACCCGGGGGCGTGCGCGCCGTGACAGGTGCGCTGCATGCGCTGCGGTGGGCGCATCGTTCCCGCGATGGTGAAACTACGTGCTTTTGCAGGGCGCGTCAAATGGGGGTGGGCCCGCGCCCCGTCCCGCCGCCAGTCAGCGCGCCGCGGGCCAGATCCCGGCCACGGCCCCGGCCATGCAGCGGTGGCCCTCGCGGTTCAGGTGTATGCCGTCGAAGGCAAGGTGGCAGGGCAGGATGACGGGCCGCAGGTCCAGCGTGCGCACGCCGTCCTGCCGGCACTGGAGCAGCAGGGCATCGGCGTAGGCGGCATAGGCGGCGCGCACCCTGGCGATGTCCACGGGCCCGTCGCACCAGGCTTCGTCCACATCGGGCGCGATCTGCATGGGGATGCCCACGGTGGGGCGGATCCCGGCGTCTGCG
>CACZQM010000061.1 GCA_902783285.1 uncultured Desulfovibrio sp. | reverse complement strand
GTCGAGATCCCTGATGAAGACGCTCAGGGCATCCGCAAGGTGAAGGACGCTGTCAAATATATCGACGGCAAGACGCAAACGGCATAATTCCCGCAGGATTTTTGCTCTTCCGCCGGGTCTTGCCGGCATACTCATTCGTCATGGGCGATCGAAACAGCCGGGGATCAGGTTTTGGTCTCCGGTTTTCTATTTCGCTGATGGAGGTTCCATGAAACCCAGGCGTGTTGTCGTAACAGGACTTTCTGCCATAACTCCTCTGGGCAATGACATCGGATCCAGCTGGGAGGCTTTGCTCGCGGGGAAGTCAGGCATTGGCCGCATTACGCAGTTTGATTCCACCGCGTTTGCCACGCATATCGCCGGTGAAGTCCGCGATTTCGATCCTTCGGCCTATATCGCTCCGCGCCAGTGCCAGAAAATGGACCGCTTCAGCCAGCTTGCGGTGTGCGCATGCAAGCAGATGATGCAGGATGCCGGCTACAGCGTGGAAGAAACAGAAGCATGGCGCACAGGCGTTGTCCTCGGCGTCGGACTGGGAGGGCTCAGGACCATCGAAGAGTTCCACACCAAGCTGGTCAATGCCGGTCCTGGCAGGGTGTCCCCCTTCTTCATCCCCATGCTCATCTCCAACATGGCACCTGCCCAGGTGGCCATCAGCACCGGCGCCAGAGGCGTGAACCTCGTGCTCACGAGCGCGTGCACATCTTCGCTGCATGCCATAGGCTATGCCTATGATCAGATCTTGCTGGGCAGGGCGGACGCCATGATCACCGGCGGATCAGAAGCGACGATCACCGCCATGGGCATATCCGGCTTTACGTCCATGAAGGCCCTTTGCACAGACAATCAGGATCATCCGGAGCTGGCATCCCGTCCCTTCGATGCCACGCGCAGCGGTTTCGTGATGGGTGAAGGGGCTGGGATGATGCTTCTGGAAGATCTGGAGCACGCCCGCAGGAGGAACGCGAAGATCTACGCCGAGGTCATCGGCTTTGGCGCTTCCGATGACGCCTTCCACATGGTCGCCCCCCTGGAAACGGGCGAAGGCATGGCCCAGTGCATGAAGAATGCCCTTGATGACGCCGGCATTGCGCCGGAAATGATAGACTATGTCAGCGCGCACGGCACATCAACGCATGCCAACGACGCCGCGGAGACCAAGGCCCTGCACCATGTGTTCGGCGACCATGCCGGGAAGCTCGCCATCACCGCGGTGAAGTCGCAGATAGGGCATCTGCTTGGCGCATCCGGTGGCGTGGCAGCTGTTTTTGCCGCCTTGTCGCTTTCTACGGGCATGGTCCCTGGGACCATCAACCTGCGCAATCCCGATCCGGAATGCGACCTGAACTACCTTCCGGATGGATCCATGCGGCTCGATCCTGTCCATGCCATCGTCAACTCCTATGGTTTTGGCGGCACGAACGGGAGCCTGGTGCTTAAAAGATACACGGCTCAGTAAGCCCTGGCCTGCCTCGCGCAGCTCCTTCACGGCAGGAAGAGATGACATCACAGACATCGTTGGACAGCAGCATGGCAGACAGACGTTCCAGCTGGACCAAGTATTTCATGGACATAGCCTACCTTGTGGCGGAACGTTCCACCTGCCTGAGGCGCAAGGTGGGGTCCGTGGCCGTGAGAGACAGGCATATCCTTGCCACCGGGTACAACGGCGCCCCCTCCGGCGTCCCCCATTGCCTCGAGACCGGATGCCTCAGGCAGAAGCTGGGCATACCATCCGGGCAGAGGCATGAGATCTGCCGCGGCGTGCATTCGGAGCAGAACATCATCATCCAGGCAGCCGCGCACGGTATATCCCTGCGCGGCGCCGAGCTGTACTGCACGACGTTTCCATGCTTCATCTGTTCAAAAATGCTCATCAACTGCGGCATAACGAAGATCGTCGTAGCTGAATCCTATCCCGACGAGCTTTCACTCGGGATCCTGCGCGAAGCAGGTGTCGATGTCATGCGCTACGACCGTGGATCCGACACGCTCACCGGGATCGATGCGCGATCCTGATCTCCCTTGGATGCATCATGGACCATGAATTCTATATGCAGAAGGCCATCGAGGCGGCGGAAAACGGGCGCTGGCGCACCGCTCCCAACCCCGTTGTCGGCGCTGTCCTCGTCCGCGGCGGACAGATCGTTTCCCAGGGCTGGCATGAGCGCTTCGGCGGACCGCATGCGGAAGTCAACTGCATAAGGGATGCCGCTCAGCAGGGCGGGCAGCTTGACGACTGCACGCTCTATGTCACGCTGGAGCCCTGCAACCATCAGGGGAAGCAGCCTCCCTGCACGCGAGCCATCCTGGATGCAGGCATCCGCCATGTCGTCATGGGCATGGAAGACGTCAACAAGACCGCCGCAGGAGGAAAGGAATTTTTGAGGGAGCACGGCGTCACCGTGGAGTCCGGCGTGCTCGAGGAAAAATGCAGGGATCTGGTATCCGACTTCATTATCTGGCAGCTGACGGCGCGTCCTTACATGATCCTTAAAATGGCCTCCACCCTTGACGGGCGCATCGCTGCGGGGAACGGCAAGCCGGAGATCATCACCGGCGAAGCATCGCGTGCCGAGGTCATGCGCTACCGGAAAAACATCGGCATCGCAGGCGGGGCCGTCCTCATAGGCGGCAATACGTTCTACCTTGACGATCCGCAGCTGACCGCACGCATCGAAGGGGCGGAGAAGCAGCCTCTGGCTGCAGTGGTCACGTCGCGGCTTCCCTCGCCGGAACGGAAATGCCGGCTTGTCGATGAACGTGCCGGCGACTGCGTTTTCTTCACCACGGCGGCACAGGCCGCTTCTCCTGCAGCTGCCGTCCTGCGCGACAAGGGAGCCCGTGTCCATGTGGCAGACAGGGCAGCCGGAGGAAAACTGCTCGATCTGAAACAGGTGGCAGGCATATTGAGAGAAGAAGAGCATTGCCCCTATGTGTATTGCGAAGGGGGCGGGCGCATCGCCCTCGCCTTGCTGGAAGACCATCTTGTCGACGAACTGCATATGCACCTGGCGCCTGCCATCCTGGGAGATGCGGATGCCAAGCCCGTTTTTTACGGGAGGGCTGTCTCCGGCATGCGTGACGCCCTGCGCATGAAAGTTTTCCGCACTTCCGTCGCCGGCGGCGACATCCATCTTTATTTCAGGCCGGAGGAGGACTGAGATGTTTACCGGGCTGGTAGCCTGCACGGGCACGGTCGTTTCGGTCTCGTTCCGGAACAACGAGGCCAGGATCGAAGTCCGTCCCGGGATCAGGTGGGAAAGACCGGAGCAGGGGGAATCCATCGCCTGCAACGGGGTATGCCTGACGGCGGAAGGATGGAACGCCCTTGAGAATGCTTTTTTCGCGTACGCTTCTGCCGAAACATGTTCCTGCACCAACATCGGATCCCTGCGCCCGGGCTCCCGCATCAACCTGGAGCGCGCCCTGCAGCTGGGAGGAAGGCTGGGGGGGCATATCGTCAGCGGGCACGTCGATGCCTTGTCCAGGGTGGAATCAGCAGTCCCTGCCGGGGAATCCCGGTGCGTAAGGCTTTCCTGCGAAGCCCGCTGGTCGCCGTTCATCGTGTCCAAGGGATCCGTCACCCTCGATGGCATAAGCCTGACGGTGAACGCTTGCGGCGAAGGCTGGTTTGAGGTCAACATCATCCCTGAAACATGGAATGCGACGACGGCCTGCCTGTGGAAGGCTGGCTCCCAGGTCAATATGGAAACGGACATCCTGGCAAAGTATGTATGCCATCTGCTGGGGCCATACGGCGGCAGGGCAGGCGGGATGGACCCCGGGATCACCATGGATCTTCTTGCGCGGAACGGTTTTCTGGGGATGTGAATTTTGTGCTTGCCAAGACCCCTGCCGGTTTTTAAAGTCTTGGTGCCGAAAGAATATGCCGCGGATGCTGACCGCCGCGGCGGGAGAGGGATATGACAGCGATCAAAACGATAGAAGGCGTGCTTGACGCGCATGGATTGAAGATAGCCATCGTTGCCTCGCGCTTCAATGACTTTGTCGTGCAGCATCTGGTCGACGGCGCGATAGACTACCTGCTGAGGCATGGCGCTTCGGCAGAAGACATCACCCTGTTCAAAGTCCCCGGAGCCTTTGAATTGCCTGTCACCTGCAAAAAGCTTGCGTCGCTGTCCAGGTACCAGGGCATCGTCGCCCTGGGCGCCGTCATCCGCGGCAGCACGCCGCATTTCGACCTGGTTTGCGCCGAAGCCTCCAAGGGCATCGCCCAGGTGGAATTGCAGTTCATGCTGCCCATCGGTTTCGGATTGCTTACGACGGACAACCTGGAGCAGGCCATCGAGCGCTCTGGCGCCCATGCCGGCAACAAGGGCGCCGAAGCCGCCGCGGCCATGCTTGAAACGATACGGGTCTTGGAGCAGGCATGATGGCGCCGGACATCAAAGCCGTGCTTTCTGACGGGAGGAACGCATGACCAGGCAGGAACGGGATTACCGCCGCGCGCAGAGGCTTTTGGCTTTTCAGGTTTTGTACAGCCAGGAATTCCAGTCCTGCGCAACAGTGGAGGAACTCAAGCACGCATTCGCTTCCGTTCCTCCGTTCGTCAGTGAACTCGAAGCGGACGACGGCGTGGACTCCGGGGACATCGAAAAGTTTTTTTCGCCCCCCCCCGAAACGGTCCTTCCGGAAGACGGAGAGCAGGATGGCCCCGGCGGCTTTGGCTGGGAGCTCGTCCTGGGCGTATGGCGCAATCGCAGCGAGCTCGATGCCGTCATTGCCCGCTTTGCCAGGAACTGGCGGTTGGACCGCCTGGGAAGGGCAGAGCTGAACATCCTGCGCCTGGGGACGTACGAGATGCTGTACCGCAGCGACATCCCTCCGCGCGTGACCATCAATGAGGCACTGGAACTGGACAAGCAGTTTGGCGATCCCCGTTCCAGCTCCTTTGTCAACGGCATCCTGGACGCTGTCTGCAAGGCGAAGGAACGGAACGAGATCCAGGAGCAGGCATAAGCTTGCCTTCAGGCACCCTATCAAAGGAATGATCGAGGAACATCATGGCGCTTCAATATCGGTATGCCCCGCACGGGCTTGAGGAGAAATGGCAGAAGCACTGGGAAGAGAAAAATGTTTTCCATTGCACCGAGGATGCTTCCAGACCCAAATATTATCTGATGGAGATGTTCCCCTATCCTTCGGGCCGGATCCACATGGGGCATGTGCGCAACTATTCCATTGGCGACGTGATGGCACGTTTCCGCAGGATGCAGGGCTTCAACGTGCTCCATCCCATCGGCTGGGATGCGTTTGGACTTCCTGCCGAAAACGCCGCCATAAAAAACAATACGCATCCTGCCGAGTGGACGTACGCGAACATCAGCAATATGCGCACGCAGCTCAAGCGCATGGGGTATTCCTATGACTGGCAGCGGGAGATCGCCACATGCCGGCCGGAATATTACCGCTGGGAGCAGGAATTCTTCTTGAAGTGCCTGAAGAAAGATCTCGTCTACAGGAAGAAGGCTGCGCAGAACTGGTGCCCTTGCTGCCACACCGTGCTCGCCAACGAGCAGGTCGTCGACGGAAAATGCTGGCGCTGTGATTCCGATGTCGAGCAGAAGGAGCTGACCCAGTGGTTTTTCCGCATCACGGCGTATGCCGATGAACTGCTTGCCGATCTTGCCAAGCTCGAAAAGGGATGGCCCGGCAGGGTCCTTTCCATGCAGAACAACTGGATAGGCCGCTCCACCGGCGCGGAGATTGAATTTGCCCTCGAAGGCCGGGAAGGCTCCGTCAACGTTTTCACGACCAGGGCGGACACGCTTTACGGCGTCACCTTCCTCACGCTTGCACCGGAGCACCCCCTCGTGGAGGCCCTCATCGCGGGCAAGCCTGGAGAAACGGCCATACGCAGTTTCATCGAGCGCACGAAGAATATGGACCGGCTGGACAGGCAGTCTGAAACGCTGGAAAAGGAAGGGGTCTTCACCGGCTCCTACTGCCTCCACCCCATGACGGGGGAGCGCATCCCCATCTGGCTCGGGAATTTTGTCCTGGCCGAATACGGCACGGGCGCTGTCATGGCTGTGCCCGCCCACGACCAGCGTGATTTCGAATTCGCCAGGAAGTACGGCATAGCCATCAAGGCCGTTGTCGAGCCCGCCGGCAAGGAGCTTGATCCGGCAGCCATGGAAGAAGCCTATGTCGAAAGCGGCGTGCTGGCCCGTTCCGCAGAATTTTCCGGCATGCCCAGCGACAAAGGGCGGGAAGCCATCATACGCAAGCTGGAAGCCGAAGGAAAGGGAAAGGCGACGGTCAACTACCGCCTCCGCGACTGGAACATTTCCCGGCAGAGGTACTGGGGAGCCCCCATTCCGGTGGTGTACTGCGAGAAATGCGGCATGCAGCCGGTGAAGGAAGAAGACCTTCCCGTCCTCCTTCCCCTGGACGTCAAGACCTTTGAGGACGGGCGCTCACCGCTGCCCCAGACGCCGTCTTTCACCGATGCCGTCTGCCCCTGCTGCGGCGGGCCGGCCCGCCGGGAGACCGACACCATGGACACCTTCGTGGAATCTTCATGGTATTTCGCCCGGTACACATCGGCCCGCAAGGAAGACGCTCCCTTCGACGACGCCGCGATACGCTACTGGCTTCCTGTCGATCAATACATCGGCGGCGTAGAACATGCCATTCTGCACCTGCTCTATGCGCGCTTCTTCACCAAGATGTTGCGGGACTGCGGCTACCTGCCAAAGGGACTGGACGAGCCGTTCAGCAACCTTCTTACGCAGGGCATGGTGCTCCTGGGCGGGAGCAAGATGTCCAAATCCAAGGGCAACATCGTCGATCCCGATGCCATGGTGCAGAAGTACGGGGCGGATACGGTGCGCCTTTTCTGCCTGTTCGCCGCCCCGCCCGAACGGGACTTCGACTGGACCGACAGCGGCATTGAGGGAGCCTACCGCTTTGTCAACCGCGTCTGGCATCTCTTTGCCGACCTCCAGGGCGTCCTGCATCCTGTCCATGCCTGCTCCGACCTTTCCCCCGCAACATCGGAAGCCGTGCGCTCGCTGCGCTATGTCGAGCACTCCGTGGTCAAGAAGGTCGGCGATGACATCGCCGGGCGCAACCAGTTCAACACCGCCATCGCAGCCATCATGGAACTGGTGAACGCAGTGGCAAAGTACCATGCCGACCTTTCCCAGACGGAGGAGGGCAAACGGGCGCTTTCATCGGCCATGGCGTCGGTGCTCACGCTGCTCTATCCCTTCACCCCGCATATGTGCGAGGAGATCTGGCAGGAGCTCGGTCATGAGGAGGCGATGGATTCCGAACCGTGGCCGCAATGGAGCAAGGACGCGCTGGTGACAGAGACCTGCACGGTCGTGGTGCAGGTCAACGGCAAGCTGCGCGGACGGATCGAGGTGCCTGCCGGGAGCGGTCCTGACGTCCTGGAAAAGACTGCCCTTGAGGATCCGGCGGTTTCACGCCATTTAGAAGGCAAGGCCGTGGCCAAGGTCGTGGTAGTGCCCGGAAGGCTTGTCAACATCGTGGTCAGGTAGGCATGCTCTCAGCCTCATGCAATGCCATCCGCAGCCTGCTGGCGGCTTGTGCCGCCGGCAGCCTGCTCCTTTTCGCCGGCTGCGGGTACCGCCTGGACGGCCAGTTCACCGGCGCATCCGGCGCACAAAGCGTCCTGGGCGACGGCAGCAGCACGCTGAAGATCGAAAAGGTCGATCATGTGGCGCTGTATCCCTGGGTCTCATACTACATCCGTGGGCTGCTGCGCGATGAGATCAATCTGCGCCGCCTCGGGCGCTGGACCGACCAGGGAGATGCCGACTACCTGATATCCGTATCCATGCCCGGGTTCCGCGTGCGTTCCGCCGTTTCCAACAGGGAAGACAGCACGCTGCTCCACGCTTCCCATATCAAGCTGGAGATCCTTGTCAGGAACGGCAGGACAGGAGCTGTGGTCTGGCAGTCCGGAGTCGTCAGTTATGAGGACTGGCATGAGACCGTCAACGAAGACGAGATCATCCGCAACGGGCTTGCAGAGACGGCAAGGCGCGCCCTCGACCTGATGCAGCAGAAATTTTAGCCATGGACCGCCCCGGATTCTTTTTCTGCATCTGTCCCGATCACGGACTGACCAGGGCGCATATTGAAGAAAAGCTGCTTTCCCGCAGCCCGGAAGAAAAGGCCAGGGTCTTCTGGGGGGATGAAGGGCTGGATGCCCGCTTCTGGAACGCACTCAATCTGGTGAGCCTCGACAGTTCTTTCCATGTCCTCATCCTCCGCCAGGCCCATCTGTTGAAAGCAGACGAATGGAGGGCTCTTTCGCATGCCCTGGGCACGCCTCATTCCTCCACGCTGCCCGTGATCTGCCTGGAGGGTCCATGGGACAAGGGAAAACCCAGGATTCCAGCGCACATCGCCAAGTCAAAATGCCTGGAGTTCGCCCAGTTGCGCAAGTGGACATGGGCTTCGCCCGGGCTGGACAAAAACAGCCTCCGCCCCTACCTGCAGGCCGTATTGCGCAGCCGTGGCCTGTCTGCCGGAAGCGACGTCCTTGCCTTCCTTGCCGAGATCGCCATCCCCGACGCCTTCGCCGTGCAGACCCTGGCTGATCAGCTGGAACTGGCTGCCCAAGACGGCAGGGTCACCCGGGAGATCATCCGCGGCATGGCGGGATTTGCCCGGGAAGCGCTTATTTTTGACGTGGTGAGGCACATGGAGCAGGGCAGGGAAGCCCTTGCATGGAAGGCGCTCTTGAGCATCGGCGACGGCGATGAAGACCTGCTCTTTCCCCTCCTGGGGCTCATGGCAAGGGATGCCAGGCTGCTCTGGCAGCTGCACGCCGGCGAACAGGCCTATGTCCCCCGATTCCTGGAAGATGAAAAGAGGGACCTGAGCGGGCGCCTGGGCTTTGACGGGATCGCCCGCATCCTGGACGCCATCGTCGATGCCGAAAAGTCGGTGAAGTGCGGAGATCTTAAGCCCCGGCTTGCGATGGCGCACTTCGTTTCCGCCGTATGCACGATCTGCGGCAGGGCGTAGCGGGAGAGGATATGGAGGCTGTGGTTTCCGACCGGGAATTGAGGATGGGTCATCGGGACAGGCTGCGCAGGAGGTTCGAATCGGAGCCCTCGTCACTGACCGATGCCGAAGTGCTGGAGCTGGCGCTGGGCTATGCCTATGTGCGGCGTGACAACAGCCTGCTTGCCAAGCGCCTTCTGCATGAAAGGGGCGGGCTTTGTGCGGTGATGGCCTCTTCTCTTGCTGAACTTGAACAGGTGGAGGGCTGCGGGGCACCGGCGGAAAGGCTTTTCCGCCTGATGCGCGAGCTGGAGGCCCGCTGTGCCCAGGAACAGGCGGGGCAGGCAGGAGCGCTTTCCCTTTCCGAGATCGCTGCCATGGGCAAAAGCCGCCTTGGGGACTGCAGGCAGGAAGAACTGTGGGGCGTGCTGCTGGACAGGCAGAACAGGATGCTCGCCTTTAAAAAGATCCGCCATGGCACGGCAGATAAGGTCTCC
>CACZQM010000060.1 GCA_902783285.1 uncultured Desulfovibrio sp. | reverse complement strand
GGAATACGGAAAGCTCGGGCAATAGGACGGGCCGACGGGCCCTTTCGGCGGCGCGTGCCGCCAAACGGAATTCCGGCAGACTCTGCCGGAAGGCATAGACTGCGGAGGCACTATGAGCATTTCACGACGCGACTTCGTCCAGGGAGCAGCCGCCACTATGGGCGCGGCATCCCTCGGCATTCTGCCGAAAACGCTTTCCGCCGCGGAAAATCCCGCAAGCGGCAAGCCAGTTACCACGACCGGCGGCGAGCGGTACATCCCCTACGCAAAGCGCACGGGCGCGGAATCAGTCGTCTGGTTCACCCGCGATCTTTCCGCGGAAGGGCTGCGCGCAATCGTCGCCCGCGTCGGCGGCGCTCTCAAGGGCAGGGTGGGCATCAAGCTCCATACGGGCGAGAAGAACGGCCCCAACATTATCCCCCGCGACTGGGTGCGACAGCTCGTCGCCCGCGACCTGCCGAAGGCCACCATCATTGAAACGAACACCTACTACGAGGGCGACCGCTACACCACGGCGCAACACAGGGAGACTCTCAGGGTGAACGGCTGGACCTTCGCCCCCGTCGACATAATCGACGACGGAGGAACGGTCATGCTGCCCGTCAGGGGCGGCAAGTGGTTCACGCAGATGAGCATGGGCAAGGGCTTGCTCGCCTATGATTCCCTGCTGGCGCTCACGCACTTCAAAGGCCATGTCGCTGGCGGCTTCGGCGGCTCGAACAAGAACATCGGCATAGGCTGCGCCGACGGCCGCATCGGCAAGGCGATGATCCACACGACGCCGAACCAGCCGAACCAGTGGGACATCGGCAAGGAGGAATTCATGGAGCGCATGACCGAATCCACCAAGGCCACGGTGGACCACTTCGCTCCCCGCATCGCCTTCGTCAACGTCATGCGCAACATGTCCGTCTCCTGCGACTGCGAAGGAGTGAAGGCCCAGCCCGTGGTGACGCCGAACATAGGAATCGTGGCCTCGCTCGACATACTGGCGGCCGATCAGGCCTCGGTCGACCTCGTCATGGCCCTGCCGGACAAGGACCGCGCCGCTCTTGCCGAGCGCATGAGCACACGCCATTCCTTCCGTCAGCTGAGCTACATGAAGGAGCTCGGCATGGGCAATGACCGCTACCGCCTGATCGACATTGACAAGGGGGACGTCCGCATACTGCCGAGCGACGCCGTAGCCCATGCCAAGCCGTTTGCGGGCTAGCCTGACACAGAACCCTACTTTTTGCATCCGCTCACGGGACGGCACGGTTCGGATGCCAGAGGGCCTAAGATCGCGTCTTGAAAAAGTTTGGAAAACCTCCCAAGACGTCTCCATGGCATGGAGGAGTCCCAGCCTCTACTGGATCCGGAAGGCAGGCATGAAGGCCGGTGCCAAGCCGGCAGGGCGCCGCAGGTCCCACCGCTTTACCCCGTCAGATGCCGCCCCGAGAGCGGACACTCTCCACCGGCAACGCCGAAGCGCCCGGAATGGAATCATGAAAAGTCTGCGCATTGTTTGAAAATTGAACTGTCATTCTGGGGATGCGCTGCTTAATTCAGCATCGTCTCAAAAGCCCTTCGGCAATTCAAGGAGTTGCTCAGCCTTGCCGCTGAAGGATTCTTTTAGCCAGCGCTTCCCTAGGCCTCTTCATCAAAGACAAGGAAGTCGTCAAAGTCGAGCCACACCTGGGAGCCTAGCGGAATTTGGCCAAAAGTCCGTCCAGATGCAAACGCATGCAGCTCGACGACCGTTTCCCCAGGTCCTGCCAGCTCAATGCGGCAGTCGCTGGCGCCGCCAAGATACAGCATGTGCGTCAGCTTCCCGGAAAGAGCGCCCCTGTCCGTGCGCACGGCAATGTCTTCAGGACGCACGGCGGCCTGCACGGCGCCGCGCTTTTCTCCCGCATACGCCATGCGCCGCCCGCCGGGAAATTCGACCGATCCATCATAGGCGACGGCTGGCAGAAAATTTATCTTGCCTAGAAAATCCGCCACGAAGGGATTGGCGGGGGCGCGGTACAGGCGCATGGGGCTGCCCACCTGCTGCACGCGGCCGTCCTTCAGGACAACCACCGTGTCGCTCATGGACATCGCTTCGGTCTGATCATGCGTGACATAGACCACGGTGATGCCGAAACGCTTCTGCATCTCCTTGATTTCGAAGCGCATGGACTCCCGAAGCTTGGCATCAAGATTGCTCAGCGGCTCGTCCAGCAGCAGGACGCGCGGACTGCTTGCCAGAGCCCGCCCAAGGGCCACCCGCTGCTGCTGCCCTCCGGAGAGCTCGCGGGGCATTCTCTGCCCGTAGCCGGCAAGGCCCATGGCGCCGAGAATCTCGCCGACCCGCTCTTCCAGCCGGCCGCGCTCCATCTTTCTGAGCTTCAGGGGGTAGGCGACGTTGTCAAAGACGTTCATGTGCGGCCACACGGCATAGGACTGGAAGACCATGC
>CACZQM010000059.1 GCA_902783285.1 uncultured Desulfovibrio sp. | reverse complement strand
CCGCCGCCGGTTTTTCCGAAGCCTCCAGCAGCCGGAGGTAGCTGGCAGCGCCTGCGGCATGATCCGACCTGGGATAATCTTTTTGGATGCGGGCAAGATACCCTGCAGATCTCTTTTTGTCGTGCAGGATCTCGTCGGATATCCTGGCGGCATGGTACAGGGCATCATCGGCGAGGACGCTTGAAGGATGCGCAACGGAGAGCTTTTCGTAGGCCTGCACGGCACTGCGGGCGTCTGCGGGCGACTTTGTCACCCGGGCACGGCCTTCCAGGGCTGCTCCGTTGCGGTACAACGCGGCATAGCGCAGCTTCCATGCAGGATTTTTCTCGTAGATCTTCTGGAATTCCCCGGCCAGTTCCGTCCACTGCGCGGGGTGCCCGCCGCCCTTTTCCATCTTTTCCAGTTTCTGCCTGGCGGCAAGGTAGCCTTCGGGATAGTCCGCGGCAATAGACGAGCCCGCGGCAAGCGCCGCGAGCAGCATCAGGATGGGCAGGAATATCGCAAAGCGTTTATGCATCGGGACGGACCGGAAATTTTTGCTATTGTGCCGCCACCTCTTCCCCCATGTCAACCAAAAATGCAAAAAATCACACGGCAGATCCCGCCCTGCGCAGCGTTAAAGCTGGACGCCTTGACCCTTCTCTGCTAGCTTATCTGCAGCGGGGGCCTGCGTCCCCTGCGTGCCATGCCTGCGCGCCGGCGAATGCCGCGCATCACCCTATCCCTGCCGAGGCTGCCCCATGTCACAGAACCAGATCGTATCCCTGGAATCCCTGCCTATCAATGAATCCAGCGTGCGCCTTGCCGCCAACCAGATCGATTTCAACGACCCCAACCTCACGTTGAGCTACGGCGCAAAGACCATGCGTGAAATCTCGGAATTCGCTGATTCCCTGCTGGGCAACGTGCGCGTCAAGGACTCCGGCCCCGTCGGGCAGAACCTGGCCGCACTGATGCAGCAGGTCAAGGGCGTGGACATCTCCAAAATGACCAGGCAGGAAAAAGGCTTCCTGGAATCCCTGCCCATCATCGGCAGGTTCTTCGACAAGGTGGCCCAGACGCGCGTACAGTTCGACTCCGTCCTCAACCAGATAGAAGGCATCTCCAAGAAGCTCGAGGAATCGCAATTCACCCTGCTCAAGGACATCCAGGTGCTCGACCAGCTCTACGACCACAACAAGAATTTCTATGAAGAGCTGAGCGCCTATATCCAGGCTGGCGAGATGCGCCTGGCCGACGCGCGCGAAAAGGAGCTCCCTCCGCTGGAAGAAGCCGCCAAGAACGCCCCGGACAGCCTGGCCGCCCAGAACCTGCGCGACTTTGCCGACAAGCTGAACCGCTTTGAACGCCGCCTGCACGACCTCAAGCTTTCTCGCACCATCACCCTGCAGACCGCTCCGCAGATCCGCATGATCCAGAACAATGACCAGACCTTGGCCGAAAAAATCCAGACCAGCATCCTGGCCACCATCCCCATCTGGAAAAACCAGATGGTGCTCGCCCTGTCCATCAACAGCCAGCGCAACGCCGCGGCCCTGCAGAAGCAGGTCGCGGACACGACCAACGACCTGCTCGAGAAGAACGCCGAGATGCTGCACGACTCCACCGTGGCCACCGCGCGCGAAGTCGAACGCTCCATCGTCGACATCGAAAGCCTCAAGAACGTCCACCAGAAGCTGCTCTCCACCATCGAAGAGACCATGGCCATCGCCACCGAAGGACGTGAGCGCCGCCACGCCGCCGAGCTGGAGCTCGCGAGCATGGAAGAGAACCTCAAGCAAAGCCTCATCGCCCTTGCCAACCAGAAGGCCAGCGCCGAGATCGAAAGCGCCAAGGGCCCCGTGCAGGCGCTGCCGGAAGAAGCTTCCCACTAAGCCTTGATCAAGGAGCCCTGCCGTGCCCGACATCCGGGACACCACCCATGACGAGCCCAAAAGCACGACGTCCATAGCGGGCGCCGTGCTCCGGCGTGTCGGCGTCCATTTCGCCCTGATACTCGCCGTCGTCCTGTTCCTGGAATCCGCCCCCATCGAAGAGCAGATCGCGGCATACATCGGGCTGATATGCCTCTTCCCCAGGGGCAGGATGGCGAGCCCGCAGTGGTACGGACCTACAGGTCTCGGCGTGCTGCAGGCCCTCCTCGCCATGTTCTCCTGGCCTCCCGGCTACGCCATGCTGTTCGGGGGCTTCCAGACATGGGCGCAGCGGCTCCTGCTCGGCAGGGGCAGGATAGGCTGGGAATGGTCCGTGCTGCCCATGCTGCTCATATGCTTCCACGACGCCTTTTCCCTTTGGGAGTACAGTATCATGAATCTGCTGCTTCTCATCTCCTTCCCCATCCTCCTGGCAGCAGGCTGGCTGCTTTTGCGCCGCAGCCGCCGTGCCGCGCAGTCCGGCCTCCGCGCAAAGCTCCTCGAGCAATCCAGGCAGACGCTTAAAGCCGCCGTGGCCCGCCGTTCCCTGCCGGAAGAGATGCAGGCCCAGGCGGAACTGCTGCTCAAGCAGGCCGGGGAATACTCCCGCTGGGGCGCAGGCGATCCGGACGATCCCTTCCCCCTGGCGCCCCGTGTGCTGGCCACGGCGCAGTCCGTGGACAAGATAGCCCGCACCGCTTCGCTGAACGCCGAGGCGGAAAAGGATTCCGACATCTCCCGCTGGATCAACAGCGCCCGCCGCATAGACCGCCGGACACGCGGCTCCAGCGGCAGCTCCCCCGAAGAACTCACGCTCAAGGACATGCGCGCCCTGACCGCCCTGCTCATTGAAAAGAACGGTTCAGGGTTCGCGCAGAGCTCGCCGCAGGCAGGGGAATACGCTGACTATGAACGATCGGCGCGGGAGCTTTTGCAGAAAAAGGGCGTCCTGCCCGAGGATGCGGGGGCTTTCGTGGAAAAGATCGCCTTTTCCACCCTGAACATCGTGGAAAGCATGCGCGGGGATCCGGCCGACGTGGCTCCGGGAAAGCGCTTCCTCGACAAATACCTGCCCATCACGCACCGCATCATCGACGAGCACAAGAGGCTTTCCGGCATGAAGGTCAGCAGCGGCGAGATCAAGGATTCCCTTGAGCGCAGCCATGAGATGCTGGAACGCCTGGCCAAGGCATTCGCCGACGAATACGCCGCCCTGCAGCAGAACGACGCCATCAACTTCACGGCAGAGCTGAACGCCCTAGACGCCGTGCTGAAGATGCAGGGGCACTAGCAGGCGATGCGCGGGCGCGCGCCCGCGGCTTGTGGGCTTGCGATGCGGGCTGCGGCCATGCCCGGCAGGCGTCCGTTTGAATGATCCTTCCTGGGGGCAGTATGCAGGCGTGCAGGTTCGCCGTCCCCGGCGATGAAAACACGGTGTTGCGCTTCATCAAGGCGCTTGCGGCTTACGAGCGCATGGAAGCGGACGTTTCCGCCACCGCAGATTCCCTGCGGTGCTGGCTGTTCGAAGAGCGCGCGGCTGAAGTGCTCTTTGCCATGGATGGAGGGCGGGAAGTGGGCTTCGCCCTGTTCTTCCGGAATTTTTCCACGTTCCTGGGACGCCCGGGCATCTATCTCGAAGATATCTTCGTACTGCCCTCGCACAGGGGCAGGGGCTTTGGCAAGGCGCTTTTCAAGGCCCTGGCCGGGATCACGCTGGAACGCGGCTGCGGCCGCCTGGATTGGTCGTGCCTGGACTGGAACACGCCAGCCAGGGCCTTCTACCGGTCACTCGGCGCGCTGCCCCTGGATGGATGGACGGGATACAGGCTCGATGAAAGCGGACTGAGGACCCTGGCTTCCGGGGAACCATCCGGGCATTGAGGAAGGCTGCGGCAACGATCAGACCTGCCGCTTGTCTTCGCAGATCATGCGCACCGTTTCCATGATGCATTTGCGCAGGGCGGCCTTTTTTTCACTGAGCCTGCCCAGGACAGCGGTGCCGATGGGGTTGGCTGCGGAAAGCGCTGATGCCAGGGAAACGATCAGGGTCAAAATGAATTCCGCGGGATTGGCCCGGGAGATCTCACCCTTTTCCTGAAGCTCGCGGATGGCTTCGATATGCCGCTCGAATCCGCCGCCGCCTGTGCCGTCCCGGCCCGGCTCCATGGCGTTCCACATCATGAGGCGCATGACGGCGGGATGGTCATGCGCGTAATCGAAAAGCCGCCCCGCATATTCCGGCAGGTGCCCCGGATCAAAGGGGACAGCTTTGCTGGTATCGCCCAGCTCACGCTGCATCACTGCCTGGAAAAGCCCTTCCTTATCGCCAAAATAGTCATATATCCTCGGCTTTTTCGCAGCAGCATTGTCGGCTATGCGCTCCACGCGCGAGCCAGACATCCCATGCGCCGCAAACTCCTGCACTGCCGAATCCAGGATGCGCTGCATCGTCCTTAAAGATTTTCCCGTCCGTTTCACCGGTTTTTCTGCCATGGCGACCTTCTTGTATGGCGAACTGCATTTCCCGCGTGATCGTACCCTGTTTCACCATGCTTGACAAATGCTTTCGCTCTGCCTGCATGATCGAACACGCGATACCGCAACGATGGCAAGCCTGCGCCGGGGCGTCTGCCCGAGGGATGGGCATCGCACCGCCGGTCCCCTGCCATCCCAAGCAAAAAGGGGGCGGCAAAACCGCTCCCCTTTTGGATCACAATGCCCCGTGTGGCGCCTCAGTCCTTCAGCATCCCGAACGAACGCATCATGGACTGTGCGGCGCGGCGGCCCGCTCCCATGGCCAAGATGACCGTGGCTGCGCCTGTGACGATGTCGCCGCCGGCGTAGACATGGGGGATGGAAGTCTCGCCGTTTTCGTCAACGGCTATGTAACCGCGCTCATTGAGCTTGAGCCCGGGCGTATCGAGCATGAGGGGGTTCGGGCGCGTCCCCAGGGCAACGATGGCGAGATCGGTCTCGAGGACGAAATCCTGCCCTTCGATGGGCCTCGGGCGCCTGCGCCCCGAAGCATCAGGCTCGCCCAGTTCCATGCGCTGCAGTTCCACGGCCGCGAGCCGTCCGTCTTCGCCGGTGAGGAAGCGCAGGGGCGCGGCAAGCTCGATCAGCTGGACGCCTTCTTCCAGGGCGTGTTCGATCTCTTCGCCGCGGGCAGGCATTTCCGCCCTCGTCCTGCGGTACACGATGCGCACGCTTTCCGCCCCCAGCCGCAGCGCGGTGCGCGCGGCGTCCATGGCCACGTTCCCGGCGCCGAACACCGTGACGCTGCGGCCCAGGGCCACCGGCGTGTCATAATCGGGGAAGGAATGCGCCCGCCCGAGGTTCACGCGCGTGAGGTATTCGTTGGCGGAGAACACGCCGATGCAGTTTTCGTTGGGCACGTTGAGGAAATGCGGCAGCCCTGCGCCCACGCCAAGGAACACGGCATCGTATCCGCCGTCCAGCAGCCCCTGCACGGTCACGGTGCGCCCGCCCACGTGGTTGAGCTTGAAATCCACGCCCATGCCGGCCAGGCTGTCCAGCTCGCGGTGCACCACATCCTTCGGCAGACGGAAGGCAGGTATGCCGTAGACGAGGACGCCGCCCGCCTCATGCAGGCCCTCGAACACCGTCACGTCGACGCCATTCTGCGCAAGGAGCCCGGCACAGGTCAGGGAAGACGGTCCGGAACCGATGCAGGCGACGCGCTTCCCGCATTTTTCCGCCTGGGGGGCAGGTTCTGCCGCTGCATGGTCGGCGACATACCGCTCCAGGCGCCCGATGGCCACGGGCTGCCCCTTCCTGCCCAGGATGCACTTGCCTTCGCACTGCTTTTCCTGCGGGCATACGCGCCCGCAAACGGCAGGCAGGCTGCTCGTTTCATGGATGATGCGGCTGGCTTCGTCGATGTTTCCAAGCACGACCTGATGGATGAATTCCGGGATGGCGATGTCCACCGGGCATCCTGTGCGGCACAGGGGCTTTTTGCATTGCAGGCAGCGCGTGGCCTCTTCCGCGGCCATCTCTGCCGTGTAGCCGAGGGCGACCTCTGAAAAATTCCTGATCCGCTCAGAAGGGGCCTGGCATGGCATCTCGTGGCGGGGTATCTTGGCCCCCTTGATATCGGTCTGGCTCATGTCACGCCTCCTTCTTTTCAAAGCAATGGCAGCGGTGCTGCTCCTTGGCGACCTGCTCCTGCGCGCGGAACGAGCCGAGGCGCATGCGCAATTCCGCAAAATCCACTTCGTGCCCGTCGAATTCCGGACCGTCGACGCAGGTGAACTTCATCTTGCCTCCCACGGTGACGCGGCAGGCGCCGCACATGCCGAGCCCGTCCACCATGAGGGAGTTGAGGCTCACTGTGGTCGGCGTGCCGTAGCCGCGCGTCAGGTCTGCCACGGCCTGCATCATGGGCACGGGCCCCACGGCCACGACTTCGGCGATGTCGGCGCCTTCGGCATCCAGGCGGCCGCGCACAAGGTCGGTGACGATGCCCTTGAGGCCCATGGAGCCGTCGTCGGTGGAAACGAGGACCTCATCGGAAAAGAGCGAAAGCTCCTTGTGGAACAGCAGCAGGTCCTTATTGCGCGCTCCGATGCAGGAAATGACGTAGTTGCCGGCTGCATGATGCCCCTTGGCGATATGGTGCATGGCCGCCACGCCCGTTCCGCCGCCCACGCAGATGACCTTTTTGGGCGCGTCAAAACGGACGATGTTCGTCGCCCTACCAAGCGGACCGCACACATCGAGGATCTCCTGGCCAGCTTCCAGCTCCTCCAGCATCTGGGTGGAACGGCCCATGACGAGATACACGATGGTGATGGTGCCCTTTTCCACGTCGGTGTCGGCTATGGTGAGGGGGAAGCGTTCCCCGTGCGCGTCAACGCGCAATATGACAAAATGGCCCGGCCTGGCTGCTGCGGCGATCTGCGGCGCTTCCAGCACAAGCTTGCTGGTGCGGCCGGGGATCAGCCTCTCCTTGCTCAAGATCTTCGTTGGCATGGCGTTTCCACTCCTGGTACGATGGATGGCAACGGCGGGACCTCAACGGCCCGTCGTTTTATGGCTTGCTCCGTACTGCAATGCAGGCAACCTGCAGGAAAAAGCATAAAGTTTTTACGCGCGCGGCGTCAAATGCTTTTTCTGCCGTGGCTGCCCTGGCATGCAAAAAAGCCCCGGAAGGACCGGGGCTCATCAAAGCAGGGGATCAGTTTTCCCATTTTCCCTTGTAATAGCGGGGCAGCTCGGTCAGCTTTTTCGAATTGACCACCTTGAAGGGTCCCTTAAGGGCTTCCTTCTTGGTCTTTCCCACGCATTCAAAGGTGTTTTCCACATAATACATGCGTGCCGTGTAGTCAAAATGCTTGCTTATGCTCTTGCGCATGTCGGCATGCACAGACACGGGGTCGATCTCGGAAAACTGGGCGACGTGGTTCTTGCCCCTCGTGAAGACCCGCGGCTTGGAGCGGGAACCGTTCATGTTCTTGTTGGCCTGCTGCGTGTACTTGACCAGGAAGTCGTCGAGTTCCGCACGGGCCTGGGCTTCAGACGGAGGTCCGGCTTTGGCAGCCTGTTTTTTGCCGGCCTTTGCGGTAGCCTTGGCCTTGGCAGCCGGCTGCTTTTTCACTGCCGCGGCAGGAGCCGGAGCAGCAGCGGGGGCCTGGTCAGGAGCTGCGGCGACGACCGGTTCCGGCTGCGCAGCATTGCTGGTTTCTGACGAGAACGGGAAGCAGGAGGTCAGCACAAGTGCCGACGCGCACAGTCCCGCGCACATGATTTGCCTGTACATGCAAACTCCAGGTAAAGAAAAGCCCGGCGAACCGGGCTTTGTGATCGATTAATGCCAATGGCCTACTTGAACTGGATCTCAACGCGGCGGTTCAGGTAACGGCCTTCCTCATTGGAGTTGTCGTACTTGAAGGACTTTCCGCGGCCCTGGGTGGCAAGGGTGGAAGCGGGCACGCCCTGCTTCACGAGGTAGGACTTCACGGAATTGGCACGGTTCTGGGAGAGGCGCTTGTTGTAGGCATCGGAGCCGATGGAGTCGGTCCAGCCTTCGAGCACGACGTTCCCGCCCTTGTCCTTGAGGACGGCGGCGGCTTCGTCGAGGATGCCCTGGGCCTTGGCGTCGAGGGCATAGGAGTCGAAGGCGAAGTTCACGCCATGGAGCACGAGGGCCTCACCGCCGCCATAGAACACGTCGGCGACGAACTTGTCCACGGCTTCCTGGCTGGCAAGCAGGTCAGCACCCTTGACGGACACGGAGCAGTTGTTGAGAGCGGCGATCTTGTCGAGGGTGGCCTGGCCTTCCGGCGTATCGGCGAAGGAGATCACATGGAAGCAGATGCCGGGCTGGGCCTGATAGACGGCAGCGGCTTCGGCAACGGGGTCAACGCCCTGGTTGTTGGCGCCGTCGGAAACGACGATCGCCGCGGTGGGACGGGCCATGCCGGCATAATCAGAGGAAACGGCGGCGATGCCGTCGCCCATCGGGGTCATCTTGCCAAAGATGGCGCCGCCAGCAGGAAGGGCGTCGATGCCGGCCTGCATCCCGGCGCGGTCCCAGGCGCCGTAGGGCACGAGGGTCTTGACGTTGGCAAAGGAATGCATGGAGCCCTGGTAGCCCAGATCCGGGATGGCCTGGTTGACGGAAGTGAGGACCTGCTTGGCCTTGGCAGCCTTGGTGACGCCGTTGATCCCGTTGCCCATCATCATGGAACCGGACTGGTCAACGAGGAAATCGAAGCTGTCGACTTTGCGGACCATGTTTTCAGCCTGGGAAGCGGAAGCGAGACCCATCACAAGGGCAGCTGCAAGCAGCGCCGTACGGAACGTTTTCATGAAATCCTCCAATTTAAATTGATATGAACAAGGTCGGTAACCTTTTCACTACCAAAGGGAAGGCTGACTGGCAAGTAAAAAAAAGGCGAACGAGTAAAAACCCTCCGCCTTTTTAACTAGACTACGCCAGTGAGCAGCGTCCAGCGATCACACGCAGCCCGTGGGCTTGGGGAGGCCGGCCATCTTGCAGGCGCCTTTGCCAGGTCCGGACGGGAACAGGGCATAGATGTCCTTCAGCTTGTAGCCGGTGTTCTTCGTCATGATGCGGACCATGGGGGCGATGCCGTTCTTCTTGTAGTAATCCTGCAGGAAGTCGATCACCTTCTTATGGTCGTCGGAAAGTTCGGCAATGCCTTCGGATTCCTTGACATAGTCAAGCCATTCGGGGCACCAGTCGTCGAAGCGGAGCAGGAAGCCGTCTTCATCGACTTCGAAAGTTTTGCCTTCGTAAGAAACTTCAGCCATGCGAGTCCTCCTTGGACATGTTGTGACTGTGTTAACAAATTTGCCTGAGACCCTGCAGGTCGCAGACTCACGTTCAAAGGAAAATGTTCCCTGTCGCCCGTTAACTGCCACAAAGCCTGCGAAAAGGCAAGCGCAAATAGCGCATATTTTTAACTGGCGGCGATACGCATCCTCAAAGGGCGGCATGGCCTCCGCCGTCAAGCCGGCATGCGCTTCATCCCTGCGCAGCCTTTTCGCGGACATAGGGCCCCACCGCGGCAACGTATATGCCCGCGCTCATCACGGCAAAGGCGACCAGCGATGCCATGGCGAGGTGCAGGCCGGCCGCGCCGCCGCCGAACCAGTCGGAAAGCAGCCCGACCATGAGCGGACCCCACGCCCCGCCTGTAAAGAATACGAGCGTGCCGAACACGCCTGTCGCCGTCCCGCGGTACCGCGGGCTCGTCACATCCTGCACGCAGCTGAAATAGACAGGGATGGGCGTCATCATGATGATCCCGTCGATGATCCCCGCGGCAAACATGGCAGGCAGCGGGACCCTGCCCAGCAGCAGGTAGAACACGGCCTTGGACACGACGACGAGCACCAGCAGGAAGGCGGCCGCCTTCATCCTCCCCGCCGGAGAGCGTGCGGACCAGGCATCGGCCACCATCCCGCCCAGGAACGGGCCTGCGGCGCCGGCAAGGAGGAAGCATGCCGCCAGCGGCCCCGCATAGGCCGCATCCAGCTGATAGCTGCGGATGAGCAATACGGGCATCCATGCCTGGTACGAATACTTGATGATGCTGAAAAATCCCGAGGCAAGCGCAGTCAGCAGGATGGTGCGGCTGCGCAGCACGGCAGGGATGCCGGAAAAGAAGCCCGCGCTGGGCGCCGGCTGGCTGTCGGGCAGGCGGGGGATGCAGAAGACTGCTGCCAGCGCAGGGACGGCGAGCAGGGCGAAGGCCAGGCGCCAGCTTCCCGCAAAGGCGAGGGCTGCACACCCGAGCAGGGTGCCCAGCGCCATGCCCAGCGGGACTGCCATCTGGAACATGCCCAGCACCCGCCCGCGCTTCTCCACGGGATACATGGTGGCAAGCCACGCCGTCCCGCCGGATCCCGTCAAGGCCTCGTTGGCGCTGCCCAGGACCCGGGCGCAGACGAGCCCGGCAAAACCTGACGCCGATGCGGTGAGCGCCATGCCCAGGCTCCATATCCCCGCCCCCGCGCCTATGGTGAAACGGCGCTTGAAGATGTCGTTGAGCACAGAGCAGGGAAAGATGAGCAGGATGAGCGTGATGAGCAGGATGGAATGGAGCAGCCCGAGCTGCGCGTCCGAAAAGCCCATGTCGTTCTTCATGGTCTCGCCCACGATGCCCAGGACGGAACGGTCCATGAAATTCAGGCTGTAATAGGCGGTGAGCAGCGGCAGGAGCAGCTTTTGCGGCAGGGACAGGCGGATCTTCATGGGATGTCTCCATTCAAATATTGAATAGAGTATTTACTACCCAAAAACAGATGCGCCCGTCAAGCCCCGCATCCGCATCGCACAGGCAGATGCCCGTTACGCACCCGCGTCCACATCCACAAAGGTGAACGCCTCGGCGTCAAACAAGCCGCGGTCCGTGATCTTGAGGCTCGGGATGACGGGCAGGGCCAGGAAGCTCAGGGTCATGAAGGCGTCCACGTCCTCACGGATGCGGTAATGCGATGCCGCCAGCGCAAAAAGCTCCTTGAGGCGGGCCGACACGAATTCGGGCTCCCGGTCGCTCATCAGGCCGCCAAGCGGCAGGGGCAGCTCGCAGAGCGTCCTGCCTCCTGCGACCATGACGATGCCTCCGCCGATCCTCTCCGCCTCGTGCACGGCGGCAAGCATGTCGTCTTCGTTGTCGCCGGCCACCACGAGATTATGGGAATCGTGCGCGATGGTGGTGGCTATGGCGCCGCCCTGGAGCCCATAGCCCTCCAGCAGGCCCACCGCCATCCTGCCCGTGGCGCGGTGGCGCTCGATGGCGGCGATCTTGAGCAGGCCGGGATTCAGGGCGAGGTCCACGTTGCCGTCCGGCCCCCTCTGCACATCACGCAGGCAGCAGTCCGTCAGCAGCGCATGGGGGCGCAGGCCGATGACGCGTGCCCGCCCCGAGGGGATGCGCAGGTAAAACGGGCTCGCCGGCAGGGGCGCCATATGCATGCTGCCCAGGAGCGGTGAAGGATCGCACTTTTCCAGCGGCTTGCAGACCCTGCCCTCCTCTGCGGCGAGCTCTCCCTGCGCCCAGCATTTCTGCACGCTGAAGGAGCGCAGGTCGCTGACGAGCACGAGGTCGGCGCGGCGGCCCGGGGCGATAGCCCCGCGGTCGCGCAGCCCGTAGCATTCCGCCGCATTCAGGGTGGCCATGCGCACGGCGCTCACGGGGTCGAGCCCGGCATCCACCGCCAGGCGCAGATTATTGACGACATGGCCGTGCTCCATGATGTCGGCGGCATGGCGGTCGTCGGTGCAGAACAGGCAGCGGCGCAGGTTTTCCGGCTCCACTGCCGGCAGCAGCGGGAGGAGGTTGCGCGCAGCAGATCCTTCGCGGATGAGCACGTACATGCCGCAGCGCACCTTTTCCAGCAGTTCGTCCGTCGTGGTGCATTCATGATCCGTGGAGACCCCCATGGCGGCATACAGCTCCAGCTGGCGGCCGGAAAGCATGGGGGCATGGCCGTCGATGACCATGCCGGCTTTCCCGGCAAGGTCGAGCTTGGCCAGCACATCCCTGTCGCCCATGAGCAGGCCCGGCACGTTCATCATCTCTGCAAGCCCGCCCACATGGGGATCGTTCACGAAGGGCTCCAGGTCCGGCGCTTCCAGCACCGCTCCGGCATCTTCACCGCGCAGGCAGGGCACGCACGAAGGCAGCATGAAGCGGATGTCCAGCGGCAGTCCGCGCGCCGCGTCCAGCATGAAGCGCAGCCCGGCCGCGCCCCGGACATTGGCGATCTCGTGCGGGTCGGCGATGACGGTCGTGGTGCCGGAAGGCAGGACGAGCCCGGCAAAGCCCCAGGGCGAAAGCATGGACGATTCGATGTGCACATGGGCGTCGATCAGCCCGGGGAGCAGATACCTGCCGCCGGCGTCCACCACCTTATGCGCGTTCTGCATGCCGAAGCCAAGGATGCGCCCCATCCCCACGCGCACGCTCTCCCTGAAGATGCTCCCGCCGAAAACATCGACGACGCGCGCGTTGTCGATGCGCAGGTCGGCGGGGATCCGGCCCGAGGCCATGGCAAAAAAGCGTTCTTGATCTTCCATGTCAGCGGGACTCCTTGCCCTTGATGCGTATCTCGCGGTCAATAAATCGTGTCAGCAGCAGGGAAGCTGCGGTGAGCACCGCTCCGAAAAGGAAGACGGACCGGTAGCCCAGGGCGACCCACATCCAGCCGCCCAGGGCCGGGATGCAGACCGCCGGCACATGGTTGATCGTCTGGGCGATGGCCATGTTGGGCGCCGCGTCTTCGGGGAGTGCTATCTTTTGGAAAAACGTGCGCATGGCTATGGAAAAATTCAGGGTCAGGCTGTCCAGCACATAGAGCAGCACGAGCAGCGCCGGGCTCTGCGTGAGGGCGTACCCCAGGAAGATGGCCAGGGCTGCGGCGTACTCTATGGCCAGCAGGCGCGCCTCGCCCAGCCGGTTGATGATCTTCCCCACCATGGGGTTGAACACCCAGTTCACCGCATAGTTGAACATGAACAGCAGCGACACGGTGCGCACGGAAAAGCCGAACTGCTCCACCATCAGGAACACGGCGAACACGGAAAAGATGATGCGCCGCCCCCCCTGCAGCAGGTTGAGCGCATAAAAAAGCCAGTAGCGCGCCTGCGGCAGGACGCGCTTTTTCTGCTCGGGGGCGCTGCTGCCCGTGAGCGGGTGCAGGAGCCCGAAAAGCCCCAGCGCCACGCCGATGGCCCCCGGCACGAAAAACAGCCAGGCAAAGCCCAGCATCCCCGAAAACGCAAAGACGAACAGCGAGATCATCAGGCTGCCGCCAGCCACCAGGCCGCGCAGCCTTCCCATGACGATGGGTGTCTGCTCAAGGTCGAAATGCTCTATCGCCAGGGAATTGTTCATGGCCTCGAAATAATGGAAGCCAAAGGACATGAGCATGCTGGTGCAGATGATGGGCGCAAAGTGTGGGAACATGCCCGTGAGCATGGTGCCCAGCCCCGCCGCCATGACGGAAAGGGCTGCCAGCCGGTGCTCCCTGATGAAAAAAAGGAAGAAGATGAGCGTGAATCCCAGCAGCCCCGGCACCTCGCGCAGCCCCTGCACCAGGCCGCTCTGCGCGGCGGAGAGCCCGGCCTCGTTGACCACGAAGTTGTTGTAGAGCATGGACCAGCCCTGCATGGACACGGTGGAGCCGATGTTCAGCAGGGCCATGAACAGCAGGACATTCTTCTTCGATGCCGGGATGCCGGAAAACAGCGCCATCCGCCCCTCCTTCGAATGCGGGAAGATCAGCCCAGCGAGACCGCCTCGAGCGCTCCCGGCTCCGCCGCCAGGCGGCGCAGGAAGGCATTGTTGAAGGCGTGGCCGGAGCACTCCACCCGGAAGGAGCCCAGCAGCGGACGGCCGAGCATGGCCATGTCGCCGATGAAGTCGAGGATCTTATGGCGGACGAACTCATCGGGATAGCGCAGCCCTCCGGGATTGACCACGCCCTCATCCCCCACCACCACGACGCTTTCCAGCGAACCGCCGCGCGCCAGGCCGTGGCTGCGCAGGTATTCCACATCCTTAAGGAACCCGAAGGTGCGCGCGCAGGCGATCTCGCCGGCGAAGGCCCCGGGCTCCACGTCGATGCAAAAGCGCTGCGTGCCGATGGCGGGATGGTCGAAACGGATGGTATAGTCCACGCGGAACCCGTCGAACGGCTCGGCATCGATGCGCTTCGCCCCTTCGGCATGGCTGAACGGCCGCGCCACGCGGGAAGCGCTCCTGGGAGCGTCCTGCGCAACGGACCCGCATCCGAGCAGCCCCTGCACGACGAGCTTCGCCGAGCCGTCGAGGATGGGCACCTCCCCGCCTTCCACACGGATGGCGGCGTTGTCCACGTCCATGCCGCGCAGCCCGGCCAGCACATGCTCGATGGTGGACACGCTCTGCGTGCCGTCGCTGATGGTGGTGGCCAGTTCGGTCGCGCCCACGGCATCGGGGCGGGGGCAGAGGCGGTGCAGGCCGTCCGGCGCGTCCACGATGAACACGATGCCGGTGCCTGCCGGAGCCGGGCCGAACGCCATGCTGACCTGCTTTCCGGAATGGAGGGAGATCCCTTTCAGTTCAAACGAGCCTGCAAGTGTTTTCTGTGGCATATCTTCTCCTGAAGGGCGCATGCCCGCATCGATCTTCAGCGCCGCACGGCGCGTAAAAAGCGCTCCCTGCCGGCAAGGTCCCTGCCCGTGCCGGCCTCGCACCAGTCTTCCGTCCTGCACAGGGCGCGGCACGCCCCGCCCTGCCGCCAGCCATGCTCCATGAGGAGCAGGCCTCCCGGCCGGAGCAGTTCCGCTGCGCGCCGCACGACGCTGGCAGCCAGTTCCAGCCCCGTCGGCCCGGGCACGAGCGCCCCGCGGGGCTCATATCCACGCACCACGGCATCGAGCCCGGCGTATTCCTCTTCGCTCACATAGGGCGGATTGCTTGCCACCAGGTCGAACTTCCCCGGAGGCAGCGGCAGGGGGGCGGCGAAATCCGCCTGCAGAAAGCGGATGCGCGCATCCACGCCATGCCTTTGCGCGTTGCCTTGCGCCACGCGCAGGGCCTCCGGCGAGATGTCCAGGGCCGTCCCGCTCCACCGCGGGCGCTCCGCAGCAAGGGTCACGGCTATGCAGCCGCTGCCCGTGCCCAGGTCGGCAAAGCATACGGCGGCATCGGGAAGGAAATGCGCCAGCGCCGCGTCAACAAGGTCTTCCGTCTCCGGCCTGGGGATGAGCGTGCTGCGGTCCACGCGGAGGTCCCTGCCGTAAAACTCTTTCTCCCCCAGGACATAGGCGACGGGCTCGCCTGCCAGCCTCCGCGCAAGGAGTTCCTCCAGGCGGGCTTCTTCGCCGGCATCCAGGGCTTCGTCATCATGGGCGGCCAGGGTCTCGCGGCTCAGTCCAAGGACATGGCAGAGCAGCATCTGCGCCGTGCGCGCCCCGGCGTCCGTGCCCGCCAGCCGCCGTGCGGCGGTCATCTTCCATTCCCTGCGTGTCATGGGGATGATGTAGCCTGCAATCGAAAAAAAAGCAAAGGGGACGGGCGCCGGCGGTCAAGCGCCCCTGCAGGTGGAAGGCCGTTCAGCCCTGGCGTTCAAAGCCCTCATCGGCAGGCAGCCCGCTGCTGCCGGCGCAGGCGCGTGCGAGTTCATCGCAGCGCTCGTTCTCGGCATGGCCGGCATGCCCCTTGAGCCAGTGGAAACGCACGTCGTGCCGGGCGAGCAGCGGGTCGAGCATGAGCCACAGGTCCCTGTTCTTCACGGGCTTCTTGGCCGAGGTCTGCCAGCCGTTGCGCTTCCACTTGGCAAGCCAGCCTTCCCTGATGGCCTTGGCCACGTACTGGGAATCCGTCCACAGCTCCACCGCGCACGGCTCCTTGAGGGCGCGGAGCGCCTCCACCACGGCAAGGATCTCCATGCGGTTGTTGGTCGTCTGCGCAAAGCCGCCGGACATCTCCCGCCGCGCCCCTCCGAAGGCCAGGACCGCGCCCCAGCCTCCGGGGCCGGGATTGCCCAGGCATGAGCCGTCGGTGTGTATGGAAACGGTCTTCACGGCCGCCCCCCCTGCGCCTTCCGGGCCCGCTGTATGTTTTCCTTGCCGTTGTGGTGCAGCATGTACTGCGCGGTATAGTAAAAATCCATGAGCTCGCGCCGCATGGCGGCGGCGCGCTCCGGCTGTTCCGGCGCAAGGTCGCGCGCCTTCCCGTCGGCCGTCTGTTCATCCAGCCTGTACAGCGCGCCGCCGGAAGCCCGGATGGCATAGACATAGCCGTCCTTCAGCAGGAAGCGCGTGTCGTTGGCATGGCTGATGAAGACCGCGGCGTCGCCCTTCGTGCCTCCGTCCAGGATGTCCCGCCCCATGGAGCTGACGAAGAAATCCATGCCGGCCAGCGCCGCCATGCCGGGCAGCACGTCGGGCTGCATGCGCAGCGTTTCGTCCACGCCGGGGGCGACATGGCCGCCGGGGGCGTAGATGAGCAGCGGCACATGCCAGGCCTGGAGGTTGCAGGCCTGCACGGCAGGCGTGATGTTGCCGGAATCGTGGTTCAGCCCGTGGTCGCCGAAGATGGCGAACACCGTGTCCTTGAACCACGGCTGGCGGCTGGCCTTGTCAAAGAAGCGGCGCAGGGCGTGGTCCGAAAGATTCAGCGAGCGGAATTCCTTGGCGCTCTCGTAGCCGTACCAGGCGAGCGCCTCCGGAGAAGGATCGGGCGGGACGGCATAGCCCTCGTTGTCGTCGGGGATGGTGTAGGGGCGGTGGAAGGATGCCGTCTGGATGACGGCGGCAAAGGGCTTCCTGCCCTCCCCCAGCACATCGACGGCCTCGCGGAACAGGGCGATGTCGGAGATCCCCCAGACATCGATGTTCGGGGCCTTCCAGGAGGATTCCTCCAAAAGGTGCAGCCCCGGCACGTTATGCTGCAGGAGCCCGCGGATGTTGGCCCAGTTGGCATTGCCGCCGATCATGTAGTATTTTTCGTATCCGTCGAATTCCGCCAGCACGGAAGCCTGGTCCACGAGGCGCGGGTTGCGCGACGTGGTCCCGCCGGTGTGGTTGACATCGGGCACGCCGCTGATGGTGGTGAACACGGCGCGCGCCGTGGTGCGCGTGGGCGCGTAGAAGTTGGGGAAATACAGGCTCTTTCCGGCCAGTTCCTTCAAAAACGGCGTGGGGTCGATGCCGGCGCCCATGCCGGCGGGCATGGAGGGCGCAAGCGACGTGCGCTCCCAGCACAGCGATTCCATGATGATGATCACGATGTTGGGGCGCTTTTCCATGGGCCTGCCGGCAACGTGCCTCATGTACGAGAGCGGTGCTGCGCCTTCGGGCAGGCGCAGCCAGCGCGCCATGCGCGGCCAGGCCTCACGCGTGGCCCTGGGGTCGGGCGGTATGGCCTTGCCGAAATTGCGCGTGTCCCAGATGTTCTGGATGGGATTGACGGCCAGCAGCGATATGTTGTTGTCGGCGCAGAAATAGGCGTTGCTCCAGCGCAGGGGGAAGAGGTTGGAGCTGACCTGCCCGTAGCCCATCACGAAGAGCGCCAGCAGCGCGGCAAGGGTGAGCCCCGCCCGGCGCCATTTCCCGATCCGTCCGGAGGTGGCGGAGGGGACATGCCCGCGTACGAAGCGGATGAAAAGCCAGGCGTACAGCACCAGGGCCGCGGCATAGCCCAGGGCGATGGCCGGCACGGGATAGCTCTGCCATACCATGCGGGCGGATTCCGACGGGTCTTCCAGGAAGACCGTGGAGGACATGTCGATATGCTGGTGCAGGTAGAAGAAAAAGCCGAAGTCGAGGATGTACAGCAGCATGGCCAGCGCGGCCATGAGCCCCGTCACGGTGCACAGCACGCGCCGCGCCGCAGAGGGGGCGCTCCCGCCCACGGACCGTTCCCACCGGGGCACGAGCAGGCAGAGCGCCAGGGGCAGCGCCATGAACACGGCAATGCGCACGTCGAACTTGAGCCCGATGTACAGCGCTTTGGCAATGGCGCCGCGCTCCGTGATCTCGGGCAGCAAAAAATAAAGCAGCGCCAGGCGCGCCGCAAAAAACAGCGCTGCGTTGGCGGCGACGAACAGCAGGATGTCCGTCAGCGGCTGAAAACGGCTGCGTATCCAGCGCAGGATGCCCATGAGCCCCTCCCCCGCGCGCTACACGCGGTCGGCGTAGAGCCGCTCCAGGAACTCTTCCATGACCTTGTCCATCCTGGGGATGAACGGCGCCAGCTTGAAAGACTTCCTGCAGGAGGAGCACTGCATGTAGGCCTCGTGGCAGGTGCGGCGGATGTCCAGGGGCTTGCCGCATTCCGGGCAGTCCAGGGTCGTCCGCGCTTCGCGCGGGGCGGAAAACCAGGCCATATCCACTCCCGGGGCTTCCGCCCCATGCTCGATGTTAAAATTCCTGGCGGTAGCGCAGCGACTGGCGCAGCGTCTCCCTGTCCATGAAGCGCACTTCCGCTCCCAGCGGGATGCCCTGTGCCAGGCGCGAGACCCGCACGCCGGGGAAGCGCCTGCCCACCTGCTCCCGCACGTAGGAAGCCGTGGCCTCGGCATCAGCGGTGGCGCCCAGGGCGAGGATGAGCTCCCGGACTTCGCCTTCGGCCAGGCGCCCGTAAAGGCGCTCCATCTCCAGGGATCCCGCGGGGCTGTTGTCCAGCGGCGCCAGGAGCCCGCCCAGGATGAAGTACAGGCCGCGGTAAAAATTCCCTTCTTCCATGGTGAGCATGCTGTCCCACTCCGCCACGAGGCAGAGCTGCGCGGCATCGCGCGAGGAGTCGGCGCAGACCGGGCAGGGGTCGCTGTCTGAAAGGGCCCCGCAGCGGCTGCACAGGTGCAGGGTGTCGCGCAGTTCGTACACGCCCTTGCCCAGGCGGCGCACCTCGGCCTCGGGCCATTTGAGCAGCGACATGGCGGCGCGCATGGCGGATTTAGGGCCGAGCCCGGGCAGGCGGGCCATCTGGTCCACAAGTTCTTTCAACGGTTCGGGGATGCGCTGCACGCTGCCTTCCTCATGCTGCGGCGGCTACTGCACGAGCTGCCCGATGCGGCCGATGCGCGGCCTGTGGATGCTGCTGTCCCACGACCAGTACAGGCGCCAGGCCTTGCCGTGGATGTAGCCGCGCGGCACGAGCCCCCATTCGCGGGAATCCAGGGAGTTGTCGCGGTTGTCGCCCATGACGAAGTAATAGTCCGGCGGCACGGTGACGGGGCGGGTGTTGTCCAGCGGTCCGATATGGCCGGGATGCAGCTGCTGGATGTAGTCTTCCTTCACGGGCTGGCCGTTGCGGTAGAACTGCTTGTTGCGCATCTCGACCACGTCGCCGGGCACGCCCACCACGCGCTTGATGTAGTCGATGCTCGTGTCCTTGGGGTACTTGAAGACGATGATGTCGCCAATCTGCGGGTCGTCACCGCGCCACACGTAATGATCGGTGAAGGGCACCTTGAGCCCGTAGGCAAGCTTGTTGACCAGGAGGTAGTCGCCTATCTGCACGGTCTGGAGCATGGATCCGGAAGGGATGGTGAACGCCTGCAGGAACAGCGTGCGTATGATGAGCGCAAGGCCGAGGGCCCAGAGCAGGGCCTCGGCATATTCGCGGAAGACGCTTTTCTTTTTGGAACCGATGGAAATATCTTCCATAAGCCACCCGTTGCCGCAGGGCGAGCCCTGGGGTTGAGGACCATAAAACGCCGTCACTCTAGCACCATGCGCCGCAGCTTGCAAGAAGCGGATACGGGCCCGGGGCGGGGCGGCGCGGATGGCCAGGCCCGCTGCGCCCTCTGCATGCCACGCCCCTTTCAGGACAGCGAGCGGAGCAGATCCAGGTACTCCCCGCGGGAGATCTCCTCGGCCCCGAAGCGCGTCATGTGCTCCGTGGTCTGCTGGCAGTCGATGAGCGCGACGCCGCGCCTGGTCAGCCACTCCACCAGGTGCACCACCGCCGCCTTGGACGCGTCGGGCACGGTGTGGAACATGGATTCCCCGCAGAAGACCCGCCCGGTCTGCACGCCGTACAGCCCGCCGGCGAGCTCGCCGCCTTCCCACACCTCCACGGAATGGGCATGGCCCATGCGGTGCAGGCGGGCGTATGCCAGCACCATCTCCTGGGTGATCCAGGAGCCTTCCTGTCCGCGGCGCGGCACAAGGGCGCAGGCGCGCATGACGCGGTCGAAGCAGGCATTCTCGGTGAACGTGAACCGGCCGCTGTTCATCACGCGGCGCAGGCTGGAGGGGACATGGAGCTTTTCGGGATAGAGCACGCAGCGCGGGTCGAGGGACCACCACAGAATGGGCTGCCCCTCCGTGTACCAGGGGAAGATGCCCCTGGAATAGGCCAGCAGGAGCCGCGCGGGCGAAAGGTCGCCGCCGGCCATGACGAGGCCGTCTTCATCGGCGCTCCCGGCAGGCGGGAAGACGAGCGGTCCTCCCGCCGGCATGAAGGGGACCACCTGGCTATTCTCCGGCCGGGGTGAGGGTCAGATGCTCGGCGTCTTCGCTTTCCGCGTCGGCCACCACCTTGCCGCCCTTCTCCAGTGCGCCGAAGAGCAGCAGCCCGGCGAGCTGGTCTTCCAGTTCAAAGCGTATGAGCCGCTGCAGCGGGCGCGCGCCCATGCGCTGGTCAAAGCCATGGTCCGCCAGTCAGGCACGCGCGCGGTCCGTGAGCTCGAGCTGCACACGCTTGGCTTCCAGCCCGGGCCCGAGGGCCTTCACGGTCTTGTCGACGATGCGTTCCATGAGCGAGCGGTCCAGGCTGTGGAAGGCGATCATGGCGTCGAGGCGGTTGCGGAACTCGGGGCTGAACGTCTGCTCCACCGCGGACTCGCTGCGGTCGGAAGCCTTGCTCTTGGAAAAGAAGCCCACGGGCTTCTGCTCCATCTCACGCGCGCCGGCGTTGGTGGTCATGATCAGGATGACGTTGCGGAAGTCTGCCTTGCGCCCGGTGTTGTCGGTGAGCGTGGCGTAGTCCATCACCTGCAGGAGCACGTTGTAGATGTCGGGGTGGGCCTTTTCCACCTCGTCCAGCAGCAGCACGGCATGCGGCGTCTTGCGTATGGCCTCGGTGAGCTGCCCGCCCTGCTCGAAGCCCACGTATCCCGGAGGCGAACCGATGAGGCGCGCCACGGCGTGCTTCTCCATGTATTCGCTCATGTCGAAGCGCACGAAGGAAATGTCCATCAGCTCCGCCAGCGCCTTGGCCAGCTCCGTCTTGCCCACGCCCGTGGGCCCGTGGAAGAGGAAGGAAGCCATGGGTCTGTTCTCGCGGCTCAGGCCGGCGCGCGAACGCAATATGGCGCGCACGATGCCGTCCACGGCCTCGTCCTGCCCGAACACGCGGGCGCGCAGGTCGTCGCCCAGGGTCTTCAGGCGGTCCTTTTCGCTGCGGCTCACGCTGCGCGCGGGGATGTTGGCCATGCGGGCCACCACCTTTTCCACGTCCTGCACGCTCACGCCCGCCCCCTGCCTGAATCCCGGGCGCAGGCTCACGGCGGCGCCGGTCTCGTCCATCACGTCGATGGCCTTGTCGGGCAGGAGCTTGTCCTGGATGTAGCGGGAGGAAAGGTCCACGGCGGCTTGGATGGCCCCCTTGGAATACTTCACCCCGTGATGCTTCTCGTAGCTGGGCTGCAGGCCGCGCAGGATGGCCAGGCAGTCCTCGTGGGAGGGCTCGCGCACGTCGATGCACTGGAAGCGTCGGCTCAGGGCGCGGTCCTTTTCAAAATGGTTGCGGTACTCTTCGTAGGTGGTGGATCCGATGCAGCGCAGCTCCCCGGCGGCCAGCACGGGCTTGAGCAGGTTGGAGGCGTCCATGGAGCCCCCGGATGTGGCGCCCGCGCCGACGATGGTGTGGATCTCGTCGATGAAGAGGATGCTGCCGGGCTTGTTCTTCAGCTCGGCCACCACGTTTTTGAGGCGGGCCTCAAAGTCCCCGCGGTACTTGGATCCGGCAAGGATGGAGCCCATGTCGAGGGCGTAAACTTCCACGTTGCGGAAGGCGCGCGGCACGTCGCCCTTGGCGATCTTCCAGGCCAGGCCTTCGGCGATGGCCGTCTTGCCTGTGCCCGGCTCGCCCACCAGCAGGGGGTTGTTCTTGCGGCGGCGGGAAAGGACTTCCAGGAGGCGGTTGACCTCCTGCCCGCGCCCGATGAGCGGGTCGATGCCGCCCTTGGAGGCCTTCTCCACAAGGTTGACGGCGTACGCCTCCAGGGCGGAGGTCTGCGCACCCTGCTCGTCATCGTCTTCCTGCCCGGGGGCCTGCCGGTGCTGGCCCGGTTTCCGGACCCCTGCCTGCCGCATGAGGTCGGGCAGTTCGTGCGAGATGAACTCCAGCACGCGCAGGCGCTCCACGCCCTGCTTGCGCAGGTAGAAGGCCGCCCAGCAGTCCTCTTCGTCGAACATGGCCGCCAGCACGTCCCCCACGTCGGCGTTCTGCCTGCCCGCAGACTGCACGTGCGCCACGGCACGCTCGATCACGCGCTCCAGCGCCGCGGTCTGAACGACCTCCCCCTCGGTCATCTCGCCGGGGGGCACGGCCTCCATGTAGCGTTCGAAATAATCTTCCAGCTGCTTGCGCAGCTCGCGCAGGTCGGCGCCGCAGCCGCGCAGGATGACGCGGCCGAGCTGCTCCCTGGTCATGGCCAGGAGCAGATGCTCGACCGTAAGGCATTCGTGCCGGCGGCTGCGCATCTCCATCACGGCCAGCGCCAGCGCCTGCATGAGAGAATGGGCCATCATAAGCGGCTCCCCCCTTTCACTGTGACATCGGCAGTGATATTAAGCATCCCCAGGCGACCTGGCAAGGCTAGTCCTTCTCCATGGTGCAGAGCAGCGGGAAGCCCGCGTCCTTGGCGCGGCGCTCCACCTGGGAAACGCGGAACTCCGCGATCTCCCGGGGATAGACGCCGCACACGCCGGAGCCGGAGTTGTGCACGCTCATCATGATGGCCACGGCCTCCTCGTTGCTCTTGCGGAATATCTCCACCAGCACCTGCACCACGAAGTCCATCTGGGTGTAGTCGTCGTTGTGCAGGAGCACGCGGTACATGTCGGGCTCCTTCAGCTCGGTCTCCACGATGACGCCGGCCTCGACAGAGGGATCGGCATTATGATTCTGGCTCATCGCTGTGCCTCCTATTCAGTTTCGGCCCGCAGCGCGTCGGCCTGGGCGGCCGTGGCAAGGGCCTCGACCATGGCTTCGATCTCGCCTTCCATGAAGCGGTCCAGCGAATACATGGTGAGGTTGATGCGGTGGTCCGTCACCCTGCCCTGCGGGAAGTTGTAGGTGCGGATGCGTTCGGAGCGGTCGCCGGATCCCACCTGGGAGCGGCGCTCCGCCGCCTCGGAGGAATGCTGCTTCTCCTGCTCCGCCTGGAGTATGCGCGAGGCAAGCACCTTCATGGCCCGCGCCTTGTTCTTGTGCTGGGAGCGTTCGTCCTCGCAGGTCACCACGATGCCCGTGGGGATGTGCGTGATGCGCACGGCGGATTCCGTCTTGTTGACGTGCTGCCCGCCTGCGCCGGACGCGCGGTACACGTCGATGCGCAGGTCTTCGGGCCTGATGTCCACGTCCACTTCCTCGGCCTCGGGCAGCACGGCCACCGTGGCCGCGGAGGTATGGATGCGCCCCTGCGATTCCGTCACGGGGACGCGCTGCACGCGGTGCGTGCCGGATTCGTAGCGCAGATGGCTGTACACGCGCTTGCCGGAGACGAGGGCGATGACTTCCTTGTAGCCGCCGCCGTCGGTGGGCATCTCGGAGATGATCTCCACCTTCCAGTGCATGAGCTCGGCGTAGCGGCAGTACATGTGGAAAAGGTCGGCGGCAAAGAGCGCGGCTTCGTCGCCGCCGGTGCCGGCGCGCACTTCCAGCACGGTGTTCTTCTCGTCCAGCGGATCGGGCGGCAGCAGCATGACGCGCAGCTTCTTTTCGAGCTCCGGCAGCTCTTCCTCGATGCGGCGTATCTCTTCCTGGGCCATCTCGCGGATGTCGTGGTCTTCGTCGCTCAGGAGCCCGCGGTTCTCTTCCAGCTGGGTCTGCAGCGAGCGGTACTCACGGAAGGTGAGGACGATGGGCTCCAGGTCGGCGCGGGCCTTGGCCGTCTTGCGGTACAGCTCCAGGTCCGCCAGCACGGCGGGATCCACCATCTCGTGTTCGAGCTCGACGTAGCGCTGCTCCAGTTTTTCCAGTTTCGCAAACATTATTCTTCCACCTTGTCGTCAAAAGCCGTTTCAAAGCGCGCCAGCAGGGGGCTGTCTTCGTCGAGCGCGCCGCGCAGGGAAGCTATGGCCACCTCCAGCTGCCCGTCATCGGGCTCGCGTGTGGTCAGCCTCTGCAAAAAAAGCCCGGGGGCGCGCAGCACGCCTGCCCAGAAGCCCTCCATGGCGGCGGAAGCGCGGATGAGCTCGTACGCCAGGCAGCTTATGGGCACGATGAGCAGGATCTTGAACACGATCACGCCGGCATGGCGCAGGATGGCAGACTCCGGATGCCATACCAGGAGCAGCGCGGGGACCAGCACCGCATGGAGGATGATGGCCGCCCCCAGCACGAAGAGCATGAAGGTCGTGCCGCAGCGCGGATGCAGGCGGCTGCCGGCGCGCGCCGCCGCCACCGTGACAGGTCCGGGTCGCTCGAAGGCGTGGATGGCCTTGTGCTCCGCCCCGTGGTATTCAAAGACCGCGCGTATGTCGGGCAACAGCGCGATGAGCCCGATGTACGCCACAAAGATGCCGAACTTGAAAAGCCCCGCCCAGGCGTGGAACGAAAGCCCTTCCATGCCGCCGCCCAGGCCGAGCCAGCCCATGCCCGCGGCCATCATGTGCGGCGCGGCGATGAAAAGCCCGATGGCCAGGCCGAAGGCCATGGCCATCGAAAGCGCCATGGCCCAGCCGGACAGGGGCTCCCCGTCGTCGCCGGTCGCCAGCTCCGCCGAGCGGTTGAGGGCGCGCACGCCGTTGGCCAGGGTCTCCACCAGGATGGGGAAGCCGCGCAGAAAGCGCCTGCCGCGCAGGCTCTGCGGCCCCATGGTGCGCCAGCCGCGGCGCTCCACGGTGATCTCGCCGGTGGACCGGCGCACGGCCAGGGAACACACGCCCCCGTTGCGCATGAGCACGCCGCCCATGACGGCCTGCCCGCCGATGAGCGGCGCAGCAGGCTCGTTTTCCGCGGCGCAGAACAGCGCGGCGGGCGCGCAAAGGGAATTCCTGATCATCATGCCGTATCATTTAATGCCGCATCGCAAAAGCGCAAGCGCCCTGCATGGCGGCGGATATTAAAAGACCTCCCCGCTTGAAACGGGGAGGCCAGCCCCGGCGCAAACGCACGCCGGATCGAAGCTACTTGCCGAACTTCGCGTACTTCTTGCGGAAGCGGTCGATGCGGCCGGCGGTGTCCACGAAGCGCTGCTTGCCGGTGAAGAAGGGATGGCAGGCGGAGCAGATTTCGGTGTGGACGGTCTCGCCCTTGGTGGAAAGCACTTCGACGACGTTGCCGCAGGCGCAGATGAGCTTGGCCTTGTACACTTTGGGATGGATGCCCTGTTTCATGGAAAACTCCTGATTCGCGGACCCACGGGTTCGCCCATACCCACCTTGGCAGGCGGACAGTCGCCTAGTCGCCCGATTTACCGCTCGTTGAGATTAGGGAAGGGACTCTACGCGAGTTTTTGAGGATAGTAAAGGATTTTTTGGGCTCGGCGAATCTCGCCTGCTGGAAATATTGCTGCCACAAAACATAAATATGGAGCAAGGCGTTCAAAAATGTCAGCCCATGCCGTCAATAATACTCTCAGCTTCGTCCCAAAAACGCCATGAAACAGGCGCTCGGAAACGCCTTGTTGCCAAATAATATGGTCAGGGTAGTTGATGTACGCTGACAACAATGTATGAATTCGATATCTGAACGGCTCGGCTTCGTGGTCCAACGTCCGGCAAAACATCTTACCGAGTGTGGAAATAAGTACAGGGTGGAATGGGGGGAGCAACATAAATCAGACGCAACATTATCAACAGTTGGCATGTTTGCAAACGATGATTATATGGAGATAAAGAATCTCTAGTGGAGATACATATTTGCGGTACGCCATAACAGCAGGCAAAAAACGCGTCGAAGCCGCCAGAAGAATTGAAACAGAATGCTTCTGTCAGCTTTGCAACAATCCAGTGATTGCAAAATGCGGGGTTATTAGAATCTGGCACTGGGCTCATAAGTCCGGGCAAGCCTGCGACGGCTGGCAATCCCCAATGACGGAATGGCATCGCGCGTGGCAGGACAAATTT
>CACZQM010000058.1 GCA_902783285.1 uncultured Desulfovibrio sp. | reverse complement strand
GTCCATGCGCGGTCTGTCCATGCGCGGTCTGTCCATGCGCGCCGGCCTGTCGGGCCTGGGACCGTGTCCGGGGCGCATGGCGGGGCCATGCGGGCGCGGACCTGGCGGCGGACGGTGGAATCCCGGGCGTCCCGGAGGCGGAGGCGGCGGAGCCATGTGGTGATGATGCCGCGGCGGGGGCGGACGGTGGTAGCCGCGCGGAGGCGGGGGCCCCGGCCTGTCGGGCACGACGACGTAGGTGGGGTTGGAATAGACCGTGGTGCCGCCGTAGGACGTGTCATAGTAGTCATCGTAATAGCCGTCGTCGACGCAGCCCGCAAGGGCGAGGGCGAGGGCTCCGGCCAGCAGAAGGCGTTTCATGCGTTAACCTCCGTTAGGATTGGCTCGATCCCGCGAAGTGCAGGTTTCACGCCTAGCCTATATCGCCTTTTTCAAGGAAGTCAAGCAGGGGAGGAAAGTTCCATGCCGTGTTTCCCGGCCAGGCGCTGCCGCCCATGCCGGTGCAGAACATGGCGGAAAAAAAGCGCTTTGCCGCAGGCTTCCCGGGGAAGATCCGTGGGAAGGCGGCATGGATATGCCTCGCGGCATGCCCCATGCCGGCAGGGATTTTCTTTCATCGTGTTTCGGACCGTTGCAGAATCTTTCCGCCGGCACATGGGGCGGGGAGCAAGGACGGTCCTCAAGGCAGGGTCCCTGGCGCCTCCCGGTGCGGCCAGGGGCCCGTGTTGCCATTTGCGGCTGCCACGGATACATTGGAGGCGCAAGGCTGAGCATGCCGCCTCCGCTGTCCCGGAAGGGCGGGCGGATCCCCGGCGGACTGCGATCCCAGGCCTCCGCCAGGGAGGCGAAGGAGACGACCATGGCACACATGAAGGCAAGGTATCTGGGTGGGCTGCGCGTGGAATGCACCCATCTCGCCAGCGGCACGACCATTGTCACCGATGCTCCCGTGGACAACCAGGGCAAGGGCGAAGCCTTTTCGCCGACGGACCTCTGCGCGACGGCGCTGGCCGCATGCGCCATGACCATCATCGGCATCTATGCCGCGAAGCACGGCATCGACGTCGAAGGGACGGAGATATCCATAACCAAGGTCATGAGCGCCGATCCGCGCCGGCTGGGAAAGGTCCAGGTCGTGCTGGACATGCCCGACCGGGGATACACCGGCGCGCAGAAAGCCGCCATGGAGCACTGCGCCGACGTCTGCCCTGTCCACCTGAGCCTGCATCCCGACGTCGCACAGGAATTCATCTTCCACTGGAAGCGCTGAATCAGCTGCCCCTGCCCCTCCCGCGATGCCTGCGGCAGGGGACCATGCCCCCATGCCGCACAGGTCCGGCTGCACGCCGCCAAAGGGCGCCGCGGCTATCCGCCGTCACGCGTGCCTTCCCTGGCATAGCATCTGGCGATGACAGCGCCGCTGACGTTATGCCACACGCTGAAGACCGCGCCTGGGATGGCCGCCATGGGATAGGCGGCGAAATGCATCGCTGCCAGGCTGGTGGCAAGACCGGAGTTCTGCATGCCGATCTCGATGGAGACCGCCTTGCGCTTCGCAGGGGCAAGGCCAAGGAGCATGCCTGTCGCATAGCCTGATGCGAAGCCGCACAGGTTGTGGAGCATGACCACGAGCACGATCAGCAGCCCGCCCTGCAGGAGCCTGTGCGCATTGGCGGCGATCACGATGACGACGATGGCGGCGATGGCGAGAGCGGATGATGCCGGCAGGAGGAACGTCGCTTTTTCCGTGAAGCGCGGGAACGACCGCTTGACAACCAGCCCGATGGCAAGGGGCAGGATCACGACCCACATGATGCTGAGGAGCATTCCTGCAGCGTCCACGTGGATGTTTTTCCCGGCGAGCAGCCATGTCAGCAGGGGCGTCAGCAATGGCGCGAGGAGCGTGGAAACGCCTGTCATGCCGACAGAAAGGGGAAGGTCCCCCCTGGCGAGGAACGTCATGACATTGGATGCCGTCCCGCCCGGGCAGCAGCCCACAAGGATGACGCCCAGCGCCAGTTCTTCGTCAAGGCAGAACGTCCTTGCCAGGATCCATGCCAGCAGGGGCATGATGATGAACTGGGCTGCGCAGCCGGTGATGACATCTTTCGGCCTGCTGAAAACGACCTTGAAATCCTGGAGGGTCAGCGTCAGGCCCATGCCGAACATGATGACCCCGAGCAGGATATTGATGACCGCCGGCGGGATATGCCGGAAGGGCCCGGGCACCGTCAAGGCCAGCAGGGCTGCTGCCAGGACAAGGACCGCCGTATTGCGGGATATCAGGTCGCACAGCCTTTTCATGGCAGGCAGCACCGCCTTTTACGGATGTTTTTCTGTGTCCGGAAGGCAGGGCAGGTCCCGCTGTCCGGGGGGCATGCCCTGGCATCCTCAGGGATGGACCGCATGCGCCGCGCGGAGGTCATGGATGGCGTAGGTCACCACGCCCCAGATGTGGACGTATTCGCGGTCGGTGATGTCGAACTTCGGATAGTCAGGGTTTTCAGGAGCCAGGAACACCCTGCCGCGCTGCCGGATGATGCGCTTCACCGTCAGTTCTCCGTCCAGGGCCGCGATGACGATCCTGTTGTGCTCGGCAGGCAGGGAGCGGTCCACCACGAGCAGGTCTCCGTCAAATATGCCTGCGCCTGTCATGGAATCGCCTGACGCACGCAGGAAGAAGGTCGCTGCTTCGTTGCGGACAAGGTGCTTATGCAGGTTGAGCTCCCCGTCCATGTAGTCTTCGGCAGGGGAGGGGAAGCCGGCCTGCACGGGAGAAAGATACAGGGGCGATGCGGGGGCGTCTTCTTCAGGCTGCGCCGCGGGAGCGATGAGGATGGCTCTGGTGTTCATGGCCATGATGATAGGCCGTGGAGGGCTTGTCAGCAAGCAGAATATGCCCGGGTCAAAGGATGGGCAGGCGCAAAAGAGGCCATGCAGGCACGCCGATCCGCCCCAGGCTGCCTGAGCCGTTTGCACTTGCTTCACCGGCAGCGCGTTGCTGACCATGCAGGGAGCGCAGCAAGGCCAGGTGGCAGGCAGAAGGCCGCTTCATGTGCAGGACAGGTTGAAATTTCATGGCGATGGGGCTAACCTCCCCTCAGGCGAAGGCATAACGCCCCCAGCGTACAAGGCAGTGAAATTCGTTCCGGCCCACCCCCTTACGGACAAGGAGAATCGACATGAAACGGATCCTTCCCGCGCTCGCCGTCCTGGCCTTTTTCGCCGCTCCTCTGCAGGCTGCCCCGCACCATCCGCCAAAGGCGCCTCCGCACGTTTCCAGACCGCTGCACCAGCCGCCTCCGCCGCATGTGCATCATCATGCCCCCCTGCATGGCAACGTGATGTCCAAGACATACTGTAGATGACTGAACGGTTGCTACTTTGCGAAAGATGACATGGCGGATCCAATGATATTGGCGACTTCTAGGTTTTCCTTTTCCACCGCAATGTCAAGCGGCGTAGCGCCGTTTTTATTCTTCAGGTTCACATCCGCACCGGAAGAGACGATCAATTTGGCTGCTCTCACATCCCTGACAGCAGCAGCAAAGTGCAGTGGCGTCTCGCCGTCTTTATTCTCCGCGTTCACATTCGCGCCGGAAGAAATAAGCAGCTTGACCGCGTCCGCACGCCCCATGAAAGCGGCACGGTGCAGCGGCGTCTCGCCATCATTATCCTTCGTGTTCACATCCGCGCCGGAAGAAATAAGCAGTTTGGCTACGTCAGTTTCTCCCCTGTCAGCGGCACGGTGCAGCGGCGTCTCGCCGTCATTATTCTTTGCGTTCACATCTGCACCGGAAGAAATCAGGAGCCTGGCTACGTCTGCATGCCCATAGATAACGGGCTGGAACAGCGGCGTCTCGCCGTTATTATCCTTCGCGTTCACGTCCGATCCGGAAGAAATAAGCAGCTTGACTACGGCAGCATCCCCATAGAAAGCGGGTCTGAACAGCGGCGTCCTGCCAACGTTATCCTTCGCGTTCACATCCGCGCCGGAAGAAATAAGCAGCTTGATGATGTTCGCGTGACCCGCACTCGAGGCATAGTGCAGCGGCGTCCATTCAAAGTCATCGTCCTTCGCGTTCACATCCACGCCATGGGCAAGATATTCCTTCACCGCCTGTACATCGCCTTTGTCAGCAGCCTTAAATATATCCGCCCAGGCCTGTCCAGCAAACAGAACAACGGCAAAAACGGCGCATACTATGTTCTTTAAAAGCATGGCATCTCTCCCTGTATGCCGCCATTCTATGTACGGCATGCCCTCAAAATGAGCATCCCCACCATATCACTGCCTTCCGAAAATGCAACGTCCACAACCATATTCGCCAAACTGGCAGGAGATCGGCGCCAGGCAGAGCCCCCCAATACGCCGCCTGTCCCCTGCATCCCCCAGAAAAATCGCTGAGGTCGTCGCTGGGACAATGCCTCGAACCGTTTTCGCAGGGACGCCCTGGATGGATGCCTGCTTTACGCCATAGAGCATGTCTTGCTTGTCACAGCGTTGCAGCGCAATGGATTTCATCAATCGAGCCGAATGCCGCTTGTCACTGGGCAGCGTGGCGAGTCATGTGGCAGCCACGCCCCAGAAAGCCGGACGGAGCCAGGGCGTAACAAGAGTGATAAGCGAAGTACGGAACAGCCCCCCATGCTGGCATGATGCTGTCAGACTCATCGCGTCGCCTGCCGGTAAAGGTGCTGCTGCCGGGTCACATGGAAAGGTCCGGCTCCTTCTGTCTTCCGGCATCATAGCGACTTTTCATAGATCAGCTCTTCCAGAGTCCGGTAAAGATGCTCTGGATCCACAGGTTTGGACAAGTGAGAGTTCATACCGGCCTGAAGTGAGCGCTGCACATCTTCGTCAAAGGCATTTGCCGTCATGGCAATGATGGGGATGGTCTTGGCATCGGGCCTCTTCAGTGACCTGATCGCTGCTGCCGCCTCCAGACCATCCATCTCCGGCATGCGCACATCCATCAGGATCGCATCATAATGACCGACCGGGCTCTTCCCAAACATATCCAGGGCGATCTTCCCGTTTTCTGCGTGGTCGATCTCTGCTTCGCGCATCTGAATGAGCTCTTTCATGATCTCTGCGTTGATCATGACATCTTCAGCCATGAGGATATGCCTGCCTTTAAG
>CACZQM010000057.1 GCA_902783285.1 uncultured Desulfovibrio sp. | reverse complement strand
TGCAGGCGCGCAAGATACGCGAACGGCTCGACAGGGAGGCGCTGCGCAACGTCTCCATCTCCGTGGAGGACACCGAGAACAAGGACGCCTACCTGGTCAAGGGCCGCGGCGAATTCCAGATGGCCATCCTGGTTGAGACCATGCGCCGCGAGGGCTTCGAGCTGACCGTCGGGCGTCCGGAAGTCATCTTCAAGACCATCGACGGGGAAAAGTACGAGCCCATCGAGGAAGTCTCGGTGGACTGCGACGAAGAATTCATGGGCATCGTGACGGAAAAGCTCAACTTCCGCAAAGGGCGCATGACCAACTGCGTGAACAACGGCACGGGCCGCGTGCGCCTGACGTTTTCCGTGCCCTCCCGCGGGCTCATCGGCTACCGTGACGACTTCCTCACAGACACCAAGGGCACAGGCATCATGAACTCCAACTTCAGCGGCTACGAGCCCTACCGGGGCGACTTCCTCACCCGCATGACCGGCTCGCTCATCGCCGACCGGCCGGGCAACGCCGTGGCCTACGCCCTGTACAACCTGGAGCCCCGCGGCACGCTCTTCGTCAAGCCGGGCGACCCGGTGTACGAAGGCATGGTGGTCGGCGAGCACAACCGCGACAACGACATCGACGTGAACGCCACCAAGGAGAAAAAGCTCACCAACCTGCGCGCCGCCGGCAAGGACGAGAACATCATCCTCACGCCCGTGCGCCCCATGACGCTGGAAAAGTGCCTGCACTTCATGCGCGAGGACGAGCTGCTCGAGGTGACGCCGCAGTCCCTGCGCCTGCGCAAGGCCGTGCTCTCCTCCATCGAGCGCTATCACATGGGCGGCGGCAGGAAGCGCATCTGAACCCTCTCCTCCAGGAGATCCCAGGCGGGCCGGCTTTGCCGCGCCCGCCTTTTCCATGGGGGCGCACACCTTCCGTAACGCTTCCGCCGCAGGGCATCTTCACATCCGGCCCCGGGCATGGTATCAAAAGGCCAGGGGGCGGGAGCTCCCTGTCCAGCCCGTGCCCCACCATCCTTCCCGCACAAGGAGTCCGGAACATGAAAGTCCTGATGATCAACGGTTCGCCCCGCCCCGATGGAAACACTGCGCTTGCCCTTGGGGAGATGAAAAAAGTCTTTGGATCCGCCGGCGTGGAAACGACGCTGATGCACATCGGCAACAAGGCCATCCGCGGCTGCATAGCCTGCAATTCCTGCAGCAGCAGGGGAAAATGCGCCTTCGACGACCAAGTCAACGAGGCCGCGCCCCTCTTTGAACAGTGCGACGGGCTCGTCGTGGGCTCGCCAGTGTATTACGCCTCGGCCAACGCCACGGTGGTCGCCTTCCTGGACCGCCTGTTCTACAGCACCCCCTTCGACAAGAGCATGAAGGTCGGCGCATCCGTCGTCGTCGCCAGGCGCGGCGGGCTTTCCGCCACGTTCGACGAGCTGAACAAGTACTTCACCATCAGCGGCATGCCCGTTGCTTCCAGCCAGTACTGGAACAGCGTGCACGGCAGGATGCCCGGCGAGGCCGCGCAGGACGCCGAAGGCCTGCAGACCATGCGCACCCTGGCGAGGAACATGACCTTCCTCATGAAGAGCATCGCCCTGGGCAAAGACGCCTTCGGCGTTCCCCAGAAGGAACCGTGGATGCCGACGCATTTCATCCGCTGAAAAGGGAATGTCCATCATCACGTTGCCATCATTGGATACACATGGTCTGCAGCGTGCCGTTGCATGACTATTTCAGGCAAAGGGAAAGCCCCGGCGATGACCGGGGCTTCTTGTCAGCCAGCTCCTGCCGCCTGCGCCGCTCCCCGTCAGCACTTCACCACGGCAAGCTCATCCCACTCTGTTGTGTATGCGGGCGACTTATGATCCTGCTTGAGGGCCCAGACACCCTTGCCCAGCCCTTCAATGGCGAACTTCACGGTGCCGCGGCCATAACGGCGGTTGGCAGCATCCAGGGATGCCATGAGCGCATCACGCCGGGCCTCCTGCTCTGCATGCGCCATCATCAGCAGGCTGCCCTGCACCCTGCCCCGCTCCAGCAGGTCGAACAGCATCACGCCGGCCTTGCCGTAGGGCACGCCGGGCCGGAACATGGAATCGACGCCGGCAAGCGCCGCTTTTATGAATACGGCGGTGTCGCTGGCAGGGACGCTGAAGGACATGAGCCGTGACGCGCTTTCGAACGGCTCGTGGAAAAACGACGTCTGGATGAAGACCATCATGGCGGACGCCGCCAGCTTTTCCCGCCGCAGCCGCTCGGCGGCACGGGAGCAGAAGGACGCCACCGCCTGCCGGAGCAGCGCCGGATCCTTTATCTTCTCCCCGAAGGACCGCGAGCAGACCAGCGACTTCCGCGCCG
>CACZQM010000056.1 GCA_902783285.1 uncultured Desulfovibrio sp. | reverse complement strand
CCAGGATGCGCAGGCTTTTCCCGCCCGGCCAGGCGTAGGAGCCGTCGGCCTCGAGCTGCACCGCAGCGGGCCTCCCTGCCGCCTCGTCCCAGCGGTAGGGACCGGCCGGAGCGACGCCCGTGACCAGGTCCTGCCCTTCCATGGGCGGAAGGGCGCGGGCCCTGGCAGCCAGCTCGGCGGCATCCAGCACCGATGTGGAGAGGCATCCCCGCATGGCTCCGTTCCGGCGCAGGTGCAGGGTGAGCGCGCGCGTGTCCACCCCTTCGATGCCCGGCACGCCATGGCGCATGAGGAAGTCCGGAAGGCTTTCCTTCGAGCGCCAGTTGGAAGGCTCCTTGCAGCACTCCTTGACGATGAGCGCCGACATGTGGATCCCGCCGGATTCCATGTCCTCGGGGTTGATCCCGCAGTTGCCGATGAGCGGATACGTCAGGCAGACCATCTGCCCGGCGTAGGAAGGATCGGTGATCAGTTCCTGGTAGCCGCTCGAGGCCGTATTGAATATGACTTCGCCGCCGGCAAGTTCAACAGGGCCGGTGAAGGATTCCCCTTCCAGGGAAAAGCCGTCTTCCAGTGTGAGCAGGGCTTTCATGAACGTTCTCCTTTGGGCGACGCCTCGTAATAATCCTGGATGCATTCCACGTGCAGCGCCTTGACCTGCTCGTGCTGTATGGCACGGGCGATGGCGCGGGCGCCGGACAGGGTGGTGGTGAAGGGCACGCCATGGAGCAGGGTGTTCTGCCGGATCGCCTTGGAATCATGGTTGGTGCGCTTGCCCGATGCCGTGTTGATGACCATGGCCACTTCGCCGTTCTTGATCATGTCCACGATGTTCGGCCTCCCTTCGTGGACCTTGAGCACGGTCTGCACGTCCAGTCCGGATTCCTTGAGCAGCTTTGCCGTGCCGCGCGTGGCGAGGAGGTCGAAGCCCAGGTCGGCATAAGATTGGGCGAGGGGGGTGATGAACTGCTTGTCGCGGTCATTGACCGAGATGAACACCTTGCCGAAGGTGGGCAGCATCTGTCCCGCGCCCAGCTGGCTCTTGAGGAACGCCTCGTCAAAGCTGCGCGCCACGCCCATCACTTCGCCCGTCGAGCGCATCTCCGGGCCGAGCAGGATGTCCACGCCGGGGAAGCGCTTGAACGGGAACACGGATTCCTTGACGCAGACATAGCCGGTCTTGCGCATGGACCAGGGGTCGAGGTCCGCCAGCTTCCTGCCCAGCATGACCTGCGTGGCCAGGCGCGGCAGGGGCACGCCCGTGGCTTTGGAAACGAACGGCACGGTGCGCGAGGCGCGGGGATTGACCTCAAGGATGAAGATCCGGCCATCCTTCACGGCGTACTGGATGTTCATCAGGCCTACCACGCGCAGTTCCTTGGCCAGCGCGATGGTCTGGCGTTCGATCTCGCTGATGATGCTCCCGGGGAGGGAATAGGGCGGCAGCGAGCAGGCTGAGTCGCCGGAATGGATGCCCGCCGCCTCGATGTGCTCCATGATGCCCGCGACATACACGTCTTTCCCGTCTGACAGGGCGTCCACGTCCATCTCGATGGCGTCCTCCAGGAACTGGTCGATGAGGATGGGATGCTCCGGGGTCTCCGTGCCCACGATGTTGCGGAAATAGTCATCCAGGTCGTCCGGACCGTAGCAGACCATCATGGCGCGTCCGCCAAGCACATAGCTGGGCCGCACGATGATGGGGTAGCCGATGCGCCCGGCGGCTTTCTTCGCCTCTTCGAGCGAGACGCAGGTGCCGTTCTGCGGCTGCAGCAGCTGCAGCTTCCGGATGAGCGCCTGGAAGCGCTCGCGGTCCTCCGCGCGGTCGATGGCATCGGGGCTGGTGCCCAGGATGGGCACGCCCGCCCGCTGCAGCGGCACGGCCAGGTTGAGCGGCGTCTGACCGCCGAACTGCACGATGACCCCGTCGGGCTCCTCCGTCTCGACGATGTGCATCACGTCTTCAAAGGTCAGCGGCTCGAAGTAGAGCCTGTCGGATGTATCGTAGTCGGTGGAGACCGTTTCGGGGTTGGAGTTGATCATGATGGCTTCCACGCCCTCGTCCCGCAGCGCGAAGGACGCGTGGCAGCAGCAGTAGTCGAACTCGATGCCCTGCCCGATGCGGTTGGGACCGCCGCCCAGGATGATGACCTTCTTCCTGTCGTGGACCTCCAGCTCCCGTCCCGTCTCGTACGTGGAATAGAAATAGGGCGTGTAGGCTTCGAATTCCCCGGCGCAGGTGTCCACAAGGTAGTACGTGGGCTCGATGCCCATGGCGCGGCGCAGGGATATGACGTCCGATTCCGGACGCTTCCACATCTCTGCGAGCTGCCTGTCGGAAAACCCGTATTCCTTGGCGCGGCGCAGCAGGCTGGCCAGCTCCGGGTTGTCCGCTGTCATGGAGTTGCCCAGGGCAAAGTCGCGCAGCTCCTCCTCCATCTTCACGATGTCGCGGATCTGGCGCAGGAACCAGCGGTCGATGAGCGTATGCTCAAAGATCTCATCGATGTCCATGCCCGCGAGCAGCGCCTGGCGCAGCGCGAAGATGCGCTGCGAATTGGGGATGCGCAGCCTGGCGATGATCTCGTCCCGGGAAGGCAGGGGGCTGCGGAAGCGGCTGCCCAGGCCGATCGCGCCCGTTTCCAGCGACCGCAGGCCTTTCTGCAGGGCTTCCTTGAACGTGCGCCCGATGGACATGCATTCGCCCACGCTCTTCATGGACGTGGTCAGCTCGTCCTTGGCCCCGTCAAACTTTTCAAAGGTGAAGCGGGGGATCTTGACCACGCAGTAGTCGATGGCCGGCTCGAAGCTGGCCATGGTCTCGCGCGTGATGTCGTTGGGGATCTCGTCGAGCGTGTAGCCGATGGCCAGCTTGACGGCGATCTTGGCGATGGGGAAGCCCGTCGCCTTGGAGGCCAGGGCCGAAGACCGGGACACGCGCGGGTTCATCTCGATGACCACGAGGTCGCCGTTGTCAGGATTCTGCGCGAACTGCACGTTCGAACCGCCCGTGTCAATGCCGACTTCGCGCATGATGGCGAACGTGGCCTCGCGTATCTTCTGGTATTCCGCGTCGGTGAGCGTCTGTGCCGGGGCCACGGTGATGGAGTCGCCGGTGTGCACGCCCATGGGGTCCAGGTTCTCGATTGAGCATACGATCACGCAGTTGTCCCTGCGGTCGCGCATGACTTCCATCTCGATCTCTTTCCAGCCCAGGACGGACTGCTCGATGAGCACTTCGCTGGTCATGCTGGCGTCCAGGCCGCCCGCGGCGATGGCCTCAAGGTCTTCCTGGTTGTAGGCCACGCCGCCGCCGGCGCCGCCGAGCGTGAAGGCCGGCCGGATGATCATCGGGAAAGGCATCTCGGCGGCGATGCGGCGCACGTCGTCCATGCTGCGGGCGATCGCGCTGAGGGGCATCTTGAGCCCGATATGCTCCATGCATTCGCGGAACAGTTCGCGGCTTTCCGCCTTTTCGATGGCCTGGGCGTCGGCGCCGATGAGCTCGACGCCGCATTCCTCCAGCACGCCCATGCGCGTCAGCTCCAGCGCCATGTTCAGTGCCGTCTGCCCTCCCAGCGTGGGGAGCATGGCGTCGGGCCGCTCCTTGCGCACGATGGCGGCCACGGTTTCAGGCTCGAGGGGTTCGATGTACGTGCGGTCCGCAAGCCCGGGATCCGTCATGATGGTGGCCGGGTTGGAATTGACGAGGATGACCTCGAAACCTTCGGCCTTAAGGGTCTTGACGGCCTGGGTGCCGGAGTAGTCGAACTCGCAGGCCTGCCCGATGACGATCGGTCCGGACCCGATGACCATGATTCGCCTTAGATCTGTCCGTTTAGGCATAAATGCGCTCCTGAAACGTGTGTTAAAACTTTTTTCTGCTGCCCGGCCATCATGGGATGGCCATCAAGCGGGCGCGTCTTGCAGCAAAAAAAAAAGCCGCGAGGCTTGCCCGTGGCTTTTTTGATTGTCAGTCATTCCTTCTTTTCGGCAATGACCGTGTGGATCTGCTTGGCGTCGGCATCGGCGACGCTCAGCAGCCATCCGGCCACTTCGAACTGCTCTCCCTTCTGGGGGACATGCCCCGCCTCGATGCTCAAATAGCCGCCGATGGTATCGACCTCATCAGATTCCAGATGCATGCCGAGTTCTTCCAGATCTTCCAGGTAGGCGCGTCCGGAAAGCTCATACCGGCCGTCATCAAGGGGCCGTATGTCTTCTTCCTTGGGGGCGTCATGCTCGTCTTCGATGTCGCCGACGATCACCTCGAGCAGGTCTTCGATGGTGGCCAGCCCCGATGTGCCCCCGTATTCATCCACGACGATGGCGAGGTGGTTTTTCCGGCTGCGGAATTCCTGGAGCAGCTCGCTGGCGATCTTTGTCTCGGGGACGAAAAAAGGCTCGCTCATGATGCCGTCCACGGGATCATGCTGGTGTTCCGGCCGGATGAGGGAAGTGAGCAGGTCCTTGGCATGGACGATGCCGATGTTGTTGTCACGCGTTTCCTTATACACAGGGAGGCGCGAATGACCTGTCTCCACTATGGTCGCCGCAGCGTCCACGATGGGTGTGCCCGAAGGCAGGCAGTCGATGTCGGTGCGCGGAGTCATGAGGTCCTGGACCTGTATCTCGTCCAGGGAAAGGATAGAGAGCAGCATGGAGCCTTCCTCTGCCTTCAGCTCGCCGTCTTCGCGCGCCTCACGGATGGCCTGCTCCAGATGCTCTTCTGTTGATTTTCCCGAAAAGAATGCTCCCAGTTTCGACCACAGGCTACTGTGGGTGTCTCCGTCCAAAGAAGAAGCTCCTTGCAAAAGTTTATGCTGGCGCCATGGGGCGGTCTGGCTGGCGGCCCGGGAGAGCCTCATGCGCCATGCTGTCTGCATGGTGCAGCATAGCTGTTTTGCGCGCTCTTGGCAATATG
>CACZQM010000055.1 GCA_902783285.1 uncultured Desulfovibrio sp. | reverse complement strand
CATGAGGGCGAATATGACCCTCCCCTGCACGGTCAGCGCCGAATCCATCGCTATCTCTGGCTGTTCTCGAATATGGCGCCGAAGGTCTGCCATGACCCGTTGTCCCGGCAGATGGCGAGGCGGTGTTCCACCCCCTGTGCCAGCACCGTAACGCGGCGGCACGGCATGCCCAGCCCCGACGTATAGAACTCTCCTGCCCTGACGACGGAATCCCTGGCGTAGGGTGAAGCCATGACGGCAGAAGTGCCGGGGGCCATGTGGGCAACGGCGGCGGCAAACGGATCCTCAGCCGGAGCTGCGCCACCGGCCGCATCCTGCCCCGCCTGCCGGGGAGGCACGCAGCCCGAAGCCAAAGCCGCCGCGATCACGACCGAAAATCCCCACAAAGCAGCCATCCGCATGGTCATAGGCTTTTTTTTCATGTTTCTCTCCAGGCATGGCAACGCACGGGCCCATCGTCCGCGAACAGCCGGCAAAGCGGCCCTGGATGCGCCATGCATATAGCTATAGCGTATGATAACCTCATCGCCCCACTTTTATCAAGCATGGGGAACAGATGAAAAATCTCCTTGAAAAACAATTTCTTGCAAAAAAGAATGCACGGGTCTCACACAGGGACAGCCATGAGGGAATGCTTCCTGGCCGCCCGGATGCGCACATCCACGAACTGCCCTGCCCGTCCCTCTCCTTCGGGAAGGAGCACGTTGACGGAGTCGCCCCACGGGTCGCGGCCCTGCCAGAGATTGGCGCCGTCCTGCCTGTGGCTCGGACTTTCCAGCAGCACGTCCGTCGCCATGCCCACCCGCGAACGCAGCCAGGCCTCGGCGCGGTCATTCTGCAGCGCCTGGAGGCGGGAAAGCCGTTCCAGCTGGACTTCGCGAGGGATCTTAAAGGGCATCGCCGAGGCCCGCGTGCCAGGCCTGTCGGAATAGCAGAAGGAAAAACTGGACATGAACCCGCAGCTGTCGATGGCTCTCAGCGTATCGTCGAATTCCTTTTCCGTTTCGGACGGGAAGCCCACGATGAGGTCTGTCGAAAGCGCCATGCCCGGCCTTGCCTGGCGCAGGGACTGGACGACCGACAGATAGCGCTCCATGGTGTAGCCGCGCCCCATTTTGGCCAGCATGGACGTTGACCCGGACTGCAGGGGCAGGTGCAGGCGCGGACAAAGCTGGGGCAGCTCGGCGAACAGGTCTATCGTCTCCTGCGAAAGATCCCGGGGATGGGCGGAAACGAAGCGGATCCTCCGCAGTCCGGGGATGCCGGCCACCATGCGCAAAAGATCCGGAAAACTGGTCCCGTCGCCGTACTTGTCCCTGCCGAAGGCATTGACGTTCTGTCCGAGCAGGGTGATGTCCCCGGCCCCCCTGGCCACCCAGGCCCGGCACTCCTCCAGGATGGAGCGCGCCGGACGTGACTTGCGGGGGCCGCGCGTGTAGGGAACGATGCAGTACGCGCAGAAATTGTCGCAGCCCTGCATGATGTTCACGAAGGCCACAGGCGCCCCGCCATCCCCTGTTCCGGCAGCCAGGCAGGGATCGCGGTCGGGAAAGGCATCGGTGAATTCCAGGTAGGAGAGGCGCAGGCCTGGATCCTCCAGCAGGCGCACGAAGGCATCCGGCACGGCGGCTATCCCGTCGCTGCCCGCGATGAGGCGCACCTGCGGATGCCTGCGTGCCAGATCTTCCCCCATCTGCTGGGCGACGCATCCCGCCACGCCCACCACGGCAGCGGGATTGGCAAGGCGTATCCTGCCCAGCGTGCTGTGTACCTTCTGCTCCGGCTTTTCCCGCACGGAGCAGGTGTTCACCAGGACCGCGTCCGCTTCCTCCAGCGGACGCATCTCAAAGCCGCGGGAGATGAGCGCGCGTTCCACCCACTGGGAATCGTTGACGTTCATCTGGCATCCGAAGGTGATGCAATGAAATCCCGGTCTGCCCATCGATCCTCCCTGCCGGTATGGGGTCAAACACCGAAGAAGCGGCGCGCATTGTCCCCGGCAGCCGTCCACAACTCCGCGGGGTCCATGCCAAGTTCACCGGCCAGGCAGGCGGCGGTGAACGCCGTCAGGGCCGGTTCGTTCCTGCGTCCGCGCCAGGGCATGGGCGCCAGATAGGGGCAGTCGGTCTCCAGCATCAGCTTGTCCAGGGGGATGCTGCGCACGGCCTCGCGCACGGACTGGTTGGCCTTGTAGGTGGCTGCTCCGCCCAGGGCGATATGCCAGCCGCAGGCGATGATGCGCTCCGCATGCCCGGCGCTGCCGCCAAAGCAATGCCAGAGCAGGGGCCAGCCGCGCATGCCCTCCTCGTCCAGGATGGCGAACGTACGCTCCCAGGCATCCCGGGAATGGATGACCACCGGCTTGCCCAGCTTTTTCGCCAGGCGCAGCTGGCGGCGGAACCAGGGCTCCTGCATGGCGTGCGGAGAATAGCCTTCCTCATAGTGGTAGTCCAGCCCGATCTCGCCCACCGCGCACACCTTGGGATCGTGTTCCGCAGCCCAGGCAAGGCGTTCCCACTCCTCTTCGTCCGCATGCAAGATGTCTTCGGGATGCAAGCCCCGTGCAAAGCAGAGGTCAACGGGACGGGGACAGCCAGCCGCGGCGTCGAGCAGCGCCTGGCGGTTCGCTGCGTAGCGATCATGCAGCAAGAACATATGGACGATGAGGGAAACGCCGGATCCCGCTGCTCGGCTGAACACCTCCGGCAAGTCCGGCAGCAGCGCCGGATCGTCCAGATGGGCATGGCTGTCGGCCCCTGTAAAGGGCAGGTCCAGGCTCTGCGGCTGCGGCAGGCTTTTTTTAGATGGCATCACACGACTCCTTTCTGCACTGTCCGGAAGGCGCCTGTCCCTCCGCATGCTCCGCGCGGCGCCGGATCAGCTTGCGCTCCACATCCTGCCAGACCATGTCTGCCGTGATGCGGCGCATGCACCGGAAATGCCCCTGGGGGCATGCCTTATGCCCATGCAGCCCGCATGGACGGCAAGGCTCGCAGACTTCCATGACCGAACTGCCTTCCCCCCGCGGCCAGAAGCCGAGCGAGCGCGTCGTCGGACCAAAAAGGGCCGTCACCGGGACCCTCTGAGCCCAGGCAAGGTGCATCACTCCGGAATCGTTGCCGAGATAGCAGTCCAGCCGGGCAAGCAGCGCCGCCAGCGACGTGAGGGATGTCTTTCCCGAAAGATCGAGGAATCCCGCCGCACCGCTGTCCACGCCGGCAAGCCGCGCGACTTCTCCTGCGATGGCTTCCTCGCCCGGTCCTGCCAGGAGCACGGCGCTGGCGCCGCTGTCCAGCACGCGGCGGAGCACGCTGGCGAAACCTTCGGGGAGCCAGCGCTTGGTCGGCCATACCGAACCAGGATGGATGCCCACGATCGGCCCCCCGGAAAGCGGGGCAAGCAGTCCTGCGGCCTTATCGTGCGCCTCCTGCGGCAGATGCAGCTCAGGCCAGGTCAGGTCCTTATCCTCCAGCAATCCTGAGGGCACGCCGATGGCACGGGCAAGCAGGAGCAGCCTCTCCACTTCCTGCAGCTCATGGAAGCGCCTGCCGGTCCGCACGCTGAAAGCCAGCGATGACAGCGCTGCCTCTTCATATCCGGCGCGCACGGGTGCCCTGCTGGCCCAGGCCATGAGCGAGCTGCGCAGGCTCAGGTGGGCGTCGACCCATATGTCGTAGCGCCTTGAGGCTATCTCGCGCGCAAGCGAAAGCATGGCTTTCCATCCCCCATGCCTTCCGCGCTTATGGCAGCCGTACACATGGGCTGTCTCAGGCTGGCCGGCATAAAGAGGCTCCAGTCCGCCGCGCACATAAAAATCGATCTCAGCCTCTTTCCAGGCCGCCCTGATCACGCGGACCAGAGGCAGGGTGAGCAGGGAATCCCCCAGGAAAGCGGTGTTCCAGACGGCAATGCGCATCGCATCCTCAGCATATGCGGGGCAGCTGGGCCCCTTCCAGCATGGAGAGCAGGCGCGTCCCCCCAAGGAACGTGCGGAGTTCCACGCAGGGGCGCTCCGCTTCCAAGACCTCGCCCACCACGGCGGCCTCCTCCCCATGCGGGGAAGATCGCATGACGGAAAGGGCATCTTCCGCCCTTTCTGCCGGCACCATGCAGATGAGCTTTCCTTCGTTGGCCAGGTAGAATGGATCCAGCCCCAGGATGTCGCACCCCGTGCGCACGCCCTCATGCACGGGCACGCTCCGCTCATCGATGACGCAGCGCACGCCGGACTGCCCGGCTATCTCGTTGAGCGTCGTGGCCAGCCCGCCGCGCGTGGGGTCGCGCAGCACATGGATGCCGCCCACTTCACGCACGAGCCTTTCGACCATGACGTTCAGCGGCGCGCTGTCGCTGGATGCGGACACGAAGGAAAGCCCGCTCCGGCCGGCCATGACGGTCAGCCCGTGATCGCCCACGGCGCCGCTCACGAGGATGGCGTCGCCCGGCCTGGCCGAAGCCCCCGATGGAGCCGGATCGGCAATGACCTCGCCTATGCCGGCCGTAGTTATGAATATGCGGTCGCACGCGCCCTTCTGCACGACCTTGGTGTCGCCGGTGACGATCTCGACCCCGGCAGAACGGGCAGCGCCGGCCATGTCTGACGCGACGCGGTCGAGCTCATCGAGTTCCAGTCCTTCCTCCAGGATGAACGCACAGCTCAGGTAACGGGGCTTCGCCCCCATCATGGCTATGTCGTTCACCGTGCCGTGGACGGCCAGCGTCCCGATGCTGCCGCCGGGGAAAAACAGCGGCGTCACGGTGTATCCGTCGGTGCTCATGGCCAGGGGGCCGTCCATCTGCAGGACGGCCGCGTCATCCATGCGCCGCAGGACAGGGTTGTCGAAATGCCGCAGGAACACATCGGCTATGAGCCGCTGTGATGCCCTGCCCCCGCTGCCGCTGTCCAAAAGTATCTTCATTGCCTTCCTCTCAACGATGCCTGCCTGACGAAGCATCTCTGCATCCGGCGCACGGCCGGCGGTCCGTCACATGCGATCAGCGCCGTACTTATACCATGCGGCGCAGCTCCCTTCCGTGGAGACCATGCACGGACCCGTGGGCGACTCAGGCGTGCAGGCCCTGCCGAACAGCGGGCATTGGGGGGGCGTGAGCGCCCCGCGCAAGATCTCGCCGCAGCGGCATCCCGGTATGCACCGCGTTTCGCCAAGGGAGATGCCCAGCTTCTGAAAGGCGTCAAAGGCTTCCCATCCCGGGCGCAGCGAAAGCCCGCTCCCCGGTATGGTCCCCAGCCCGCGCCAGCGGGCCGTGCTCCTGCGGAATACGGCATCCATGACGTCCACCGCCCTCTGGCTGCCGCCGGGACTCACGGCGCGCACATAGGTGTTGCCCACGCCGGGCCGCCCTTCGGCCAGCATGCCGGTCATGAGGCAGAGCGCCGAAAGGATGTCCGCCGGCTCAAATCCGCCCACGGCCGCGGCGCGCCCGTATTCCTCCGCCAGGAATAGGAATGGCGCAAGCCCTATGACGACGGCCACGTGGCCCGGCAGGAGGAACATGTCTATCCTGCCGCTCCCTTCACGCTCGCCATCCAGCAGGGCGCGCATCGCCGGGGGGACGAGCTTGTTGAAGGGGAACACGCAAAAATTGCCGATCCCTGCCTTGCGGGCCTCCATGAGCGTCCCTGCTATGGCAGGGGCGGTAGTCTCAAAGCCCACGGCAGGAAAGGCCACCGTTTCGGAAGGATGCTCCGCCGCCAGCCTGAGGGCATCCATGGGGGAATAGACGACGCGGATGCGCGCGCCTTCCGCCTGCGCATGGCGGAGCGAGCGACCGTCCGGACCGGGCACGCGCAGCAGGTCGCCAAAGGTGGCGATGATGACATCTGTCCTTGCTGCTGCATCGATGAGCGCAGCGATCTCGGAATCGTGCGTCACGCAGACCGGGCATCCGGGACCGGAAACATGCTCGATCCCCTGGGGAAGCAGGGAACGCAGGCCGCTGCGGAAGATGGACACCGTATGCGTGCCGCACACTTCCATGAAGCGCACGGTCCGTCCGAGCTTGTCCAGCCCCTCCGACAGCTTTTCCAGCAGGGCAGCGCACAATCCCGGATCCCGGAAACCAACGTTGAAACTCATGCGATCTCCGCAAGGCGGGCGCAAGGCGCATGACAGCATGATGCCGGAAGGATGACCTCCGTCCGGCATGCATGCTTATGCGGCGCATCCGCTACTTCAGGTACTCTTCCATGGTTTTGCCGCCGGGCACCGAGGAGAATTCCAGGGGCAGCTTGTCCGGGCTTTCCGCGGCCGTCATGGCAAAAGTCATAACATCCATATCGGCGTCCCTGGCAAGCCTGACAGACATCTCGCCCGGCTGCGCCAGCTGCTCCTTGAGCATCTTGCCAAGCTTCTCGAAGAAGGGGTCTCCGGAAGTGGCAAGCTGCTCCACCTGGCCGACCGCCATCGCCAGGAGGTCGGCGGGAGTCATCCCGAATTCCTTGGCGGCGATGCCCAAGAGCATCGCTGCGAGCCCGGAATCCTTGTATCCCGTGCCGCATCCGGCGACCTTGACCTGGGAAAGGAGGGGCAGCAGTTCCTCAGTGTTGTCCGGATCGTTCGCAGCTTTCTTCAGTATCCCGAGGACGTCGCCCTTCAAGGCCAGATCCAGGTCCATCTTGCCCAGCCCGCGCACCGCTGCGCTGGCATTGCCGGCAAAGCCGTCCTTCGTCAGCGCATTGCGCTGGGAAACGTCGACGGTGATGCCGCCGGGAGCGAAACGGGAGATCTCGGCGCGGTACTGCTCCAGCGGAGCGAAATCAAGCCCCGCATGCAGACCCCGGACAGTGAAGTCCGTGTCCAGCCCCTGCTCTGCAGCGTACTGCATGGCAAGGCTGAGGCTGTCCAGTCCGACAGCGTCGCCGCTTTCCAGGGCCAGGTTGACCGCCAGGGGGATCAGCCCCGTATCGCTGTACGAAAACTTCGCGCTGGTCACGCTGACGTCCGAAAGCAGCTTCTGCACCGCCGCGTCGTCATCCAGCGCCGCCAGCTGCGCGAGCAGATCCAGGGCGTTGCCCTTGATGGCGCAGCCCAATTCCAGCGAACCGAGACCGCGCAGCCGCAGGGATGCGGCTGCGTCGCTCCCTGATCCTGCCGCATTGCCGCGCACCCGCATGTCGAGCGCCACGCCTTCGGGCGCATAGCGCATGGCCATCTCCCTGAACTCGCCCAGGGCGCTCGGCGCGACCCGCAGCGCATTGATGGCGAATTCCAGGCCGGATGCACCCTGATCCCCATGGGACATCGACAGGGAAAGGCTGTCCAGCGTGGCAGGATCACCGCCAGGAGCGGTCCAGACCTTCATGTTTTCGAGGGAAAGGAGGGAGAAAGGCGGCTTCCCGCCATAAAGATCCGCCAGCATCTTCAGCGCATCCTGAGGTTCGTCCGGCACGCCTGCCTCGGATACTTTCTTCCACAGCTCTGCCATCTGGGATGGTGAAGGTATGGCCAGCCCGGAAAGCGCAAGCTTCTCCATCGAACCGGAAACATCTCCGGAGGAGAAGGCGAGCCCGAGCATCTGCATGTTCGCCATCCGGGGCTGCCCGTCATCTCCCGGGGCAGCCACGCCGTCAGGACCTTCCAAAGCCTTGACGGTGACGTTCACGGGAGCGAATTCCTTCTTGGCAGATTCCAGCCTGATGCTGAGGTTCTCGGCGCGCGCGCTGTCCAGACGGTAGCGCAGGATCTCTTCGAGCAACGGGCCGAGGTCTTCCTGTGAAGAACGCTTGAGCAGGACGCCCAGCCGCTGGTACCATCCCCTGGCGGCATAGGACTCCAGTGTCATGGACACCTTGACGCCGTCTTCCTCGGACACTTCGCTCCACCCGGAGAGCACGGCGTTTTCCGCGACGCGCGGGATATCGTTGGTGCCTCCTTCGGCATCCAGGATGGCCTTCGCGTCAAAGCCATCCAGCCTGATCTGCTCTATCCTGCCCTTGCGCTGGGACCCTTCCTGCGGCCCGGCATATTCCAGCCCCGATATCACCAGCGACTGGTCGCCGGCAGAAAAGGTCACCTTCTCCGCCTTGGCGGAAACAGCGGACAAGGCGCCGGCAACGGCGTTCTCCACGTCCGATTCCACGCTGCCCAGCGCAGGGGCTGCGCCGGTTCCGAACATGACCAGGACACCGCACAGCAACAGTTCTTTCTTCATCTCCGGCCTCCCTCCGCGCGGCCAGCGCGGCAGTAAGTCTTTCCTGACGAAAATACCCATGTCGTCCACGAGATGGGATGCATTATAACCATAACTGGCAGCGCATGGCAATCATGGCGGGACGCCGCACCAGGCAGAGGGAATGCAGGAAGCATCCATCCTTTGCGTCCTTCTTGACTTTATCCCGTGACGGCCGCATGGTCTGCCTGCGGGCATGTCCCGCTCTGTCCAGTGCGGCAAGACCGCGATGCAGGCAAGGAGGAAGCGATGAGCAGACGCTTGGTGGCCTATTTTTCGGCAGGCGGCGTTACCGCCAGGGCGGCGAAGACCCTGGCCGAAGCTGCCGGAGCTGATCTTTATGAGATCAGGCCTGCCCGGCCCTACACCCCGGCAGACCTTGACTGGAACGACAAGGGTTCCCGCAGCTCCGTGGAAATGCGCGACAAGTCTTCCCGCCCTGCCATGGCGCCGGGAGAAAGCGCGCGGGTGGAAGGCTATGACGTGGTCTTCCTGGGATTCCCCGTATGGTGGTATATCGCGCCCACGATCATCAACACCTATCTCGAATCCGGGGACTTTTCCGGAAAAACGGTCATCCTCTTCGCCACGTCCGGAGGGAGCGGCTTCGGCAGGACCGTGGAAAACCTCAGGGGCAGCGTCTCCCCTTCGACCGTCATCCGCGAAGGCAGGCTGCTCAACGGCCGCCCCTCCGTTGATGAACTGCGCCGATGGGTGGAAAGCCTGGGGATCTGACCGCTGCCGGCAGCGGACAAGGAAGGCAGCGCTCCTGCGCCGCCTTCCCTCCTGAAAACTATGGCCTCACCGGCCGCGGACCAAAGATCTCGGTGCCCACGCGGATGATCGTGGCGCCTTCTTCAATGGCCTGGCGGTAATCGCCCGACATGCCCATGGAAAGCTCCGGCAGGGCAAGCCCGGACTGCCGGGCCAGGGAATCGCGCAGCTCACGCAGGCGCACGAACCACGGGCGGGCTTCTTCGCCCTCGCCGCAACGCGGAGGCAGGCACATCAGCCCTCGCAGGCGCAGCCCCGGGCCCCCTTCCGATACCAGCCCACCCTTCAGCAGGGCCTCCATGAAAGCGGGCATGTCCGGGGGCATCACGCCAGCCTTCTGCGGCTCCTCCCCGATATTGACCTCGATGAGCACATCCTGCACCGCCCCCTCGGGCAGCCTCCGCACCAGGCCCCGGGCAAGGGGCTCGCTGGCCAGCGTATGCAGCAGGAAAAAACGCCCGGCGACGTCTTTGGCCTTGTTGCTCTGGACCGCCCCGATGGCGTGCCAGCGGATGTCCAGATCGGCAAGCTCCTGCTGCTTGGCGCGCGCTTCCTGCACGTAGTTTTCGCCAAAATCCCGCTGGCCCAGGCGGCAGAGCTCAGCTATGTCCGAAGCCGGATGGAACTTGGAAACGGCGACCAGGCGCACCGATCCCGCGGGCCGGGACGCATGGCGTTCCGCCTCGGACATGCCGTCCAGCACGCGCCGCCAGCGTTCTTCAAGAGCCGTCATGCTGCGCCCACCTTCTCAGCTGTCTTCTTCAAGTCCGAGGTCGTGGAGCATCTCCACGTCTTCGGCCCAGTTGTCCTTGACTTTCACCCAGAGCTGCAGGTTCACCTTTCCTCCGATGAGCTCCTGGATATCGCGCCGCGCCTCTATGCCGATCTGCTTGATGGTCGCGCCGGACCTGCCGATGACCATGGCCTTGTGCGAGGGGCGGGCCACAAAAATGACGGCGTGGATGGTCGTCATGCCCCGATCTTCATCCTCCTGCCAGGATTCAATGTCCACGGCAGTGCTGTAAGGCACTTCCTGGCGCAGCTTTTCAAAGACCTTTTCGCGCACGATCTCCGCGGCCAGGAAGCGCGTGGGCGCCGTGGAGAGCTGGTCGTCGGGGAACTGCGACGCACCGGGCGGCACCATGCCGGTGATCAGCCCCTTGAGTTCGCGTATGCCGTCCCTGGTGAGCGCCGACAGGGGGAAGAGCTCCGCCCTGGGGAACCATTCCTGGAGCTGGGTGAGCAGCGGCAGCATGCGCGCCTTGTCGTGGAACAGGTCTATCTTGTTCAGCACGACGATCAGGGGGCGGTCGTCTTCGGCGAGCGCATCACGCAGCGGCTGCACGTCACGCTCAAGGAATTCCTCCCTGCGCAGGTACAGGTCGGCATCCAGCACCAGCATGACGGCATGGGCGGCCGCCATGCTCTGCCAGGCGGACTGGCTCATCATCTTGGCCAGATGCCCGCGCGGCTGCAGGCGCAGATGGCTCACGCCCGGAGTATCCATGAAGATGACCTGGGCCCCGGGTTCGGACATGATGCCGACGATGCGGCTGCGCGTCGTCTGCGGCTTGGAAGTGACGATGCTCACCTTCTGCCCCAAAAGCGCGTTGAGAAGCGTGGATTTGCCTGCGTTGGGCGGCCCCATGAGCGCGACCCAGCCGCAGCGGTGCTCGTTGTTCCTGTCCATCATTATCCTCCGCGGGCGCTGCGCCCGCCTTTCCCTGCGTCATAAAGGCCGCGGAGCCCGCGGCCTGGCGCATGCATCCTCCAGCATGGAGCAAAAGGCGTCCATGTCCGATCCGTGGTCAAATCCCGTGATGTGTCCGAATCCGTGGGCGAGCAGGCGCCTGGCATGCTCCCCGGGATCCTGCCCGTAAAGAACGATCTCCCTCTCCAGCGTTTCGGCGCTCAGGAAAAGCGAACCGAGCCTGTCCCCTCCGCCTGGGAAGCTCAGCACGTTGGTAGGGCCGGTGCAGCCGAGGGCCCGGGCATTGAGCGCGGAGATCGCGCCGTCCCCTGCAACGATGAGCTCCACGGAAGGAAAGCTCCCGGACCGTCCGGACCGCAGCCCGCGCTCCTGCCCGGGGAGCATGCGCCCGTCAAAGGCGGCGCACAGCATGGTCTCGAGCCATGAAGCCCATTCCCTGCGGCAAAAACGGCAGGGTGCGCGCATGCGCACCTGAACGGAAGGATTCATGCCTTGCCTTCCTCCGCCCCTTGCGCCCCGGCCGTGCCGGCATCCCCGGCGGGGCCCTGGGCGGCCGGGGCTCCTCCGGAGCCGTCCGCGCCTTCCACCATCCATTCCGGTTTCAGGTCCTCGGCGTCTTCGGGAGCGAAAATGCCGTTCTTGTCCTGCCCGGGATAGGTGATGCGCTGATGGTGCAGCCCGGTGATGATGCTGACGAAGGCGTCGGCGATGCGGCTCAGGTCGCGGAAGGTCAGGTCGCAGTTGTCAAGCTGGCCGTCAGCATAGACGTCCTTCATGATCTTGGAGACATGCGCCCTGATCACCGACGGCGTGGGGTCGGTCAGGGTGCGGCTCGACGCCTCCACGGAATCCGCCAGCATGACGATGGCCGCCTCCCTGGTCTGGGGCCTCGGCCCGGGGTAGCAAAAATCCTCCAGGTCCGGTTCCTCGCCCATCTGCTTCGCCTTGCCGTAAAACGACATGGCCGCGCGGTTGCCGTGGTGCTGCTGGATGATGTCGGTGATCTCCCTGCCCAGATGGTACTCTTCGGCCAGCTTGACGCCGTCCTTGACATGGGAGAACAGGATGCGCACGCTCATGGCCGGGGAGAGCTTGTCATGCGGGTTGCGCCCGCCGAACTGGTTTTCGATGAAGTAACGCGGACGGAAGATCTTGCCGATGTCGTGGTACAGCGCCCCCACCTTGCAGAGCAGGCTGTTGGCGCCTATGGCCACTGCGCCGGCCTCCACGAGGTTGGAGACCATGAGTGAGTGGTGGTATGTGCCAGGCACCTTGACCATCAGCTCCTGCAGAAGGGGATGCTCCAGATTCATCAGCTCCATCATGCGGAAGCGCGTCGTATAGCCCATGAGCATCTCGAGCACCGGGCTGAGCGCGAAAAGCATGAAGAGCGAAAGCAGCGCGTTGCACATCAGCGCCAGGACGAGCGCGGGCATCTGGTGGACCTCAAGGCGCATGATGAGGGCGGCGCCGGCGCCCGTGAGGACCATCCACAGGAACAGCGGCACGCTGCCCCAGACCACGTCCTGCCTGTTCTGCGCGCGCAGCACCAGCCAGGTATTGGTCATGGACGACATGAAGTAGAAAAAGAACAGGCTCACGTCTCCCCTGAAGATCACCGTGCAGAAAAACGCCAGCAGGAGCCCGACGGTGCAGTAGCGCCGCGCTGCAAAGATGAGTGCGGCAAGCCCCGCACCGCCCGCCACAGGAAAGGCGAAGGCCAGGATGCGCACGGAGGAAGACGCCGAGAGCGCGAGCGCAAGCGCCATCACGCCCCAGGCGGCCAGCCCGAACACGACCAGGATGAGGGCGATGAGCGTCTGGTCCCTCGTGCGGAGCACCGTCCCCTTGTTGCCGCTGGGCGTGATGAACAATCCCAGGAGCAAAAAGAAGCCCAGCAGCATGCAGCCGCCAAAGGCCTTCCAGTCGACCATGCCGGGCGCGGCCCGGAACAGGGCCTGCAGCTTGATCTGCTGCTCATGCGTCACCATGTCGCCGGCCCGGACGATCACTTCCCCGGTCTGCACGCGGTAGAGCACAGGTTCCACGGCCGAGAGCATATCCTGGTTGCGCTGGCTGGTCTCTTCCTGGTTCACGGCCAGCGTGGGCACGATCATCAGGGGCATGATCTCCTGGAGCACGCTCTTGGAACGCTGATTCAGCCCCTCGGCGTCATGCAGCTTGCGGATGAGCGAGACCCGGAACATGCGCAGGTCCGAAAGGCCCTCGGTCTGGCTGCGGAGCACCTCGGTGCCGCTGTCCAGGTCGCGAACGATGGCGGCGTTGTCGGTGCTGGCAAGCTGGCGCATGTCGGCGATGACGCCGTTGGACAGGGCCGTCTCGATCCAGGGTATGAGCGTGTTCAGCAGGTACTCCTGCACATAGGAAGCCGCCAGGACGCGGAAGGAGCCCAGCGAAACATCCGCTCCGTGCCGCTCGTTGAAAGACCGGCGCACGGTCTCCAGGCCAGATTCCTCCACGCCCAGGCGGTTGATGCGCTCGAGCAGGTCGAGGCTTTCCTCGCGGAATGCCGCGATGCTTTTCTTATCCAGGTCGAAGACCATGGGCTGCAGGGCCAGGGCCCTGTCGCGGCGCTGCTGGGTGGCCCTCTGATCCTCCACCATCATGTCGCGGTCGGAAACGACGTCCACCGCCGCTATCTCCCCTGCAGGATAGAGGACCCTTGACTGCCGCCCGGGCTGGACGGCGCAGAGGAGCGAAAGTGACACAAGGGCGAGGGCAAGGGCTATCAGCCCCCAGTCATGGTGATGGTGGCGCAGCATGGCGCGTGCATGCAGCCAAAGCTGCCGGATGCTCACAGGGGATATTTTTTTAATTCTTTTCATAGCGGTCATAGGCATCCACGATGCGCCCCACCAGGGGATGGCGCACCACGTCGGAGCTGTGGAACTGATGGAAGGCCACGCCGCGCACGCCTGAGAGCACGCGCAGAGCATGGATGAGCCCTGAACGGCTCTCCCCCTCCTGCCCCCCGTCGCGTCCGGAGGGTGGAAGGTCGATCTGGGTGATGTCTCCAGTGATGGCGGCGCGTGAACCAAATCCCATGCGGGTGAGGAACATCTTCATCTGTTCCCGCGTGGTGTTCTGCGCCTCGTCCAGGATGAGGAAGGCGTCGTTGAGCGTGCGCCCGCGCATGAAGGCCAGCGGAGCCACTTCGATGACGCCCGCCTCCTGCTTCTGCAGCAGCCCCTGGGGGCCGAACATGTCGCCGAGGGCGTCGTACAGGGGGCGCAGATAGGGGTCGACCTTCTCCTGCATGTCGCCAGGCAGGAAGCCAAGCCGCTCCCCGGCCTCCACCGCGGGGCGGGTGAGAATGATCTTCTTGACGCGCCTGGCCGCCAGCATGGCGACCGCCACGGCAACGGCAAGGTAGGTCTTGCCCGTGCCGGCCGGACCGGTGGCGAAGACCATCTCATGCGAGCGCAGAAGCTCCATGTACTGGCGCTGGGACGTGTTCCGGGCCATGATGGTCTTGCGCGGCGAAACGACGAGCCCCGCATCACGGAAGAGCTTTTCCAGCCGCGCCTGAGGGTCACGCAGGAGTTCTTCGTAGCCCTGCAGGAGGTCTTCCCCGCGCAGGCTCCGCCCCTGGCGCAGCAGCCCATAGCACTGAGCGAACAGGTTGAGCAGCAGGCTCCTCCGGGCAGGGCTGGCACTGCGCACGGTGAGCTCCGTCCCGCGGGTCTGCAGCTCTGCGCCGGAGGCGTCGGCAATGAGCTCAAGATGGGCGTTCAGCGGGCCAAAGAGCTGGCCGGCGAGTCCGGCATCGTCAAAAGCCAGCGTTTCAGCATCGTTTTGCATCACACGCGATCCCCGGAGATTGTTTTTAGGCGTCACATGCCTTGTACGATAAAAGCCGGACAAAGTCCACTTCCCGCTCGCTGCGCCAGGGCAGGCGGCCCTGCGCCGGCTCCGCCCTG
>CACZQM010000054.1 GCA_902783285.1 uncultured Desulfovibrio sp. | reverse complement strand
TTTTCTTGTCTTCAAGTACTTCCCTGATCGCTTCTCCTATGCGACCGGCCGCCTTTCGCGTCAGGTCGGCCGGCGTCGCGCAGTCTTTCAGGCTGCCCCCGCCCAGCGGAGACCCGGCAAGGATGCCGCGCACCTTGTCCTGCATGGCTGTGGGAAGCTCCAGCATCTTCGGGTCGGTGTCGAGCTGGCGGTTGATCTCCCCTATGAACCGCTTGGTCCTGACGGTCTCCAGCTTGGAGAGCACGGCTTTCACGTCGCAGGCCCGGAGGGACTTGTGCAGCTGCTGCCGGCCGCTGAGGACCATGTCGAAGGCATGCTCGCCGAAGGCGCCGTGCTTTTGGGAGATGGCGGTACGGAAGGCTTTCATGGTCGCATCGTTGATCTTGGCGCCCGATGAAAAGAACAGGTTTCCCAGCTTGGCTTTGCCCCTCGCTTCGTTGACGACGATGTCGCGCGAACCGAGCAACGCGGATCCAGCGAGCCGATGGAACGTTTCGAATGTGAGAGGCATGGACGGCTCCTAGGCAAAGAGGGCATGGCTGTTGTGCGGGGTCTTGCCTTCCATTGCGTTCCGCAGATGGCCACTGATGCGGTCGTTCCAGATATCGCAGAGCTGGAGCATCTTTTCCAGCGTTGCAACGAAGTCTTCGGGATCGCGGGCGGCTTCTTCCCCGTCGAAGAAGTAGTTGTAGATGACAGATTCGCTCCCGGGTTCAAGCGTGAAGTAGCCGCCGGACGTTTCCTGCCCGAAGAGGCCGCCGGCGAGCAGGTCGCGGTAGACGGCCTTGGGCGCATCCTTGGGGAGCCGGGCCACTTCGATGAAGCACAGCACCTTGCCTGCTGCCTCGACATATTGGAGCCCCAGGCCGTATTTGTCCTCCAGCCTGGCCGTCACGAGGCCGTCCTCGTCGGGAATGAGCATGTCCAGTCCGGTATCTTTCCTTACTTCCGCCAGAAACGCCTTGTATCCATCCATGGTCAGCATGGCTTTCCCTTTCCTTCGCAAAAAGACGATCTCCCCGGCCTGTTCTCCGGAACGTGAGATCCTGGCAAACATAGCAGGATGCGGGGCAGCGCGCAATGGAGGCTTTTGCATGCCTCCGGCCGGGGATGCTGCCCGTCCTTCCCGCGCCGGCAGCACTGCCGGGGGAAGCCCCCGCATCGCCGGTCCAAGGAGATGAATGCAATATCCGTGCCAGAAGGCAATCCTGCGGTCCTCATCCACCCGCATGCCTGTGCCTGCCCGCGCATCGACGCTGCCTGCCTGCTCAAACAAGCACGTTCCAGGAACATCGGCGCCGTCTCAGGAGGGGCCTGTGCCCGGCTAAGCTTCCGCCTTGTCTGCGCCATGCCAACAATGTTGCCGGTTTTCCGGGCCTTCCCGGCACTGCCCTGGCCCCTGCGGGATGAGGAAAACGGAAGGGCATGGGGCATCCATGCAAAGGCGGCGCGGATGTATCCGCGCCGCCTTGCCATTCGATCGATCAGAAAAAGCTATTCGGCAGCCTTGGCCGCCTGATGCTCGGCCACCACCTTGTCCACCACAGGCTGCGGGGCTTCTTCGTAGTGGTCGAACTCCATGGTGAACACGCCCTGCCCACCGGTCATGCTGCGCAGGTCCGGGGCGTAGCGCAACACTTCGCTCATGGGCACGTTGACCTTGAGCTCGGTGAGGCCGTCCTGGGAATCCGAGCCCAGGACCTTGCCGCGGCGGGAGGAAAGGTCGCCGATGACATCGCCCATGAACTCATCGGGGATGGTCACGGTCATCTGCACGATGGGCTCGAGCAGCTGCACCTTGAGCTGCGCCATGGCGTTCTTGAAGGCGATGGAGCCGGCCATCTTGAAGGCCATTTCGGAGGAGTCGACCGGGTGGTAGGAGCCGTCATAGACCTTGACCTTGAAGTCCACCACCGGGCAGCCCGCCAGGTAGCCGCGCGCCGCGCTCTCCTGGATGCCCTTGTCGATGGCGGGGATGTACTGCCGGGGGATGACGCCGCCCACGATGGCGTCTTCAAAGACATAGCCGGAGCCGCGCTGGCCGCCTTCCATCTCGATCCAGCAGTCGCCGAACTGCCCGCGCCCGCCGGACTGCTTCTTGTGGCGGCCCTGCACCTGCACCTTGCCGCGCACGGTCTCGCGGTAGGGCACCTTGGGCGTCTTGAGCAGGATGTCGACCTTGGAGCGGCGCCTGGCGCGCTCCACGGCGATCTCGATGTGCAGCTGGCCCATGCCCGAGAGCAGCACGTCAGACGTCTCCTCGTCGCGTGCCAGCTTGAGGGTGACGTCTTCGTCAAGCAGCTTCTGCACGGCGGCATAGACCTTGTCTTCCTCGCCCTTCTGCTTGGGCGCGAGGGCAAAGGTCATCAGCTGCGGCGGCAGCTCGGGCAATTCCAGTTCGAAGGGCGCCTTCTCGTCGCAGAGCGTATCGCCCGTGCGCGTGCCCTTGAGCTTGGCGACGCCGACGATGGAGCCGGGGCCCATGGCGTCTTTGCAGGCTGCCTGCGCCTTGCCGTTGACATAGAGCAGCGACCCCATGCGCTCCAGGTCGCCGGTGCGCATGTTCTTGAGTGCGCTGTCGGAAGAGATGGTGCCGGAAAGCACGCGCAGCATGTTCACCACCTGGCCGGAAGAGGCGTCGCTGAAGGAGCGGAACACCACGCAGGCAGCCGGGCCTTCGGGATCGGCAGCAAGTTCGGAGCCGTCCTTGCCCAGGAAGGGCCTGCGGTCCAGCGGGGAGGCCAGCAGGCTGTTCACCTGGTTGAGCAGGCGGCGGCCGCCCTTGTTCAGCATGGCGGCGGAGGGCAGCACGGCCACGATCTCTCCGGCAAGCACGCCCTTGCGCAGGCCCTGGGCGATGTCTTCAGCACTCAGGGAGCCTTCCTCAAGATAGCGCTCCATCAATTCCTCGTCGGAACCGGCGATGTTCTCGATGGATATGTCGCGCAGCGAAGAGGCTTCGTCGGCCAGGTCAGCGGGGATGGGCATCTCGCTGGTGGCGCCGTTCTCGCCGAAGCGCAGGGCCTTGCCGGCGAACACGTCCACGAGCCCGACGAAGTTCTCGTGCTCCAGGATGGGGATGTACAGCACGACGGGGCTGACATGCAGCTGGCTGGTAAGGCTGTTCAGCGCATGGTCGAAATTGGCGCGGTCGCGGTCCATCTTGGTGATGGTGGCGATGGCAGGGAG
>CACZQM010000053.1 GCA_902783285.1 uncultured Desulfovibrio sp. | reverse complement strand
TCACGCGCCAGCAGGCGTAAAGTCCCTGAGCGCAGCGAAGGGCAAAGGGGTCGGCCATTCCCTCTCCACCTCCCAACACGGATCAAGGCTCCCTTCCAACCCACAGCCCATGCCAGGATACTGGTCCCTCCGGCCAGCGGCTTTCCCACCGGGCATCAGCCGTTTGTTTCCCTGATCTTCGACGGTCCACTCCGTGAGGGGCAGGGGGTCGCCTACAGGAGCTGGGCCCCTAAGGGCGGCCCCCCCACCGCCCCCCGCCCATACCCCCAAAGCACCAGGGCTTGAAGATCATGCTGGAGATCAACGGGACGTCCGGGATAGTGCCGGACCACGGCGGCGCCCCCTTCCTCCTGTGCCGCAGGCAAAATTCCAGCTTGACATTTTGCCCAATGGCAGGGAACATGACCTGTTATCGCCTGCAGGGGCGTCTATCGTTATGCGCCCTGCCGGACTACCCAAGACAACACGCGCAATGCGCGGGGAGCAAGCGCCATGGCCGAATATAAGAAGACCCTCAACCTGCCTGTCACCGGCTTTCCCATGAAGGCCAACCTGGTGCAGAAAGAGCCTGAAATGCTGAAGTTCTGGGAGGCCTGCGATGCCTTCCGGCTGATGCAGGACGCCTCGGGATCCCGGGGCGAATACGTCCTGCATGACGGCCCGCCCTATGCCAACGGCCATATTCACCTGGGCCATGCGCTGAACAAGATCCTCAAGGACATCATCATCAAGTCGCGCAACCTCATGGGTTGGAAAACGGGCTACATCCCCGGATGGGACTGCCACGGCCTGCCCATCGAGCATAACGTGGAGCTGGAACTGGGCGACAGGAAGAAGGAGCTCCCCGTCCATGCCGTGCGCAAGCGCTGCCGCCAGTACGCCGCCAAGTTCCTGGACATCCAGCGCAAGGAATTCAAGCGCCTTGGCGTGCTGGGCGACTGGGAGCACCCCTATGTCTCCATGGATCCCCAGTACGAGGCCGTGACCGCCGCCGAACTGGCCAACTTCGTGGAAAAGGGGAGCGTGGTGCGCAGCAAGAAGCCCATCTACTGGTGCAGCAGCTGCCAGACGGCCCTTGCCGAGGCCGAAGTGGAGTACCACGACCTGAAGTCGCCTTCCATCTACGTGCGCTTCCCGCTTGCCGACGCACGCATCAGGGACATCTTCCCCCAGGCCGATCCCGCGCGCTGCTACATCGTCATCTGGACGACGACGCCCTGGACGCTGCCTTCCAACCTTGCCGTGTGCCTGCATCCGGAATTCCAGTATTCCCTCGTGGAAGCCGGCGGCTGCCAGTACGTGCTGGCCTCGGCCCTGGCCGAGAGCTGCGCCGCCACCTTCGGCTGGCAGGACGCCAAGGTGCTGGGAGAGGCGGAAGGCGCCCGCTTTGAGAGGCTGGAAGCCCGCCATCCCTTCCTGGACCGCGCTTCGCTGATCATCCTGGGCGACCATGTCACGCTGGATACCGGCACGGGCTGCGTGCATACCGCTCCCGGGCACGGCCGCGAGGACTACGAGGTGGGGCTGAAGTACGGGCTCGACGTCTATTCCCCGCTGGACGACGAAGGGCGTTTCCTGCCCTCCGTGGAATTTTTCGCCGGCATGCAGGTCTTCGACGCCAACCCGCACGTCATCGAGAAGCTCCGGGAAGTGGGCAACCTGCTGGCGCAGAACGACATCTCGCACTCCTATCCCTGCTGCTGGCGCTGCAAGAAGCCGGTGATCTTCCGCGCCACGACGCAGTGGTTCATCGGCATGGAGCCGAACCAGCTGCGCATCAAGGCGCTCAAGTCCATCCGCCAGGATGTGAAGTGGATCCCCTCCTGGGGGCAGGAGCGCATCTACAACATGGTGGAGTCGCGCCCCGACTGGTGCATCTCGCGCCAGCGCATGTGGGGCGTGCCCATCCTGGCGCTCATCTGCAAGGACTGCGGCGAGGTGTGGAACGACCCGGCATGGATGAAGGAGATCGCCGCGCGCTTTGCCAGCCATCCCACGGGCTGCGACTACTGGTACGAAAAGGACATTGCCGAGATCGCCCCCGCCGGGCTCACATGCCCGCACTGCGGCGGCACGCACTGGGAGAAGGAGGACGACATCCTGGACGTGTGGTTCGATTCCGGCACCAGCTACGCCGCCGTCATGGAGCAGCGCAAGCCGGGCAGCGTGCCCGTCGACCTGTACCTCGAAGGCTCCGACCAGCACCGCGGCTGGTTCCACAGTTCGCTGCTGGCGGCCGTGGGCACGCGCGGCTACGCGCCCTACAAGGGCGTGCTCACGCACGGCTACGTGGTGGACGGGCAGGGGCATAAGATGTCCAAGTCCGTGGGCAACGTGGTCGCCCCGCAGGAGATCATCGACAAGTACGGCGCCGAGCTGCTGCGCCTGTGGGTGGCTTCGGTGGACTACCGCGAGGACATCCGCTACTCGGAAGAGATCATGCGCCGCCTCGTGGACGCCTACCGCCGCATCCGCAACACCTGCCGCTACCTGCTGGGCAACATCCACGACCTCACGCCGGAAGGGCTGGTGCCCTTCAGCGGCATGCTCCCGCTGGACCGCTACGCCCTGAGCCTCGTGCAGGCCGCGCACGAAGCCGCCAACACCGCCTATCAGGAATACGAGTTCCACAAGGTCTTCCAGGGGCTGCACGGGCTGTGCGCCACCGACCTTTCGGCCTTCTACCTGGACGTGCTCAAGGACAGGCTCTATTCCTCGCTGCCCGGCAGCCTGGAGCGCCGCTCGGCGCAGAGCGCCCTGTACCAGATGCTGCTCATCATGCTGCGCGACATGGCGCCCATCCTCAGCTTCACGGCTGAGGAAGTCTTCCGCTCCATGCCCGAGGCCCTCAAGCCCCGCGGTGCGGACGGCGCGCCCGTGGCAACGGTGTTCGCCCTGCCCGCAAAGGACACTTCTTCGTTCACGCTGGGCAGCAGCGAGCGCGAAGCCTGGGAGAAGGTGATGCAGATGCGCGCCGCCGTGACGCGCGCCATCGAGCCCCTGCGCCAGGAAGGGACGGTGGGCCATGCGCTGGACACGCACGTGGTCCTGTACCTGGACGGGAAGATGCGCTCCGCGCTCCAGGCGAGCGGGGCGGACATGCGCGCGGTGTGCATCGTTTCCGAACTCGACCTGGCAGACTTCCGTGACGCTCCGGCCATCGTCCTGGCCAACGCGCAGCTCGAGGAATGCCCCGGCGTGGCCGTTTCCGTGCGCAAGGCCGACGGCGGCAAGTGCGAGCGCTGCTGGATGTATTCCGAGCAGCTGGGCGCGGATCCCGACTTCCCCGGGCTCTGCCCGCGCTGCGCTGCGGTGATGAAGGCCCTGGGCGCCGCCGGAGAATAAGCCCGTGGAGAAGCGCCCCAACCGTTACGCCGTGGTCTTTGCCACGGCCCTGGCATGGCTTGCGCTCGACCAGGCCACCAAGATCGCCGTCACGCGGAGCATCGCCGTGGGGCAGGGCTTCAACGTCATCCCCGGCTGCTTCGACATCGTGCACGTGCTCAACCACGGTGCGGCGTTCGGCTTCCTGAACGATGCCGGGACGACCTGGCAGATCTGGCTCTTTCTGGCCGCGGCTGCCCTGGTCTTCGTCCTGGTCATGCGCCTTGTGCGCAATGCACCGTACAGCATGGCCCTGTTCCTGGGGCTGGGCAGCCTGATAGGCGGCGCGGCCGGCAACATCGTGGACAGGGTGCGCAGCCAGGCGGTGACGGATTTCCTGGACGTGTACTGGGGGCGGCTGCACTGGCCGGCCTTCAACGTGGCCGACGTGGCCATCTGCCTGGGGGTCTTCGTGGCCGGCGCCGTGCTCCTCCTCCAGGAGCGCCGCGAAAGGCAGGGGAAGGCGTAGCCATGCTCCTGACCGACCTTTCCAGCGAACAGCTCCTGATGCTCATCGTGCCGGCCCTGCCCAACCTGTGGGCCTTGCACCATGCCATGTACCACGAGTTCCCCAGCCAGAAGGAAAAGGCGCGCTGGATGATGGCCTGCGTGTTCCTTCCCTGCCTGGGGGGCATCGCCTATTACGCCGTGGGGCGCAGGCGCGCCACCGGCCCCTTCGATCCCTTCGCGGCGCGGCGCCCAGCAGGCGCGGCGCACGAAGGGCCCCGGGACGGGGCCTCCGCAGGTGCGGAGCCGTCCCCTGCATCACAAGACGCCTCTCCGGCTTTCCGGCCGCAGGACAGGCAGGCGGACGAATGGTCGTTCGGCTGCCCGGACGGAAAAGCGGAGAAGGACAACGGATAAGGAAAAGCAACCGGGCCGGGCGGGCATGTCGCACCGGCGGCCCATGGGGGTTTGACAGCATGAACATGAAGGAAACGGGCAGGGCACTCGCCCTTTTGTCCCTGCCGCTGATGCTGACGGCCTGCGCTTCCAGCAGCGAGCATGACGCCCTGCAGCGCCAGGTCAACCAGATGATGAACACCACCCAGACCAACCAGGCCAACAGCTGGACCGAGATCGACTCCCTTCGCCAGGAAGTCGCCATGCTGCGCGGCCAGGTGGACGACATGAAGCGCGGCCTCGACAGGGCCGGCGGCGCGCAGAAGATCGGGGAAGCCATCGGCACGCACGAGAGGGCCCTGCGCATCGTGGAGAGCCGCATGGCCATGGACCTGCAGCTCGACGGCGGCGCGGCCGAATACCCGCAGTCTGCGCCTGCGCCTGCGCCCGAAGCGCCGGTAGCCCCGGCCTACAGGGAGCCTGCACCCGCTCCGGCGCCCGCTCCTGCTCCGGCGCCGCAGCCGCAGCGCCAGGCCGGTGCCGGAGACGTGGCCCAGAAGCTTTACGACAATGGCATGAACAACTTCAACAAGCGCAACTATTCCGCGGCGGCCCGCTCCTTCGACGACCTGACGCGCACCTATCCCAAGAGCAAGCTGGCCTCCAACGCCTGGTTCTGGAAGGGCGAGAGCTATTACCAGATGAAGAACTACGGCCAGGCCGCCCTGGCGTACCAGAACGTCATCGAGGGCTCCCCCAACAGCAGCAAGGCGCCTTCTTCCTACCTGAAGCAGGGCATGGCGTTCCTGCAGCTCAACAAGGGTGCGGCAGCCAAGCAGCGCTTCAACGAGCTGATCAGGAAGTATCCCAGTTCGCCTGAGGCCCGCAGGGCAAAGCAGGTCATCGCCGAGAAAAAACTGTAGGAAGGGGACAGCATGCAGGAAAGCAACGGACCCGTGGAAATGTCGCAGGAAGGCGCCGTGAACGCCCAGGAGGGCGCACTGGCGCAGGCTTGCCTGGAAGATCTGCCCGAAAGCATGCGCCAGGCCTGTGCGCGTGCCGGCTGGACGCGCCTCATGCCCGTGCAGTCCCAGGCGCTGCCCTGCCTGATGTCCGGGAGCGACTGCATGGTGCAGTCGCGCACGGGCAGCGGCAAGACAGGGGCCTACCTGCTGCCCATGCTCACGCTGCTCGATCCGGAGCAGAACGCCCCGCAGGCGCTCATCCTCGCCCCTACGCGCGAGCTCGCCAGCCAGGTGGAGCATGAGGCCGGCGTGCTCTTCGAGGGCACCGGGCTGCGCGTCGCCTCGCTTTACGGCGGCGTGGGCTACGGCCGGCAGCTGGACGCGCTGCGCACCGGCGTGCAGGTCATCGTGGGCACGCCGGGCCGGGTGCTCGACCACCTCATGCGGCGCACGCTTGCCCTGGACAGGCTGCGCTTCCTCGTGTTCGACGAGGCCGACCGCATGCTTTCCATAGGCTTTTACCCCGACATGAAGCAGATCCAGCGCTACCTGCCCAGGCGCCATGTGCTTTCGGCGCTGTTCTCCGCCACCTATCCGCAGCACGTGCTCAACCTCGCCGGCGAATTCCTGGAAGATCCCCGCATGGTCAGCCTGTCGCAGGGCCAGGTGCACGTGGCCTCCATCGCGCACCTCTTCGTGGAATGCGGGCGCATGGACAAGGACCGCACCCTCGTGCGCCTGCTGGAGACGGAAAACCCCACGTCGGCCATCATCTTTTGCAACACCAAGTCCACGGTGCATTATGTCGCCGCCGTGCTGCAGGGCTTCGGCTACAACGCCGACGAGCTTTCGGCCGACCTTTCGCAGAACAGGCGCGAAGACGTGCTGCGCCGCCTGCGCGAGGGCAGGGTGCGCCTGCTCGTTTCCACCGACGTGGCGGCACGGGGCATCGACATCCCGGACCTTTCCCATGTCTTCCTGTATGAACCGCCGGAGGACAGGGAATCCTACATCCACCGCTCGGGCCGCACGGGCCGCGCGGGCGCCGCGGGCACGGTCATCTCGCTCGTGGACATCATGCAGAAGCTGGAGCTGAAGCGCATCGCCCAGTTCTACCACATCGACCTCACGCAGATCAGGAATCCCAGCGACGAGGACGCCGCCGAAGCCGTCTGGCAGCGGGAAGCCGCCAGGCTGGGGGCCAGGCTGCGCGCCTGCACGGGGCTCCAGCTGGAGCGCGCCCGGCGCTACCTGCCCGCGGTGCGCGCCATCGCCGCCGGCGACGACGAGGAGCAGATGCTCCTGCTGGCCCTGCTCCTGGATGCCGACTGCCAGCGCAGCCTGGGCCTGGAACAGACCCTGCCGCAGCCCAAGGCGCCGGCGCCGGAGCAGCGGCAGGACGACCAGGAAAGGCCCGCTTCCAAAAAGCGTCCGCGCAAGCGCAGCAGGCGTGACGGCGAGGCCATGGGCGCAGCGGAGGAGGACCGCCGGGACGCGCAGGACGGGGCGCCGGATCCCGGGGCTGGCCGGGAGGCTTCCGGCTCTGACGCCGCGCCGGACGGGGCGCAGGACGCTGCAGGGCCGCAGGATGGCGGGGAGCCTTCGGGGCGCCGCCGCCGTCGCCGCCGTTCCCGCCGCAAGCCGACCCCGGAGGGGGAAGCGGCGCCCGCGGCCGAAACCTCTGCGGAAGGGCCTTCAGACGGGGGGCATCGCGGTGACTGGCGCGACTGAGGGCGGCAAGGCGCTGCTTGCCGTGGTCGATCCGCTGGCGCGCGCGCCCGATCCGCAGCTGCTGGCGCAGGAGTTCCAGGCGTGGCTCGACGCCGAGGACCCCTCTTCCTTTTGCGAACTGTTTTCCATCGGGCATCTCGCGCTGTCGCGCCGGGCGCAGATGAAGCAGGCGCATGCGGCCCTCTGCCTGGAACTGTGGCGGGCCGCCCTGGCGCAGACCCATACCCGCGACGGCGATGCCGCTGCCGAAGCCTGGCTCGCCGCCCTCAAGCCCTCGCGCCGGGAAAAGCTCCTGCCCCTGGCGGAAAAGCTGCGCGCCGCCATGCCGCAGGCAGGAGGGGACTTCACGCCCCTTGCCGCCGCCCTGGGCGCCCTTTCCGGGGCGGAAGGGCCGGACGCGGCGGTCCTGCGCACGGCTGCGCTGCAGATCAGGCGCATCTACGAGCATCTTTTTCAATACGTGGTGTAGGTGGAATATGCCGAGCATGGGAGATCTGGTCATCCTGGCATCGCCCCGGGGCAGGCGCCGCATCTGGCGGCTGGACCCGAAGCAGGACCTTCATACGCAGGACGGCTACCTGAAGGCCGTAGACCTGGCGGCCGCGGAGTTCGGGACGGAAGTCCGCACGTCCATGGGCGTGCCCTTCCGCATGGAACGCCCGCAGCTCCACGACCTGGTGATGGGCATCAAGCGCCAGACCCAGGTGATGTACCCCAAGGACATGGGGCTGATCTGCTTCAAGCTCGGCGTGGGCAACGGGCGCACCATCCTCGAGGCCGGCTCCGGATCCGGCGGCTTCACCCTGGCGCTCTCGTGGTTCAGCGGGAGCAGTGGGCACGTGCACAGCTTCGAGGCGCGCGAGGAATTCCATAAGCTGGCCAAACGCAACCTGGAATGGGCCGGGCTGGGGAGCAACGTCACCCTGCACCTGCGCGACATCGCGGAGGGCTTCGGCGTCGATGACCCCGGATGCCTGGCCGGGCAGAAGGGCGACGCCCTCTTCCTGGATGTGCGCACGCCCTGGGAATACCTGGATGCGGCGCGCGAAGCACTCGTCCCGGGCGCTCCCATCGCCTTCCTGCTGCCCACGGTGGAGCAGGTCTCGCGCCTGATCGAGGCCCTGGAACTGGGGGCCTTCGAAGAGACCGAAGTCTGCGAGGTGCTCGTGCGCCCCTGGAAGGCCGTGCCGGGCAGGCTGCGGCCCGAAGACCGCATGAACGCGCATACGGCCTTCCTGGTGTTCACCAGGATGCAGGAGCGGAGCGCAGACTGGGACGCCTGCATCCCCCTCGGGACGCGGGAACGCAAGCAGGAGGCGGCGCGCCAGGCCCGCCTGGCCGCTGCCCGCGGCGAAGACCCGGACAGCACGGGCTGTGAACGATAACTGCCCGCGCCGCGCGGCGCCGGGCGCAGAGCGTGGCGGGGCACGAAAGCCTTTGCCGGGTGCCTCATGAACGTCATCATCCAGGATATCTCCAAGTCTTTCGGCGGCCGGGACATTTTCCAGAACTTTTCGCTGGACATCCAGGACGGCATGCGCCTTTGCGTATGCGGCCCCAACGGCACGGGCAAGTCCACCCTGCTGCGCATCATGGCGGGCGTTTCCGCGCCCGATGCCGGGCGGGTCATCGTGCCGCGCGAATGCAGGGTCGGCTACGTGGAGCAGATCCTCGACGAGACCATGCTGGACAAGCCCCTGCTTTCCTGGGTGCAGGAAGCCCTGCCGGACTGGGGCGGCTTCTGGGAGGAATGGGAGCGCGCCCAGGCTTCCGGCGACGAGAGCGCCATGCTCAGCCTCATGGAGCGCCAGCACGACCTGGAGGCGCGCTACGGCTACAACCCCGAGCAGCGCGCCAAGACCGTGCTTTCCGGGCTGGGCTTCGCCGCCAGGAAATGGAGCCTGCCGCTGCGGCAGCTTTCCGGCGGATGGCGCGAACGCGCCAAGCTGGCCCGCGTGCTCACGGCCGGCGCCGACGTGCTCCTGCTGGACGAACCGACCAACCACCTCGACCTGGAAGCCGTGGAATGGCTCGAAGAATTCCTCATGGCCTTCAAGGGCGTGCTCGTCTTCGTGGCGCACGACCGCGTGTTCATGGACCACGTGGGCACGCATGTCCTGTACCTGGGGACCTCGCGCCCGCTGTTCCGCAAGTGCAGCTTCAGCAAGTTCATGGAGATGCAGGAGGAGCTGGAGGAGCAGCGCGAGCGGGCGGCGAAGCAGATCTCCGACGAGATCGAGCGCAAGATGGACTTCGTGCGGCGCTTCAAGGCCAAGGCCACCAAGGCGCGGCAGGCGGGATCCCGGCAAAAGCAGGCGAAGCGCCTCGAAAAGGAGCTGGAGCAGTACAAGCCCGAGGTGAAGCGCCGCGAACTTTCGTTCAGCTGGCCCGAAGCCGCGCCCTCGGAAAAGGTGGTCGCCACGGCTGCCGGCCTGTCTTTCGCCTTCGCCGACGGCACGTCGCTCTGGCCGCCGCTCACCTTTTCGCTGTTCCGCGGACAGCGCGTCGGCCTGGTGGGGCATAACGGCTGCGGCAAGTCCACGCTGCTCAAGATCATCGTGGGGGCGCTCTCCCGCACGGGAGGCTCGCTCTCCATGGGCGCCGGGACCCGCCTGGGCTACTACAGCCAGCAGCAGGCGGAAACGCTGGACCTGGGCGGGACGGTGCTGGGAGAGATGCGCCGCCTTTCCGATCCCAAGACCAGCGAGGAAGAGCTGATGAGCGTGCTGGGGCTTTTCCTCCTGGGGCAGGGCTACTTCGACAGGGAGGTCTCTTCGCTGTCCGGCGGCGAACGCAGCCGCCTGGCCCTGGCGCTGCTCTTCTTGCGGCGCTGCAACTTCCTGGTGCTGGACGAGCCCACGAACCATCTCGACCTGGAGAGCCGCGACGCCCTCGTGGCCGCGCTGAACGAATTCGACGGCACCCTGCTGGTGGTCGCCCACGACAGGCACCTGCTTGCGGAGGCCGTGGACGAGATCTGGGCGGTGGACGAGAAGGGCATCACCGTTTACAAGGAAGGCTTTGCCCAGTACGACGCCGCGCGCCGCGCCGCCAGGGCGCAGAAGGAAGGTCCGCAGGCGGGGACGGAGGAGCCCCTTGCGCCCCAGGGCACGGGCCGCAGCCGCGAGGACATGAAGAAGATCAAGCGCGAGCAGGCGGAGCAGCGCAACGCCATCTACAAGCTGCTCAAGCCCCTCCAGGCGGAATACGCGAAGAAGGAAAAGGCGCTGGAAGCCGTCCTTGCCCGCCATGACGAAGTGGAGGCGCTGCTCGCCGACCCCGACGTGTATGCCGACGGCACCCGCGT
>CACZQM010000052.1 GCA_902783285.1 uncultured Desulfovibrio sp. | reverse complement strand
GCCGATCATGAGGAAGGCAGTATGGACAGCGCTCTGCCCCTCCACGCGGGCCGGCGCCCCTTATCTTTTTGCCATCCGGAGCATGACCGCGATCACGGCGATGCCCAGGACGTTCCCGATGAGCCTGGAAAGGAAGCCCCCGTCCTGGGCGGTCCCCGCCATCTGCTCAGCGAGGACCTGCGGGTGGACCAGCAGGGAAACAGCCTGCCAGAGCAGGCTTGCCAGGCACAGGAGGACGAAGATCCAGCAGAGGGACGTGATGACGGCAACGCCCGGGGGATCGTTTTTGATCTCCTCTATCTTTTTGCTGATGAAACGGCGCAGCGCATCCATGTGTCCTCCCCGATATTTTTGCCAAGGCATCATAATGCGGCGGCGCGGGGCTGTAAACGTCCTTGCTGCCTGCCCGTTTAAACAGGACGCCGCTGTTCCTTGGGGATCGGCGGCGGAAGAAGCTTTGGCTGCGCTGCTGAAGTGACCGGCAGTTCGCGGCAGCGGCAGTTCTCTTTTGATCCATCAAAAAAGCCGCCCTCAGGGGGGCGGCTGAAGAATGGATCGAAGGGAATGGCTGCTACTTGGCGAGCAGGGCGCGGTAGGCGTCGGCGGAAAGGAGCCCGCCGAGGGCGGCCATGTCATCGGGCTTGGCCTTGATGATCCAGCCCGTGCCGTAGCAGGAGGCGTTGAGCAGGGTCGGGGTGCCGTCCAGTTCTTCGTTGACCGCGGTGACCGTGCCGGCAACAGGCATGAAGAGCTTGTTCACGGACTTGATGGACTCCACCTCGCCGAATTCGCTGCCGGCGTCAAAGTGGTCGCCTTCCCCGGGCACGTCCACGAACACCACTTCGCCCAGCTGGTCCTGCGCGAAATCGCTCACGCCGATGACGATCTCATCGCCTTCGGCGCGCGCCCAGATATGTTCGTCGGTGTATTTGAGTTCGGCGGGCAGGTTGAGTTCCGCGACAGACTTGGCCATGGGATGCTCCTTGTTTTATGGGGTGAAGATTCTGTTGTTTCCTTGTACCGCGGCGCCTATTCGCCCAGCATGGCCGCAGCTTCCATGACGCCCTCGGCCAGGGTGGGGTGCGCGTGGATGGTGCCGGCCACCTCGGCGGCGGTGGCGCCCTTCTGCAGGGCAAGGGCCGCTTCGGCGATCAGGTCCGTGGCGTGCGCCCCGGCGAAATGCGCGCCCAGCAGCCTGCCGCTGGCCTTGTCGGCCACCAGCTTGAACACGCCGGGCAGTTCGCCCATGGCCTGGGCCTTGCCCAGTTCACGGAACTGGAATTCCGCCGTGGCCACGTCAAAGCCCTTTGCCTTGGCCTGCGCTTCCGTAAGGCCCACGTCGCCGATCTCGGGGCTGCTGAAGATGCCGGAGGGCACCACGTCGTAGTTGGGCTTTGCCTGGGCGCCAAAGATGTTGGCGACGGCGGCATGCGCTTCGAATTCCGCCATGTGGGCGAGCATGATGCGGGCCGGCCCCAGGATGTCGCCGATGGCATAGACGCCCGGCACGGAGGTCTCGAGCTGGTCGTTGACCACGATGAATCCGCGCTTGTCGGTCTCGATGCCGGCCTCGGCGAGGCCCAGCCCCTTGGTGACGGCCACGCGGCCTATGGTGGAGAAGATGCAGTCGGCTTCGAGCGTGGCGGGCTTTTTGGCAGACGCCGGCAGGAGCTCAGGTGCGACGAAGGGGGAAGGACCGAGATCGGCGAAGACGGCTCCGTTTTCCACGCGGGCGCTGCTGACCGTGCGGCAGAGCTCCACCTTGATGCCCTTTTTCTTGGCCTCGCGCAGGAGCAGCTTGCTCATCTCGGCGTCCACGGAGGGCACGGGGAGCAGGCGGTCCTGGCCTTCGACGATGGTCACTTCGCTGCCGAAGGCGCGGAAGATGAAGCCCAGCTCGCAGCCGACCACGCCGCCGCCCACGATGACCAGGCGCGCCGGGACGTGGTCCAGTTCCAGGGCCTCGTTGCTGGAGAGGATGTATTTGCCGTCCACGGGCAGGGAGGGAAGGTTGAGCACGTCGGAGCCGGTGGCGATGATCACCTTGTCGCCCTCGATGTCCTGCACGCTGCCGTCGGCGAGCGTGGCGCGCACGAGGCTGGCGCTGACCACCTGTCCGACCCCCATGACGACCTTGACCTTGAGCTTGGCGCAGGTCTTTTCAAGCCCGCCGCGCAGCGTTTCGGAGACCTTGCGTTTGCGGGCGATGACGGCGGGCATGTCCACGCTGGCGGAGCCTTCGGCCTTGATGCCGAATTCCGCGGCGCGGTGCATGGTCTCCAGCGCTTCGGCGGATGACTTGAGCGTTTTGGTGGGGATGCAGCCGCAGTTGAGGCAGGTGCCGCCAAGCCATTTGGCTTCCACAAGGGTGACTTCGGCGCCGCGTTTCGCAGCGTCGAAAGCGGCGGTGTAGCCTCCCGGACCGGCGCCGATGACAGTGATGCGAAGAGCCATGATAACCTCCTGAAGGAACGGGAGCGCGGCCCCCGTGAATTCCTGTTTTGCATCGCGCAAGGGGCTTGGGTCGCTCTTTTCATGCGCCCGTCCGCTTGCCGTTTGAACGTATCTTATGCATACGGCAATCGGACGGCAATGTCCATATCGTTCATTGGGGCACAAGAAGATGCGGAAAAGAGCGGGGGGCTGTGCCCCCCGCTCGCTGTCATTCTGCGTCTTTGATGATGTCTGTCTTGGGCAGGGCGGTCCGCACCTTGGAGCGGTACGGGAGCAGGTTCGCCAGGGGCTCCAGGCCGGCGGTCTCAGCGCTGGCCTGGATGCCGAAGGGCATGAGCATGTCGCCGCAGGCCTCGGCGACCATTTTCCCCGCAAGGGCGGCGTCTGCCGGGCTGAGCCAGGCAAGGGAGCCATCAGGCTGCGGGATGGGTTCGAGGTAAAGGCGGATGGCATGGTCGGCAAAGCCGCGGGCCAGGGCGATGGTCCTGCCCAGGTCCTCCCTGGAAGGGGCTTCCCCGCCCGCCGCCAGGGGGTAGGCGGAGGCCGGTCCGGGGATGTTCACCCGGATGCGGGTGAGGGCGCCCGTGGCGATCAGTTTTTCGAGCAGGGCAGGGTTGCGCCCGTCGCTGTCCAGGACGACTTTGAGCCCGCCCTTGCCGAGGACCGTGACCAGTTCGGCAAAATGGTCTTCTTCTCCAGCGGGGACTTTGGATACGTTCAGTCCGGAGATCCAGCCGTGCAGCATCTTGCTTTCGGAAACGGCGCCGGAATCGATGAGCGCCTTGCCGGCCAGCAGGTACGAGATGACCACGCCCGATCCCTGGAGCACGACGTCGCCGTCGTCATCGTGGAACATGGGGAATTCCACGCCCGTTTCGTTGCGGTGCAGGAATTTGCGGTTGGCGCGGTAAAAACCGTTGACGATGTCCTTGTCGGCTTCCAGGTCGTAGGCGCCGTAGGCGATGCCCCTGGCGTCCATGAATTCATGGGTGATGCGGCAGCGGATGCAGTTGGGGGCTTTGTAGAGGGTGTAGGCCATGGCATGCTCCGTGTACGTTTTTGCCCGGTCCCGGGCTTGAGTTTTGAAAATTTAAAAACTATTCAATAAGAACTTTTCTAACTAAATCCCAGGATTTGTCAATACCTTTTTCCCGTGAAAAAAGAAGCATGCTGCGGATGCGGATTATTTTTCACTTGAGATTTTTATGTTGAAAAGATAGGATATCCATCAAATCAGCATTGATATATTCATTGGAAGGCCGATATGGAAAAACCTGAAGAAGCATCGCGTACCGCGGGCAGGAAGAAGCGCACCTATCATTCGCCGCGCCGCATGGAGCAGGCCGCGGTGACCAAGAGCCGCATCGTGGACGCCGCCATGAAGCTGGTGCGGGAAAAAGGCTACGCCGACATGACCCTGGAGGCCATCGCTGCCGAGGCCGGGGTCGCGCCGCAGACGGTGTATGCCGTGTGCGGCTCCAAGAAAGGGGTCCTCGCCGCCATCCTGGAGAACACCGTGGAGGCCAAGCGGTACGACACCATCCGCGATTCCATACCCAAGCTCAAGGGCAGGGACCGCGTGCGGGAGATAGGGCATTTTTACTCCGTGCTCATGGAGAACGCGCTGCCTGTGTTCGACATCATGCGCGGCATGAGCATGCTTTCCCCGGAGTTCGCCGAGCAGGAATACGACCAGGGCATGATGCTCCTGGACAAGTGCCGCAAGTCGGTGCACATCATGGCGCAGGACGGCATGCTCCGCCCCGGGCTGAGCGAGGAGCGCGCCGCCCAGCTCTACTGGGCCATCACCACGCCCGGCATGCACCGCCGCCTGACCAAGCTGCTGGGCTGGAGCGCCGAAGAATACGCGGCGTGGATATCGTACCTCGTGGGCGTGATCCTGCTCGACCTGGATACGCCGCTGCCGTTCCTCGGCGAGGACGGCGAGCCGGAAAAGTAAGGCGGCTGCCTGCTCTGCGCGAAGGGGGATCGGGCGTGCGCGCCCGGTCTTCTGTTTCCGGGGCGCATGGCTGATGGGGAAGGGGGGCGCGCATTTTTGCCCTGCCTTCCTTGACAGCGCACGGGGTTTCTTTGGATACTGGCCCAGCGGGACGGCCTGACGCGCCCGCGCACCGCACAGACAAGGACAACGGCATGGCGCAGGATACCCAGGAAAACGAGATGGGCGTGAAGAGCGTGGGCAGGCTCCTTATCGCCTACTCCATACCGGCCATCATCGGCATGGTGATCATCGCGCTCAACCAGGTCATCTCCAGCATCTACATAGGGTATGGCATCGGGCCGACGGCCCTGGGCGCCATGGCCGTCACCTTTCCGGCGATCAACCTGCTCATGGCCTTCTGCCAGCTGGTGGCCATGGGCTGCGCCGCCCTCTGCTCCATCGAGCTCGGACGCGGCGACATGCAGAAGGCCAACGCCATGCTGGGGCATTCCGTGCTTCTGGAGATCGTCGCCAGCGTCCTCTTCGGCGTGGTCTTCTGGCTGTTCCTCGACCCCATACTGCTGTTTTTCGGCGCCAGTTCCGAGACCCTGCCCGACGCCCATGACTTCATGGTGCCGCTCATCGTGACCGCTCCCGTCGGCTTCCTGGTCCTGGGGTTCAATTTTTTGACGCGCGCCACCGGCTACGCCAAGACCGCCATGTGCACGGCGCTCATGACCTCCGTGGGCATCGTGGTGTTTTCGCCTGTCTTCATCAACTGGTGGGGCTGGGGCATGCGCGGCGCCGCACTGGCCCAGGTGCTGGGGCAGCTTTTTTCGGATGCCTGGCTGATCCTGCATTTCGCGCGGAACAACGCCCTCATCCGCTTCCGCCGCGGGATATGGCGCCTGCGCCTGGATTGGATGAAGCAGATCCTGTCCATCGGCATGGCGCCGTTCCTGATCAATTTCTGCGCCTGCGTCGTGGTCGTCGTGCTCAACCGCGCCCTGCTGGAAAACGGCGGCGACCTGGCCGTGGGAGCCTTCGGCATCATCAACCGGCTGATGATGGTGGCGGGCATGAGCGTCGTCGGCCTGGGCCAGGGCATGCAGCCGATCATCGGCTTCAACTTCGGCGCGCGCAAGCCGGAGCGCGTGCGCCAGGCGCTGCGTTACGGGCTCATCGCCGGCACGCTGATCACGCTCACCGGCACGCTGGGCAGCTTTTTCATCCCCGGGACGCTGGTGCGCATCTTCACCGACCACGGTCCGCTGGTGGAGGTGTCAGAGCACGGCCTGCGCATCATGGGCGCCATGTTCGTCTGCGTGGGCCCGCAGATCATCATCGGCACCTATTTCCAGTCCATGGGGCTTGCCAAGATCGCCAGCCTCATCTCCATGCTGCGCCAGATGATATGCCTGCTCCCGCTCCTGCTCATCCTGCCGCCTGTCTTCGGGCTGGACGGCGTATGGGTGTGCATGCCGCTGGCCGATGTCCTGGGGTTTGCGGTGGCCGCGGCCTTCCTGTGGCTTTCGCTGCGCGCACAGGACGACCCCTGCCAAAAAGGCGATCCGGAATGCACGCCCCCGCCTGACTTTTTAAAACCGAAGCAGATATAGGGGCGCCTCAGCGGGCGCCCGCCAGGATGCCGGCCTGGAGCATCCTGCGCAGGGCGAGGTCGAGCGGCAGGCCCACGACGGTGGACCAGGAGCCGCGCACCTCGCGCACGAGGAAGGCGCCGTTGCCCTGGATGCCGTAGGCGCCTGCCTTATCCAGCGGATCGCCGCTGCGGGCATAGGCTTCCAGGGAAGCGTCGGGCCAGCGGGCAAATTCCACTTCGGCAACGTCGTCGAAGATGTCTTTCTGCCCGTCCCAGACCAGGCAGCAGGCCGTGGCCACCTGATGCGTGCGGCCATTGAGCCTTTTCAGCATGGACAAGGCTTCGCGCTCATCAGCCGGCTTGCCCAGGATCTCCGCGCCGCCTCCGTCACGCAGGATCACCGCGGTATCCGCCGCCAGCACTGCCGGAGCGTCGAACCTGGCTCCCAGTTCTGCCGCAACGGAAAGGGCCTTGGCTTCGGCGCAGCGCCGCGTGTAGGCGAGGGGGTCCTCCCCGCCGAGGGGGCGCGGCTCACGGCTTGACGCGGGATGCACTTCGGCCCGCAGCCCTACGGAGAGGAGGAAGCCTATCCTGCGCGGAGAGGCAGAAGCCAGCACCAGGGGGCGGAGCAGGCGGAAGGGGGCGGCATTCATGGGCAGTCCTTAAAAATGGCAGGGGGCGCGCTGCGGGCGCCGTGCCGCGCCGGACGCACGCCGGGCGCGGCCTTGGCTTGCTGGCTGGCTCCTAGCGGGGCATGCAGCATTTCTTGTATTTTTTACCGCTGCCGCAGGGACAGGGGTCGTTGCGGCCAACCTTGGGCGTTTCGCGGCGGACGGGCTGCTTGGCGTGGACATTGCCCTCCACGTAGAACCATTCGCCGTCCTCCTTGCGGAAAAAGGCATCCTCGCGCAATTCCTGAGGCACGTTCTGCACGCTGTAATGGGCGCAGAACTGCACCTCGCCGGTCTCGTCGCCTTCGCCGCCGCCGTTGGTCTCCAGCACGTCCAGCCCTTCCCAGGTGAGCAGGGAGGACCATTCCTTGATATCGTCTGCCGAGGCGTCTTCGCGGAACTGCGGATGCGTGGTGTCGGTGAGATACTGGTATTTTTGCAGGCAGTGCGCCGTGTAGCGGGCGCGCATGAGGGCTTCGGGCGTGGGGGCCTTGGCAAGCCCGTCGATGTACGGACCGCAGCATGCATCAAGTTCCCGACCGGAACCGCAGGGGCAGAGACTCATAGTTGTTCCTCCAGAAAGTTTTGCGCAGTTTGCACCCGTTCCCAAAGAAAGGCAAGCGTTCCGGGGGCAAAGGAAAAGCCCGGCGGTGAGGGATCCGCCGGGCTGGGAGAAATTTTTTTCAAAGGAATCGACAACTATATTGCAATAACCATGCCAAAAAATAAAAACATTATTTTTTCAATAAGTTGAAAATTTGATATGATGATGTTGCCTGTGCTTACCGCCTGGATCGGTCATGTTTTTTGAACATGGCTGCGTGGAAAAAGGCGGAAAGGGAAAAATTTTTGAACGCTGCCCATGCCGCAGCCAGCATGCGGCAGGCTCCCGCGTCATGGGCGGGGAGGCTGCCCCGGAAGATCATGCCCCGGCGGGGACGCGCAGCGAATCCGCCGGTATCTTCACCACCAGCTTGCGCACCCTGGCGGATCCTGCCGCGAGGCAGGGCATGTGGGCCTCTCCGGGCATGATGAGGGCAAAAAGCCCCGGGCGCAGATGGATCCGCGCCGCGGCATCAGGCTTGCCGGCGTAGAACACCAGGTCGCGTGCATCATCGCGCGAGGCTTCTGCTTCGCCGCCGCACAAGGGGAAGATGTCGATGAACTCATCGCCCTCGAGCACGATCTGCACGTCTGCCATGGCGGCATGCCCTTCGTACAGGGCGTCTTCCCTGCGCCTTGGGGCGTATTCTTCCACATTGGCGTAGGCGCCGCCCTGGCCGGGACCGCCTGCGATGAGGCGGCGCCCTTCACCAGCCTGGGCGCCGAGCCGGGCAAGGGAGGCGATCTCCGGGAAGATCTTTTTCCAGACAGGGCCGAGGTCGTATGCTGCCCCGCGCGGGAAGGTGTCGATGATCATGGCAACTCCTTGATGATGCCGCGGCAAGCCGCATCCATGGCAGCACCGCGGGAAAAGCCGCCCGTGCGGCGGCAGGCAGGGGCGCAGCGCCACACGGTCAGCGCTCCCCTGCCATGGACAGGATGTGCTCAAAGGCTCCCTGTTCCACGGGCTGCACAGACAAGCGGCTGCCGCGGCGCAAAAGCTCCATGCCGGCGAGCTCTGCTTCCCTGCGCAGGTCTTCGAGGTACAGCGGGCGGGCAAAGCGGCGGACAAGGCGCACATCGACCATGTACCAGATGGGGTCTTCCGGCGTGGCCCGGGGATCGAAATGCCCGCACGACGCGTCCTGCGCCGTATGGTCAGGGTAGGCTTCACGCACGACTTCGACAAGTCCGGCGATATGCGGTTTTTTGCCGCTGTGGTAGAAAAAGCCCCTGTCTCCCTTGCGCATGGAGCGCATGAGGTTGCGCGACTGGTAGTTGCGCACGCCGTCCCAGGGGGTGGTGGCGCCGGGGGAGCATTCCAGGTCGTCCAGGGAAAAGCATCCGGGTTCGGATTTGAAAAGCCAGTACTGCATGGGGAGCCTTCCTGATATCGGGCAGATGCCCCCTTGTAGCCCTGGGAGCGCAAGCTTGCAAGGGGTAGGACGGATGGTAATATGTTGTAAAAATAAGCATTGTTATTTCAAGCCGTTATTAATTGCTCAATTGACAGTGCAACAGGATCCGTGCTAATTTTAACATTCTACATCCAAACATGAGCAGCATTGCCCGGAATGCCTATGGAACATATCGCGTTGGTCCTGGAAAACGGAGCCAGACTGTCCTTTGAGGGGCGGCTTTTTGCCGAGGCCGTCTGGGAGGACGAGGAGAGCGGGGTGCTCACGCACCACAAGCTGTACATGACCGGCACCAACAGCCAGGTCTACGCCCTTTTCAAGGAGCGGGCGGGCAGGCGCATCGTGCGCGCCTACCGTGTGACGGTCAAAGACGGCCTCTGCACCATTTTCGATGGAAAGGAAACGCTGAGGATGCCTGTGGAAGGACTGCTTGACGCTGTGCAGGCGCTGTGCGGGAGCGATCCCGCCCTGCTGGGGCAGGTCGAAGAAGCCCTTCTTTCCGCCAGCTGCTGAGCGGCGCAGGCCGGACCGCCTCCTGCAGATGGCGGCATCAACATTTTTTGGAGCATATTCATGGAGAAGCATGGGTTCCGCCTGGTGCGCGAAGAAAACCTCAGGGAAACAGGGGGCGCGGCGCGCCTGTGGAAGCATGTCGCCACGGGCGCGGAGCTCCTTTCCATATGCAATGGCGACGAGAACAAGTCCTTCGGCGTCAGCTTCCGCACGCCGCCCAGGGATTCCACCGGAGTGGCGCACATCCTGGAGCATTCCGTGCTCTGCGGATCGCAAAAGTACCCTGTCAAGGAGCCGTTTGCCGAACTGCTCAAAAGTTCGCTCCAGACCTTCCTCAACGCCATGACCTATCCGGACAAGACCTGCTATCCGGTGGCGAGCTGCAACCTCAGCGACTTCTACAACCTGATCGACGTTTACCTGGACGCCGTGTTCCACCCGCGCATCGACGAGAACGTCCTGCGGCAGGAAGGCTGGCACATCGAGCCTGTGGACGGGGGGAAATGGCAGTACAAGGGCGTTGTCTACAACGAGATGAAGGGCGTGTATTCCTCGCCGGAGTCCGTGCTCCAGGAGCAGTGCCAGCACGCCGTCTTTCCCGATACGCTGTACAGCCTGGATTCCGGGGGCGATCCGGAGAAGATCCCCGAACTCACCTTCCGCCAGTTCCGCGCGTTCCACGAAGCCTATTACCATCCTTCCAACGCACGCTTTTTCTTCTGGGGCGACGATCCCGAGGACGCCAGGCTCGCACGGCTGGAAAAAGAACTGGCTCCCTATGCGTACCGCAAGGTGGATTCTTCGGTACCCCTCCAGCCGCGGTTCACGGCCCCGCGCAGGGTGGATGCGGCCTATGCCGCTTCCGGCCAAGGCGGGGAAAAGCCCCATGCCGCCGTCAACTGGCTGCTTTGCGAGACCCGCGAGACCGAGGAGATGCTCGTCCTCGACATGCTCGAGCATATCGTGGCCGGGCTGCCGGGGTCCCCGCTGCGCAAGGCGCTCCTGGATTCCGGCCTGGGCGAAGACATTGCCGGATGCGGGCTGGAAAGCGAATTGCGCCAGGCGTATTTTTCCATGGGGCTGCTTTCTGTCTGCAAGGAAGATGCCCCTGCCATGGAACGGCTCATGCTGGACACCCTGGCGGGACTGGCGGAGGAAGGCGTGCCCGGGCAGGCTGTGCAGGCTGCGCTCAACACGCTGGAATTCGCCCTGCGCGAAAACAACACCGGTTCCCTGCCGCGCGGCCTTGCCGCCATGCTCGCCAGCCTGTCGGACTGGCTGTACGATGGCGACCCCCTTGCCCCCCTGGCATGGGAAAAGCCCCTTGCTTCGGTAAAGGCGCGCCTTGCTTCCGGAGAAAAAGTCTTTGAAAACGCCATCCGCCGCTGGTTCCTGGAAAACCCCCACCGCGTACTTGTCGTCGTCAGCCCCGAAGAAGGGCTGGCGGAAGCGCGGCAGGAAGCGGAATCTTCCCGCCTCGAAGCGCTGCGCGGATCCATGGGGCCTGCGGAGCGCGAGGGCGTCGAGGAAGCCGCCGCGCTCCTGCACGAAGCGCAGCAGAGGCCGGACAGCCAGGAAGCCCTGAGCACCGTGCCCAGCCTCGGGCGTGCAGACATGCCCCCGGAGAACATCATCATCCCCAGCCGCCTTTCCCGGGAAACGGGCGTCACCGTGCTGGCGCATGAGCTGGACACCACGGGCATCGTCTATGCCAGGCTGGCTTTCGGGCTTTCTTCCGTGCCGGCGAGGCTCCTGCCCCTCCTGCCGCTGTATGCCCGGGCGCTCACCGAAATGGGCACGAAGCGCCGCAGCTTCGTGGACCTGGGATTCGACATCGCGGCGCGCACCGGCGGCCTTGGCGCATCACCCATGGTGTTCACGCGCCTTTCCGACGGATCCCCCATCCCCCTCCTGATGGTCTCGTCCAAATGCACCGCCGGGAACATCGGGGGCATGGCGGGGCTGATGGAGGAGATCCTGTGCGAACCCGACTTCTCGGACAGGGAGCGCTTCCTTCAGATGGTCCTTGAGGAAAAGGCGCGCATGGAGCAGTCCGTCGTCCCCGCCGGCAACGCCCTTGTGCGCCTGCGGCTGGGCGGCAGGCTTTCCCAGGCGGGATGCATGAGCGAGGTGATGGGCGGCGTGAGCGCCCTGGCCTGGGTGCGCACCCTGCCGGAGCGCATCGAAAAGGACTGGCCTTCCGTGCTTGCCGACCTGGAAGAGCTCCACAGCATCGCCGTGCGCGGGGAGGGCGCCGTCGTCGACCTCACCGCAGATGCAGGACTCCTGGGCAAGAGCGAACCGGCTTTGTCCGGCATCGTCCTCCGCCTGCCGGGGGGAAAGCTGCCTCCTGCAGAGCTCGCCCTGCCTCACCCCTCCCGCGGTGAACTGCTCAGCGCGCCTTCGCAGGTCAACTACGTGGGGCTGGGGATGAAGCTCGGGGGGGCCGGCTACGCCTACAGCGGTTCCCATGCCGTCGTCCTGCGCCATTTGCGCATGGGCTACCTCTGGGACAGGGTGCGCGTCCAGGGCGGCGCCTACGGGTGCAGCGCCAGCTACTCACGTTCCACGGGGGACTTCATCTTTGTTTCGTACCGCGATCCCAATGTCCGCAGGACGCTGGAGGCGTACCAGGGGGCAGCGGGATACCTTTCCGGGCTCCGCCTTTCCGAAGCGGACATCACCCGGGCCGTGGTAGGCGCCATCGGCGACATGGACCATTACATGCTGCCCGGGGCGAAGGGCGCCGCGGGCTTTGCCCGCTGGCTTTCCGGCGAGAGCGACGAAGAACGGCAGCGCATCCGGGAAGAGATGCTCGGGACGGGCCTCCGGGACTTCCATGACTTTGCGCCGCACCTGGACCATGCCTTGCAAGGCGCCTTCCCCTGCGTGCTCGGCGGGGCAGACGCTGCCGCGGTCGCTGCGGGCGAGGGCTGGACAGAGACAGCCGTCCTCTGAGGCGGCTTTCCTGAGGAGGAGTTTGATGGAAAGGCAGCGGCAGAGCGGGACGGTGCTGATCAGCACGGCGGTCATTTTATGCCTTGCCAGCTTTGGCATGGGCTTTTCGTTCGGGGCCCTGTTCCGTTCCGGGAGCGCGCAGCCTCCTGCCCCCCAGCAGTCCGTGCCCGCCGTACAGCCTCCCCGGCAGGGATCTGCGGAAAACGGGGCCGGTGAGATCGGGCAGGAGATAGCCAGGCTCCGCCAGGCTGCGCTTTCTTCCCCGGGCGAAGCCCGCCTCTGGACGCGCCTGGGCGATGCCTGCTACGATGCCGGGGATCCGGACGGCGCCATCGAGGCCTACGGCAGGTCGCTTTCCCTGGAGCCCTCCAATGCCGATGTGCGCACGGACAAAGGCACCATGCACCGCATGCGGGGCGAGCCTGAGGCCGCCGTCCGGTGCTATGAAGAGGCGCTTGGCTACGCCCCTGCGCACAAGAATGCCATATTCAATAAGGGCATAACCATGCTCGTCGACCTGGAGCGCGCCGCCGAAGCCGTGCGCTTCTGGAAGGATGTCACCACAGCCCATCCTGGCTTCACCCTGTCCAATGGAAAGGAATTGTCCAGGATCATGCCGGAGCTGTGCGTCGTCGCTGCGCAGGAGCTCGAACAGAGGGGGCGCCTGGATGCTGCATTGAGCGCCTGCGCCGAAGCACTCAGGCTGGATCCTGTTTTCCTTCCCGCGCTCACAAGGCGCGCATGGCTCCTGGAAAAGCAGCGCAGCCCCGAGGCCCAGTCTGCATGGCGCGCCGTCACAGAAGCCAGTCCGGACGCCCTGGATCCGGAGGGAAAGCCTGCCAGGGAACATATCCGATAGGAACATTTTGCGATGAATCCAGCATCTGTACGATACAGCCTCTTGTTTGCAGCCCTGGCGCTCATGCTTGCGCTGCTCAGTTCCCCGTCCATGCTTGCCGCTGCCCCGGGATCCGCCGGCGGGGGCGTGCACCAGGCGGCGGACGGCGTCCTGGCAGGGCCCGGCCTCAGCGATCCTGCCCCGCGTGCGGCAGGGGGGAGCCTGCGCGCCGGCCTGCTGGATCGTGCGCTTTTCCTGCAGGATCCCCAGGGGGGGCTGACCCTGGTGGAAGCCCTTGCCGGGAAGGATGGATTTGCGCCCTGGGGCATGGGCATCGGCTGGCGCGGGACAGGCCCCGTGTGGATGCGTCTTTCCCTGGAGGGCATGGAGGGGCTCCCCGACAGGGCATGGCTCTGCCTGGGCACGCAGACGGCAGGCGGCGATGAGGTCTGGACTTCGCACGATGGGCAGTCCTGGAGCAGGGCCGGATCCAGCCGGTATTCGTCGTGGCTCCTGGATGCGGAAAGGGACAGGGAAGTCATGGTGCGGATGCGCGGGACGCCCGGATTATGGTTCTCGCCGCGGCTGAGCGCCGTGGAGGATCCGCCCGTCATGGCTTCGGGTCTTTTGAGGATGGCCGCGGTCGCCGCCCTGGGCCTGCTTTCGCTATGCTGCATACTGCTTTCTTTGTCTGGCAGGAGCGACGGGCACCTGTGGACGGGGCTGCTTGCAGCAGCCTGCGCCGTGCATGCATGGTTCGGCGTCCCCACGGCCGGCGGGAAGATGGACCTGCAGACCGTCTGCTGCGTCTTTTCGGCAGGAATGGCGCTGATGCTGCTGCCCCATGCCGGACGGGCCGTGATGTCCACGGGAAGGACTGCCCGGAAGACGGACATCTTCTATATGCTCCTTGCCCTGCCCGGCGCCGTGCTGGCGCTGCTTCCCCTGGTGCCTTCGCTTTCCTGGGCTGCACGCCTGCTCGTGCTGTGGCCGCTGTTCGCCGCATTGTGCTTCCTGCCCGCGTTCGTGCTGATCTTCCGGGGCGTGAACGGCAGCCTGCATTATTCTGCGGGCTGCCTGCTCCTTGCCGCCGGCGGCGTGGCTGCGTTGTACGGACTCAGGACGGGGACAGGAGGAGAGATCCCGTTTGCGGCATTGGAAGCGGGCATCATTGCCGGCATCGTGCTGATGGCCTCGGCATCCCCGCAGAGGGCACGGGCCGAAGAGCCTGCGATGGCGCTCCTTCCGCCGGCCAGCGAAGAGATGGAAAGCTCCCCTGGCGATGAGGACGATGCCGTTCCCGCAAAGGTGCGGGAAGGGGTCGAAAAACTGCTCGATGCCTCATGCAGGCTGGATCAGGCCCTGAGCAGGGCCGGCATCGGTGAGGAAAAGGCGGATATCGTTGTCCATGCCGACGACATGGTGGCGGCTGCCCGCGGCATCGCGGGCGAAGTCCGGGCCCTGCCGCCGGATCAGCCCCTTCCCGCTCCCGAAGACAGCGTGTTCGATCTGCGCACCGTCATACAGGCGGCATTCCAGTCTGTCCATGAAGAAGCCGAGGAAAAGGGGCTGGGACTGGCATGGTATGTTTCCCCGCACATCGGGAGGAAATTCCGCGGCGACGCGGCCAGCCTGAATGCCCTTCTCGGCCAGTTCATGGCAGACGCTGTGCGTGCTTCGTCCTCGGGAACGGTCAGCCTGCGTGTCCGCCGGTTGGAGAGCAGCACGCATCCCGGGCATCTGATGTTCGACATAACCGACAGCGGCCAGGGCTGCCCGCCGCACGGCAGGCACAGCCTGCTCCTTGCCCGCCTGTGGGAGCTGGTCGCGAGGCACGGCGGCGAACTTCTGCTGGACAGCGGACCCAAAGGGACATCTGTCTCCTTCAGCATGGAATTCGATGCGCTGGAACAGGACGGGACCACCGTCAAAAGCGTGCCGGGCATCGCGGCCCCGGAGGGGAGCGGTGCGCCGGGCATCGTCATCCTTTCTTCGGAGGACGGGCTGCGCCGCCGGATCTGGGCGGATTTCCTTGGAGGGCTGGGCTTCCGCATCTGGGAAGCCGGCAGCGCCATGGAGGCCGTGCGCCTTTATGCCGTGGAGCCTGCCGCGCTGGTGATCTTCCACGGCGCGCTTGGCGAGGATGACATCATCCGTGCCATTGCCGGGATCCGCATGGAGGAAGGCGAACGTTCCCTTCCTGCCGTTCCGTTCCTGCTCCTGGCCACGGGACGGGAGCAGGCCCTGCGGATGGCTGATGCAGGCTGCGGCCAATGGCTCCCTTTGCCTGTCCTGCCCAGGGAATTGCGCGCCATGGTCCGCTGGCTGTGTGAAACGGGCGGGAGGACGCGGCGGCCATTGCCGGCGGACGGGCTTCCTGCACGATCCGCTTCCGCGGGCAAGGGCCTCGAGCCGGATGCCGGCGGAGACGGCGGCAAAGGTCCCGAAGCCCCCATGGGAGGCTCTCCCCAGGTCCCGGACGACCGGGGAGGGGCCGCCGGGGCCTTTTCCCAGCCTGAAAGCGGCAGCGATGGCGGCCGGGAACCTCTTGCGCCCCCGGAGGAAAGCCCGGAAGGCCTGCCTGGCGCGGGAGGACCAGCGGAAGGCGCAGGAAAGACCGGCGGCCTCCTTTCCCTGGACAGCAATGCAGGAAAGGATTCCGGAAGCTGGCTTTCCTCTGTTTTCGGAGGCGCGGGCAGGCAGGGTGAGGAACTGGAGCTCTTGCCGGCCGGCAATGACGTTCCGGAAGACGCCATGGAAGATATCGTGGACCTTCCCCAGGAGCATGTCGTCACGGCCGGGGGGGAGGAAGACGCAGCCGTTGTGGACCTTGGGCCCCGCGACATGCTGCCCGGCGGCAGCGATCCCTCCCCGGACATCGTGGAACTTTCGGCAGCGATGAAGGCGGACGGGGATGCCGCTGGTCCAGAAGGTCCATCCCAGGATCCCGGCGGCAGCGGAGGGGGGGCCGCTGCGGCACAGGATGAGCCGGCGGAAGACATGGAGGATCCTGCCTGCCTGCTCCTGGCGGGATGCCGGGCCGTCAGGGAAGCGCTGGACGCGGGCGATCCTGCTGCGCTGGGCCCGGCTGCCGGGAACGTGTCTGACGTTGCGCTCACCTACGGGATGCGGTCTTTGGCGGACATGGCCCTGTGCGTCAGGGATGCTTGTGATTCCGGCGACATGCATGGCGCTGTCCAGGCTGCACAGGATATGCTGGCGGAGATGGAAAGGAGCGCACAGGGGCAAAAACCCGTGTCCTGAGTGCTTGCAACTTGCCTTCAAACAGCTTATCTTGAGCAGGGAGCCTGGGCAGCGGCCAGGCACATATGCATTTGGAAACCGAAGGAGGCAGCCATGCCAAAGCTTGAAAAGATCGTTTGCGCGCTGGACATGTCCGAGCACAGCAAGACCGTTGCGGAATACGCCTGCATGTTGGCCAAGGCTTCAGGCGCCAGCATCGTGGCGGTGTACGCAGCCCCCACGCTCACGCAGTACACGGGTTTCCATGTCCCGCCCAATACCATAGACAGCTTCGTGGGAGAGATCGTTTC
>CACZQM010000051.1 GCA_902783285.1 uncultured Desulfovibrio sp. | reverse complement strand
TTCAAGAGGTCGATGCCCTGCGCTGCCGCGATGTCCACCGCGGCCACCGGGATGCTCGCCACCCTGCGGAACGCCGGCGCCTTGCGGAAGCCCCTGAAGCGGTCCTCCATCTGCTCCGCATGGTTGGCGCGCAGGATCTCCGTCACGTCCTGCGTGCGGCAGATGTTGCCTTCGTCGTCGATGCGGTCCACGACCACGCCGTCGCTGTCGAAGACCGTGCCCCTCACGGGCTGGCTGAAGTCCATGACGCCTCCTTGCTGTCCCTGGCGGAAGACCTGCCGTGATGGCCGACCCCTCCCCCCTTCGCTGCGCTCAGGGACCCTCCCCAGGGAGGCGGGCTTGTGCGGATGGAGCCAACAGAAAAGCTCCTGCCAGATGGTTTTCTGACAGGAGCTTATCCCGCCGCATCACTGCGGCACAGCATGGATGCGGGATCAGGGATCAGGAATGAAGGTATCCGCTCCGCGGATATCCCCTCCATGTGGAAGGCCGTGCCCGGAGGGCACACCGCCATTCCCTATTCCTCATTTCGCCATTCCTCATTTCTGCCGCCCACTCAGGCCAGCTTGCCGTAATCCTCCGGGGACACCGCTTCCAGCCATTCATTGCTGGCGTCTTCTCCGCTGACCTCCACGGCAAGATGGGAGAACCAGGAATCGGGGGCGGCGCCGTGCCAGTGCTTGACGTTCGCGGGGATGTTGACGACGCTCCCGGGCTTCATCTCCACGGCGCTGCCGCCCCATGCCTGATAATAGCCCCTGCCGCCGACGCAGATCAGGATCTGCCCGCCGCCGCTCGTTGCGTGGTGGACATGCCAGTTGTTGATGCATCCCGGTTCAAACGTCACGTTGTAGACCGGCACCTGCTCCGTGGAAACGGGCGCGAGGTAGCTTTTGCCCGAAAAATAGCGGCCGTAGGGGTTGGGCTCGCCGACCGGGAAGAAGATCGAGGCCTGGTACTTTTCCTTTTCCGTGGCTGCGGGAGCTTCTTCGTTCCATATGTCCTTTGCCAGGCGGAAGACCGCCCAGCCCTTGGGCCAGCCGACATACATGGTGGCGTGGGTGATGACCGCGGCGATCTCTTCCCGGGTCACGCCGTGCGCCTTGGCATTCTGAAGATGGTACGCCAGGGACGCGTCCGTGATGCCAGAGGCCATCAGCGAGACCACCGTGATGACGCACCTGGCCTTGACGCTGAGGGCCGGTCCGTTCCACACCTCTCCGAACAGCACATCATCGTTCAGATGCGCGAACAAGGGGGCGAATCCCCCCAGCTGCTGCCTTCCCGCGGTCTGCGTGATCTTTTCTTCCATATCGTTCTCCATGTTCCTGATCCCCGGCAGGCGGGGCATGTTTTTTGCTGAAAAGCGTTGGGCGCAAGAGGGCGCCATCCTGTCAATCCAAGGAGACCAGCTTGTACGCGGCCACGCCGATGCCATGCCTGGCCGCGGCCTCGACGGTATGGATGCCGTGGCGGGATGTCATGCGCTCGATGAGGTATATCTTTCCGGAATCTTCCGAACGGAAGACGGCATCGTAGCATGCCTGGTCCAGGGCCACGGGGTCCGTGGAAGCGAAGATGCCGATGTCCGCCATCCGGGGAGGCGCAGGGTGGGAGTCGCAGTCGCAGTCGACGGAAAGGTTGTTGGCGACGTTGACGCAGACGAAATGCTCCGCACCCTTGGCAGCGTATACGGCTTTGACAGCGTCCGCCATGGACTCCAGGAAGTGGTCCTGCTCCGGAAGGTTCGACCAGAGCGCCCCGGGGTCGCTGGTCCTGCCCGCCGTATGGATATTGGCCTTGCCCCGGGGCGAGGCCATGCCGATGCTGATGTTTTTCAGCGCGCCGCCGAAGCCGCCCATGGCATGCCCCTTGAAGTGGCTGAGTATGACAAAGGAATCGTACGCGCCAAAATGCCCGCCCACGATGTTTTCCCTGAGGTGGAAGCCCTTTTCGACGGGGAGGGAGAGCTCGCCGTCTTCGTCCATGAGGTCGCAGGGGGCTATGGCCTTGAAGCCGTGCTGTTCGATGGTCCGCCAGTGGCTGGCGGGAGTCGCGCGCCCGCCGCCGTAAGCCGTGCAGCATTCGACGATGGTGCCGTCCAGCCGGGAGACCAGCGGAGCGATGAGGGAAGGCGCCAGGAAGTGATGGCCCCCCGGCTCCCCCGTGGATATCTTGACGCCGATCCTGCCCGTGAGCTTCCGCCCGCAGGCTTCATAGGCTTTGATGAGCCCCTCCGGGCTGATGTCCTTGGTGAAATAGACGGCCGCCCCCGGCGTGTCGGCCGCGGCTATCTGCACGGCAGCTGTGCTGCCCAGGGCAGAGGCGGCCGCCGCGCCCGTAGCCGTGCGCAAAAAATCCCTGCGGCTCATGCCATGCTGTCCGGGGGAACTGTCCGTCATGTGGGGATGCTGATCAAGACCGTTCATGATGACCTCCGTCATGTGTCGTTTTCCATGGGATCAGGATGCAGGCCTGGCCCGTGCGCGAGCCATCGCGCCACGCGGGCGAGCAGGGCCCAGAACATCCCTGCGCCGGCGAGCCGTGCGTAAAAAAGCCAGGGGGAAGGCTGCCCCGGGGCGGCGTCCAGCAGGAGCATGTGCTCCGGCAGGTCCGTCTTCCAGAAGGAGGCCGCGCCGGCCGCAAGCAGCAGCGCAGCGGCAGGCAGCCATGCCCTGCCCAGGAGCTTTTGGGCCGCGGCGCGCAGCCCTGCCCAGAAAGCGTTCCCGTGCAGCCCCATGTGGAAGGCTGCCAGGGAGAAGATCCATGCCGTGGATGCATAGTGCAGGTCCCTGCCCCACCACGGCATGGCAAAGGGGGCGAAGGGGAAGACATCGCCGGCCATGGCCAGGGAACTGGCCAGCAGGAAGGCAAAGGCCGCGATGAGGAGGATGTCCGCGGCAGCGCTGAGCAGGCGCAGGCGGCTCCAGCGTCCGCGCAGCAGGGTGCGGTGCCAGGAAAGGTTGAGCAGGTGGTGGAGCACGAAGAGCCCGATGACGATGCATCCTACTGTCCCGTGCCGCAAAAGTCCCCGGGTGACGGGATAGCCCATCATCCACAGCAGCATCGCCGCCATGGCGATGTCAACAGGCAGCTTCGCGGCGCGGCGCAGGTTCATTTCAGCAGTCCCGAGCTGTTGAGCCAGGCGTCGATGCGCTCGCCGAGCCTGCGGCCGCCGGAATAATGGAATTCAAACCCTACGCCCACGTAGGCGCCGGGAGCGCTCTTGGCAAAGTCGGAGACGCTGTCGCCGAAGACCGTGCCGCCGTGGCTGCTGAAGGGGATGAGGATCTTGCCCTTCCAGTCATGCGCCTCCATGAAGGTGAAGACGGGCATGGGCATCGTGGCCCACCATGTCGGATAGCCGACCAGCACGACGTCATAGCCGCTGACGTCGATGTCCCGCGCCAGGGGCGGACGGAAGCCGCTGTTCAGGTCCTTCTGGCTGACGTCGTAGATGTTGCCCCGGTAGGGGTCTTCCATGGCTATCTCAAAGAAGTCGGCATGCAGCTTCCGGCTGATCATCTCCGCGGCGCGGCGGGTGTTGCCGGAATAGGAGAAGCAGGCGACCAGCACGCGGGGCTCCGCCGGCATGGCGATGCGCTCAGGGGCGGATGTCCTGACGACGGCGTCCAGGGGCGCCGCATTGCGGCAGACGCGGAAGCCCAGGTTGGGATCCGGATCGATGGGGTTCGCCGCGGAGCGGTAGGCGCTGCGCAGGTGCTTGCCGAAGTCGATGTAGCTGCCGCCCCTGTTCACGCGCAGGGATCCGGCCGGAGGCCCGGACGGATCGGAAGGCGTCCCTGCCTCGTAGGGGCCGTAATAGTCAAAGACCCATTCCGACACATTGCCGTGCATGTGGTGCAGGCCGAAGGCGTTGGGGGCCAGCGAGCCGACGGCCATGGTCTCGCCGCGGTACGGGCTGGGCTGGACGCTCGGATCCTGCTGCGACACGTAGTTTTCTTCGATGAGGTAGGGATAGGTCGATTCGAAGTTGACCTGGCCGCTGTGCACCTGGCTCCCCACGTTGAAGGGCGTGTCCGTTCCGGCACGCGCGGCATATTCCCATTCCGCTTCGGTGAGCAGGCGGTAGCCGTTGGCGCGGCGGTCCCACGCCACGGCTTCCCCGTCGATGATGTACGCCGGCTCCAGGCCGCGCTTTTTGCTCAGCGCGTTGCAGTAGCGCACCGCATCCAGCCAGGTCATGTTTTCCGCCGGCAGGTCCCTGCCCTTATGCTCGCTGGGGTTGACGCCCATGAGCGCTTCGTAATCGTCCTGCCGCACTTCATGGGGATCGACATAAAAGGGGCTCAGCCTGACCGTGTGCAGGACCTCATCCTGCTGGCGCTGGCGTTCCCGGTCCGGGCTGCCCATGGAGGATTCGCCGCCGGGCAGCAGCACGAAGCCGTCCGCAGGTGCGGCCGCCGCGGCCGCCTCCTGCCGGGCAGGAACGCAGAGCGCAAGGGCCAGGAGGATGGTCACGGAGAGCCGTTTCATGGCTGGTATCGTTGG
>CACZQM010000050.1 GCA_902783285.1 uncultured Desulfovibrio sp. | reverse complement strand
TGGCTGCTGACGCAGCTTTTCCAGAAGCCCAGGGGGGACGGCTTGAGCGGAAGGGGGGCTCCGCACATCCCGATCCAGCCGCTACGTTCCAGCACTATCCCGGACGTCCCTTTGCATACTAAAAAAAGCCTTCAAGCCCTGGTGCTTTGGGAGTATGGGCGGGAGGCGGAGCTGGCCGCCGCCTGCGTCAGGGAGCCAGCATGCAAGGAAGGCAGCTGCCTGCCCTTCCGGCCTGCAGCTGCCTTCCTCTCGTCCTCCGCTGTGTCATTCCGCCGGCGCGAAGGTGACCTCCGGGCTTTCCCCCCGGAGGAAGTCCCGCATATTTTCGGCTGTGGCGCCGTCGATGCGGCCGAGCCGCGTCAGGCGCCAGCGGCTTGCTCCGTAATAGATCGTGACCTTGTCCCCCTGGTAGAGGATGATGTCCCCGGGGGAAATGGCGGTGTCTTCGTCGCTGCGGACGATCTCGGTGCCCAGCGGACCGACCTTTTCAAAGCCGCCGTAGTCCTGCATGCGTATGGTCAGCGGTCCGCGGGCCAGCAGGCTGCGGAAGGCTGCGGCGGAGGCATTGTCCTCTAGCGTGGCCGTGCGCACCTGCCGCCCTGCGGCCACGCGGATCTTCACGGCTGCACCGGGCTGGCTGTCCGCCCGGGCCGCCGGGGCATCCGCAGCGGCCGCGCCTGATGCCGTGCAGAAGAGCAGGGCCGGCACGCACAGGGCCAGGCGCCCCAGGCTATTCCAGCGACCTGCCGAACGCATAGGCTTTTTCCATCTGTCCATCGTTCTCCTCCGATTCGCCCGGGCCCGTCACGCCGCCGCAGAACAGGGAGCCGGCCAGCCTGGCCTTGGGGAAGCAGGCGATCCATCCCTGCAGTCCGTCCACCGCCCTTTCCGGCACGGACGCCTCGTCTTCGGCCGCGGTCGTGAGCAGGTAGGCCCTGCGGAACCGGTAGTCGGAAGGGTACAGGGGGTTGAGCCGGTCCAGCAGCGTCTTCATCTGCCCGCTCATGCCGTAGTAATAGACCGGCGTGGCAAAGACCAGGGTGTCCGCCGCCTTCACCTTTTCCGCGATGGCGGCGGCGTCGTCCCTGAGGACGCATTGCTGCGTCTTCTGGCAGGAAAGGCAGCCGGTGCAGAACCGGATGTCCTTGCCCTTCAGGCTGACCAGCTCCACGTCATGCCCCGCATCCCTTGCGCCGGCAGCAAGCCGGCCGGCCAGGATGTCGGAATTGCTCTTTGCCCGCAGGCTGGTGGTGATCACGAGCACCTTGCCCATGGAAACCTCCTTACTTCAAGTTCTGCTCAAAGAAACTCTGTATCTTATCGAAGGGAATGGCTTTTTTATTGTCATACAGGTCCGTATGCACGGCTCCCGGGATGATCAGGAGCTCCTTGTTTTCCCCTTTGAGCATCTTGAAGGCGTCTTCGCTGAAATAGCGGGAGTGGGCCTTTTCGCCGTGGATGAGGAGGACGGCGCTGCGGATCTCGCCGCTGTAGGCGAGGAGCGGCATCTTCATGAGCGAAAGGGCCGAGGTGACGTTCCAGCCTTCGTTGGAGTTCAGGGAGCGCGCGTGGTATCCGCGCGGCGTCTTGTAGTAGGCGTAGTAATCCTTGACGAAGAACGGGGCGTCTGCGGGGAGCGCATCGGGGACGCCGCCGGCGCGGGCGTAGCTTCCCGCCTTGTAGTCGGCGCTGCGCTGTGCGTTCAGCGCCTTTTTGGCTTCATGGCGGGCGTCCGGGGTGTCGGCGGCATCGAAGTAGCCCTTGGCGGCCACGCGGCTCATGTCGTACATGGTGGATGCCACCGTCGCCTTGATGCGCGTGTCCATGATGGCGGCGCCCAGGGCCATGCCGCCCCATCCGCAGATGCCGATGATGCCGATGCGCCCGGGATCGACGTCCTCCCGCGCGGAAAGGAAGTCCACCGCGGCGCTGAAGTCTTCCGTGTTGATGTCGGGCGAGGCGACATAGCGGGGATGGCCGCCGCTCTCTCCGGTGAAGGAGGGGTCGAAGGCGATGGCCAGGAAGCCGCGCTCCGCCATCTCCTGGGCGTACAGCCCGGAGCTCTGCTCCTTGACGGCGCCGAAGGGACCGCTGACGGCCAGGGCAGGGAGCCTGCCCGTGGCGTTTTTCGGCGCGTAGAGGTCGGCGGCCAGGGTGATGCCGAAACGGTTCACGAAGGTCACCTTGCGGTGGTCCACCTTGCCGCTCCTGGGGAAGACCTTGTCCCATTCCTGCGTGAGTTCGAGCTGCTGTGCCTGGATCATGGATGCCTCGCTGATCGCGGTTTTTTGTCCATCGGCGCCCATCCCCGGCAGGGGGGAGAGGGCGGCGCAAAAAAGCATGCCTGCCAAAACGGTTTTCCATGCGCTGTGCGTCATGGCGTCCTCCTTAGGTGGGGCCCCGCTGCCCCGGAACGGCCGGGGCGGCAGCTGCCCCATGTCGGATCCCCATGCTAGGCGTTTGCCAAAGATCGCGCAAATGGTTATTATTCATATTATGTTATTCCAAAAACGCATAGCATAGCGGTCCCGCAGGGAGCATCGGCCATGGAGATCAGGACCCTGAAATATTTTCTCGAGGTCGCGCGCGAGGAGAACATGACCCGCGCCGCAGAACGCCTGCACGTCACGCAGCCCACCCTGTCCAAGCAGCTGAAGGCGCTGGAGGAGGAACTGGGGCGGAAGCTCTTCACGCGGCGCAGCTTCAGCATCCGGCTCACGGACGAGGGCAGGCTCCTGCGCGACAGGGCGTCCGACCTCGTGGAGATGTCCCGGAAGATCGAAGGCGAGTTCCGCGCGCTGAACGAGATCACGGGGGGCGAGCTTTCCTTCGGCCTGGCGGAATCGCACCACATACGCTACCTGGCCAGGGTCATCCGCACGCTGAAAGAGAAGTACCGCGGGCTCCGGTACAGGGTCATCAGCGGCGACACGGGCCAGGTCGATGAGAAGCTGGACAAGGGGCTCCTGGATTTCGCCGTGCTCGCCGAGACGCCCGACTACCGGAAATACGACGTCCTGCCCTTCCCCGAAGCGGACAGGTGGGGGCTGGTCATGCCGGAAAGCTCGCCCCTGGCCGCCCGGGAGAGCGTCACGGTGCGGGACCTCATCGGCATCCCCCTGTTCGCCTCCGAGCAGAGCCAGCGGCATGAGATCGCCGCCTGGTGCGGGGACATGCTCGGCGAACTGGACTTCGAAGGCTCCTTCAGCCTCGCGTACAACGGCGCCGTCTTCGTGCGGGAAGGGCTGGGCTGCATGCTGACCTTCGAGCACCTGGTCGATACGTCGGAGGGCAGCGGGCTCGCCTTCCGCCCCCTGGAGCCCACGCTGGAAACGCGCCTCTACCTGATCCGCAGCCGTTCCCGCCCGATGACCCCCATCGCGGAGCGCTTCCTGTCCGCCATGCGCGGGAGTTTCGCTGACGTGGCGCGGACGGCCGGGGCCGGCATCTGAGGCCGGGGCCTGCCCGGCCCCCGGAAGCATGGGCGCTGCCACGGCGCGCATTTTCCATGCGCCTGCGGGAAGCGCATCCCGGCGCAAAGAGCCGGACGGTCCTGCCGCCCTGCCGCACGGCTGCCACCGCACGGGAAGGCTTGCCTTGCAACACATCACAAGGATGTGCGTTTTCCATGCATCAGATGGATGCTCCTCTGATATGCAGCTGTCCTTTTTACGTATTAATGAAAAATACCGTGCCATGCCACCTTTGACGATGCAGAATGTTGCATTATGGCAGAAATAATGTCATTCAATGCGCAGCTGGAATGACATCGTGCATGGAGCATGGTTTGTCTGAAGCCGGTTTTCCATCAACTTCAGTCAGGAGTTTTTCATGAAACGTCTCGCAGTGTTTATGTTCATCTTTGCGCTGGCAGCTGCCTTCGCCGC
>CACZQM010000049.1 GCA_902783285.1 uncultured Desulfovibrio sp. | reverse complement strand
TTTGTCAAAGAAGTTGTGCCCGTCCTGCGATTTTTTAATCGCACGGGATGGTGCAGCAGGGCGACATAAAGGTTTTTCCCCGGACGGAAACGGGGCCTGGAGCGCAGAAACTCCCTGTCTGCCAGGGTAAGGCGGGCATGGTCCAGCATCTCAGGCCGGTGCTTCGCCGTGGCCAGCAGCGACTGCTGCCTGCGCCACAAGGCGATCCCGGCATGGTTGCCGTTCTGGAGGACCTCCGGCACGGACAAGCCTTCATAGGTGGCGGGACGCGTGTACTGCGGATATTCCAGCAGCCCGTCGCTGAAGCTCTCTTCATCGCCGGACTCCTCTTTGCCCATGAAGCCGGGCTGCAGCCTCGCCGTGGCTTCGATGACGGCCAGCGCAGCGGCCTCTCCGCCGTTGAGCACGGCGTCTCCCACGCATACGGGCTCCACGGGCAAAAGATCGAAGAGGCGGGCGTCAAAGCCTTCGTACCGCCCGCACACCAGGACCAGGTCTTCCTCCCGGGCCAGTTCGCGTGCGAGGCGCTGGGTGAACGGCCTGCCCGCAGGAGCCAGGGCGATGATGCGCCGCTTTTTGCCATCGGAGCAGAGGGGGCGCAGGGTCTGCACCAGCGGATCGAGCATGAGCACCATGCCCGGCCCGCCGCCATAGGGGCTGTCATCCACGCTGCGGTGCCTGTCCGTGCTTTTGTCGCGCGGATCGGCAAAGCAGAACTCCACGATGCCTGCCTGCCTGGCCCTTCCCATCAGGCCTGACGAAAGCGGGGAATCGAACCATTCCGGGAACAGCGTCACCAGGGTGTAGCGCATGCGCCTCACCGCTCCTGCCCGGGGCCTGCGGCACGGGCCGCCTCTTCGCGGTACAATTCCAGCAGCCCCTCCGGCGGGTCGATGGTCACGAAGCCTGCAGAGACATGGATGCCCTTCACGAACTGGGGCATGGCGGGGAAAAGGATCTCATATCCGCCCTGCTCCGCCGGGGCGCGGATGCTCCATACCTCCTGCCCGGACAGCTCGAGGACATCCTCCAGCACGCCTGCCGCCTCGCCGGAGGGCAGGCGGACCTCCAGCCCCACAAGGTCACGCAGATAGGGAGCATCGTCTCCGGACGGCGGCAGCCAGGCTGCTTCTATCAGTATCTCCTGCCCCCGCAGATGCTCGGCCTGCGAACGCCCGGAGCACCCTTCCAGGGAGATGATGAGCTGGTCACGCCAAAGATGCCACTCCCTGAGGCGCACCGGGCGCGGAGCGAAGCGCCCGGCCCGCATGAGCAGCGGCTTTTCCAGGAGCGCGGGCGATTCTGCGTAGTACTCCACCAGCAGTTCCCCGCCTATGCCGTGCGGCTTGAGCACACGGCCTATGGTCACGAGATCCGAGGGCATTATTCCACGATTTCCAGAAAGGCACGCTTCTTGCTTTTGGCAGAGACAGCACCGATGAGCGTGCGGATGGCCCGTGCCGTGCGCCCCTGGCGGCCGATGATCTTGCCGATGTCTTCCTGCAGCACGGAAAGCTGCAGCACGGTGCCCTGTTCCCCTTCCTGTTCGCGCACCTGCACCTGGTCCGGATTGTCGACCAGGGACCTGGCGATATATTCCACGAGTTCTTTCTGAAGCATTTCCATCCTCGCGCACCTGCAGGGGCATGCCTGCAGGCGCCTTGATTTTGCGCTGTGTAGCACGCAGGGGGCTGCGGCGTCAACGCCGCTCTTTCCTGCCGCCCCTGCCCCGGCGATCCGATCCTGCGCGCATGGGCCGGCAGGATCTGCATCCGCCGCCCCGGCCCACGGCCCTGGCCCCCGGCTCCGCGCCCGGCCGCCTGGCAGCCAGGCCTCTTGGAATGGCAAGGGGGATATGGACATATCTGGTTTTCAGATCACAAAAAAGCGCATCCCTGCAAAATACCAGCCACCGGGATGCGCTTTATGTTCCATCATGTCTGTTATTCAGATTAATCCAATGTTGCGGCCTCTTCCACCATCTCAAAGGCTTCGATGATGTCGCCTATCTTGATGTCGTGGAAGTTGTCCAGACCGACGCCGCACTCGAAATTGCGCACGACTTCCTTGGCGTCATCCTTGAGGCGCTTGAGCGAGGCCACCTTGCCGGTGTAGACCACCACGCCGTCACGGAGCAGGCGCACATTGGCCGTGCGGGTGAGCTTGCCATCCACCACCATGCATCCCGCGATGAGCCCGACCTTGGGCACGGAGAACGTCTGGCGGACTTCGGCCTGGCCGAGATAGACTTCCTTGGAAACGGGCGCCAGCATGCCGGCCATGGCGCTCTTCACTTCATCAACCAGCTTGTAGATGATGTCATAGAAGCGGATGTCCACATGCTCCTGTTCGGCGACTTCCTTGACCTTGGCCGTAGGCCGCACGTTGAAGCCGATGATGATGGCATTGGAGGCGGTGGCCAGCATGACGTCGGATTCCGAGATCGCGCCGGCGGCCCCGTGGATGATCTCGATGCGCACCTTTTCGGTGCTCAGCTTCCTGAGGGACTCGGTGATGGCCTCCAGCGAGCCCTGCACGTCGGCCTTGAGCACGACATTGAGCACGAGGGTCTCCTTGGTGTCCGCGCTCTGCTTGAGGAACGTCTCCAGCGTGACGCGTGAAGCCTTGGCCAGCTCTTTTTCGCGCAGCTTGGCCGCACGGCTCTCGGCGATGCGGCGGGCCGCCTTTTCGTCTTCCAGGCTGACGAACTCCTCGCCGGCCTCGGGCACGCCCTCGAAGCCCTGCACTTCCACGGGCATGGAAGGCCCGGCCTGCTTGATCTTGCGGCCCTGGTCGTTGAACATGGCGCGCACGCGGCCCGAAAAGACGCCGCACACGAAAACGTCGCCCTGGTGCAGCGTGCCTTCCTGGACCAGCACGGTGGCCACGGGGCCCCGGCCCTTGTCCAGCTTCGCTTCCACGACGTGGCCGCGCGCAGGCTTGTCGGGATTGGCCTTGAGCTCCAGGATCTCGGCCTGCAGGGCGATGAGTTCAAGAAGGTCGTCCAGTCCCTGCCCGGTCTTGGCGGAGACCATGCCCACCACGGTGTCGCCGCCCCAGTCCTCGGGCTGGAGCCCCAGTTCGGACAGCTCGCGCAGCACGCGTTCCGGGTTGGCCGTGGGCTTGTCGATCTTGTTCACCGCCACGAGGATGGGGACGCCTGCGGCACGGGAGTGGTTGATGGCCTCGCGCGTCTGGTCCATGACGCCGTCGTCGGCAGCCACCACGAGCACGACGAGGTCCGTCACCTGGGCGCCGCGGGCGCGCATGGCGGTGAATGCGGCGTGGCCCGGCGTGTCGAGGAAGACGATGTCGCCCTTCTTGGTCTTGACGTGGTAGGCGCCGATATGCTGGGTGATGCCGCCGGCTTCTCCGCTGGTCACGCTGGTCTTGCGGATGGCGTCCAGCAGCGACGTCTTGCCGTGGTCGACATGCCCCATGATGGTGACGACCGGCGGGCGCGGCTTGAGCATTTCCGGAGTGTCGGCAGAAGACGGGATGAGCTGTTCTTCGGAAAAGCCCACCTTTTCCACTTCATAGCCGAATTCCGATGCGACCACGGAAGCGGTATCGATGTCCAGGGCGGAATTGATGGTCGCCATGGTGCCCAGGCTGAACAGCACCTTGATGATCTCGCTCGACTTGAGCCCCATCTGATGCGCCATGTCCGCCACGCGGATGGATTCCTCCACGCGCAGGCGGCGCTTGGCCGCCTTCATGGGCTGGGTCACGGGCACGGGAGCCTGCTGCTTCTTGGGCTTATGGGAGCGCCTGGTGCGCACCACGCCGTCATCGTCATCCATGTCGGGGATGAGGCTGCCGATATTGACGTTGGCATTGGCACGGCGCGGCGAAAAATCCTCTGATCCTTCAGAGAATCCCGCCCCGCGGCGTCCCTTGTTGCGCTTTTTGCGGCTCTGCTCGTTTTCCATGGGGGGCTGCTGGGGGAAACCGGGTGCAAAAGGGGCGCCCCCGCGCGGTGCTCCCGCCGGACGCGGCCTGCCCGCGTTCCCGCCGGGACGGCGGCTGTCGCGTCCGTCCGCCCTGGGTGCGCCTGCGCCATCCCTGCCCTCGCCGCGCGGCAGGCGGGGATCCGGCCGCGGTCCACGGCCGCCCCGGTCATCGCGGCGCTGCCCATCGCGCAGCGGGCGGGAGGATCCGTCGGCAGGCCGCACGATGCGCACCTGCGGCGTTTCAGGACGGGATATCACGCGCACGCTGGGCACTTCTGGAGATGCAGGCTTCTTGCGCCCTTCCTCCGGAACGACCTTCCTGATGTTCGTGCGGGAAGTCCCATCGGGATCTGCCGAAATGGCAGGGATGCGCCTGGGCTTCTCCGGCTTTGGCTCCATGGCGGCTTCCGCCGGCTGTGCTTCAGGCTGTTCCTCCTGGGGCGTACCGGCATCGGCTTCCGCCGAGGATCCCGCAGCCATCGGTCCTTCCGCCGCCGGCGCGGGTGCCGATACCTCCGGCTGCACCATGGCAGGCTCCTCCTGGGATGCCTGCGGCTCCTGGCTGGGAGCCGGCTCCTCCGCGGGCTTGGCCGCAGCCGGCTGCGATATGATACGGGCAGGCGGGATCTCGGGCCTGGAGATCTTCTTCTTCGGCGCCTTCTCCCTGCCCTTGGCACGGGAGCTCCTGGAGGCTTCGGCGTCTTCGCCCGCGGCGGCTGCCGGCGCTTCCTGGGCATCTCCGGCGCCGCCGGCCTGCGGGGCAGCGGCCTTTTCCCCGTCACCCTTTTCTTCAGGCTGGGCAGCGGCTTTTTCTTCTGCTGCCCTTTCTTCAGCCTGGACAGCCGGGATCTCCTGCTGCTGCGCCGCCTGGGGCGCCTCCGGCGTTTCGGCGGGCCTCGCTTCGGCGCGGGGCGCTTCCGGCACGGCATTGCGGTTGTTGCGGCGCACCTTGATCCGTTGGGGAGCTTCCGCTTCCTTCCTTTTCGCCTTGAACTTCTCGTACTCGTCCTGGGAGATCGTTCCCCCGGCGCCCTTGCGCTTGTCCGTCACGATCTCCCACTTGCGCAGGAGTGACAGGAATTCCATGGGCTCCATCTTCTGCTCGGCGGCAGCTTCTTTTATCTTTATCTTCGTGTTATCCATGTGCTTTGCTCCCGTTGCGGGCTTTGCTCCTGAATTTCATCCTTGCAAACCGCGACCTGCACTGTTCGTCATGGCAGAGATACCAGCCCCTTCCCGGCAGGGTGCCGGCTTCGTCCGGCACCAGCCCGTTGCCTTCTGTGCCGGGACGCATGACATGGCGCAGGAGGAACGGCTTGGGAAAGCGCTTCCTGCACACCACGCACATGCGCAGGGGCGCGGCAGCGGACATGCTCACTCCTCCCCGCCTTCTTCCGTGGAAGAGGGGCTGAGGAAGTTCACCGCCGCCTTCAGGTCTGCGATCCTTTCTTCAGGCAGGTCGAGCTTCTGAGCAAGCTCATCGTCCGCGGCAGCGCGCAGATCCTCCAGGGAATGGAATCCGGCTCCCATGAGGCGGTCCACCGAGATCTCGGCGACGCTGGCCACCTGTTCGAGCCCGCGCCCGGCAGATGAACCGGCATTGGCGCGGGATTCCACGAAGATGTCGATCTTCCATCCCAGAAGCTTTGCGGCAAGGCGCACATGCTGTCCCTTTTTGCCTACGGCGTTGGCAAACTGATCGTCAGGCACGGTCACTTCCAGCAGGTTCGCCTCCTCATCCACATTGATATGGGAGACGACGGCCGGCGAAAGCGCGTTGCGGGCGTACACGGCGATATCCGGGTTCCAGACCACGATGTCGATGCGCTCGCCATGCAGCTCCTGCACGATGTTCTGTATGCGCGAGCCGCGGACGCCCACGCAGGCCCCCACGGGATCGATGTCGCGGTCGCGCGAAAAAACGGCCACCTTGGCGCGCGACCCGGGATCCCTCGCCACGCCCATGATCTCGACGCTGCCGTCATCGACTTCGGGCACTTCACGGCGGAACAGCGCCTTGAGGTAGTCGCGGTGCGCACGGGACACGATGATCTGCGGCCCGCGCCCTTCGCGCTTGACCTCGATGACGATGGCCTGGATGCGGTCGTTGTGCTTGTAATGTTCGCGGGGGATCTGCTCATCGCGCGGCATGAGGGCCTCGGTGCGCCCAAGGTTGATCACCCAGCCGCCGCGGTCGCGGCGCTGCACGCTGCCGCTGACGACCTCGCCCACGCGGTCCTTGAACTCGTTGTACACCTGCTCCTGCTCGGCGTCGCGCATGCGCTGGATGATCACCTGCTTGGCCGACTGCGCCGCGATGCGCCCCAGATCGTCGATCTTGAGTTCGAAGCCCATGTCGTCGCCCAGCTGCACCGTGGGGTCCCGCTCGAGCGCATCCTCAAGGGAGATCTCCGTGTACTTATCTTCCACCTCATCCACGATGAGCTTGTACTGGTACACCTTCAGATCGCCGGTATCTTCGTTATATTCAACTTCTATATCCAGATTTTCCGCATACTTGCGGGCTACCGACGTACGAACGGCGTCCTTGAGCATGCCGATCAGCATCTCACGGGAAAGGCCCTTGTCCTTGCTGATCTGGTCGATGGCCTTTTTCAGCTCAAAATTCATTGCTGCTTACCTCCGCCTTTGCCCTCCGCAGCCGGACGCCTGCCCGGGCGGCTGGTTTCGGGAAATACATAAACAAGATGCGCCTTTTTGACCATGTCCCAGCGCAGCGCAGCCAGGACGGGCCTGGGCTCCCCGCCGGGGACGGGCGCCTGCAAAACATCGACGGTGAACGCATCCCCTTCCACGGCGCGGAGCGGCCCCTTGAAGCGGCGGCGCCCCGGGAAGTCCGGATGCGGATCCGCCAGCATGACGTCCACGTCCCTGCCGATGTAGGGGATCATCTGCGAGGCGGAAAAGAACACGCGCTCAAAGCCGGGGGAAGACACCTCCAGCACCCACGCCCCGGGCATCACATCCTCGACATCGAGGGCGAGCCCGACCAGGCGGGAAAGCTCCGCGCACTGGTCCACGGAGACGCCGTCCTGAACGCCCGGACCATCGTCTCCGGCAGATGCCTCCGCCGCAGCGGGGGCCCTGTCCACATAGATGCGCACCACCGTGCGCCCGCCGCCGACGAATTCCACGCCCCAAAGGGCAAGCCCGAGCGATGCCGCCACCGGCTCCGCCGCGGCCCTGACGATCCCGGCCAGCTTTTCCTGTGTCAATCCTTTGCCCATGCGATACCTTGCATATAAAAAAAGGGAGGCCCCCAGGCCACCCCGCGAATGCCGCCCGTTGCGGCGTCAGGATGAAAAAAAGCAAGATCCGGAATGGACCTTGCTTCCACTGCGTGTGGGATTTATAGCCTTGCAGCCTGCCGCTGTCAAGCGCGAAAACGGCATCACGTGCATAAAAATATTTTTCCGCCGGCTTTTCCTCTTGTTTTCCTTCACAGTTCATCGTACGTGCTTTCCATAAGCCTTTTTCCTGCGGGAGGCGCGGCTTGACCACGCCCCTGCGACTGGCTAGGCTTGATTCCCGCATGACTTTTTTCATGCCTTCTTTAATTAATAGAATCATTTTTTCTGCACTTTCAGCAACCTCTTATTTATTTAAGAAGGGACCGCCATGATCCGCTTCATCAAAAAAAGGGACTCCCGGATAGTCCCCTTCGACATCTCGAAGATCGACGACGCCATTTTCAAGGCCGCAAAGGCGCAGGGCGGCACGGACCGGAACCTGGCCCGCCGGCTGGCGGACCGCGTGTATGACATCCTTGAAGCGGAAGAAGGCGACACCCCCGACGTCGAGCACGTGCAGGACGTCGTGGAAAAGGTGCTCATAGAAGCCGGGCACGCGCGCACGGCCAAGGCCTACATCCTCTACCGCGACGAGCGCACCCGCGTGCGCGAGATGAAGACCCAGCTGATGAACACGCTGAAGGACCTCTCCTTCAACGAAGCGAAGGAAATGGATCTCAAGCGCGAGAACGCCAACATCGACGGCGACACGCCCATGGGCACCATGCTGCGCTACGGGAGCGAGGCCGCCAAGGCCTTCTACCGGAACTACCTGCTCAAGCCGGAATTCAGCCGCGCGCATGACGAAGGCGACATCCACATCCACGACCTGGATTTCCTCTCGCTCACCACGACCTGCTGCCAGATAGACATCAAAAAGCTGTTCACCGGCGGCTTCAACACCGGGCACGGATTCCTGCGCGAGCCCAACAGCATCCAGTGCGCGGCCGCCCTCGCCAGCATCGCCATCCAGTCCAACCAGAACGACCAGCACGGCGGGCAGAGCATCCCCAATTTCGATTACGGGCTGGCGCCGGCCGTGGCCCGCAGCTTCATCAAGGACATCGACCTCATCCTCGACATCCTCGACGCCCCGGAAGATTTCCGCTCCGGCGTGAAAGACGCCCTGCGGGCCCGTGCCTTCCCCTCCGGGAAATACGATTCCTTCACATCCATCCTTGATGACGGCGGGCAGGACTTCACGCTTTCCCTGCTCCTCCAGCGATTCGAGGAGGAAAAGGCGCGCAGCATCATCCGGAAGGCCATCGCCAAGACCGACAAGGACTGCTACCAGGCCATGGAAGGGCTCGTGCACAACCTCAACACCATGCACAGCCGCGCCGGCGCGCAGGTGCCCTTCAGCTCCATCAACTACGGGACGGACACCTCCCCCGAAGGGCGCATGGTCATCAAGAACATCCTGCTGGCCGAAGATGCCGGCCTCGGCAATGGCGAGACCCCCATCTTCCCCATCCACATCTTCAAGGTGCGCGAGGGGTACAGCTACAACCCGGGCGATCCCAACTACGACCTGTTCAAGCTCGCCTGCAGGGTGTCGGCAAAGCGCCTCTTCCCCAACTTTTCCTTCATGGACGCCCCGTTCAACAAGCCCTACCTCAGGGGGAGCGATCCCAACCACGAGGTGGCCTACATGGGCTGCCGCACCCGCGTCATAGCCAACCTTCACGATCCGGAAAGGGAAACGACCTTCGGCCGCGGCAACCTTTCCTTCACGTCCATCAACCTGCCGCGCATCGCCCTGCGCCACCGCGGCGACGTGGACGGCTTTTTTGCCGAGCTGAACGAAAAGATCGACCTTGTGTTCGCCCAGCTCCTCCAGAGGCTGGAGATCCAGAGCAAGAAGCTGTGCCGCAACTACCCCTTCCTCATGGGCCAGGGCATCTGGCTGGATTCCGACAGCCTCGCGCCGGATGACACCGTGGGCGAGGTGCTCAAGCACGGGACGCTGACCACGGGATTCATCGGGCTGGCGGAATGCCTCAAGGCGCTCATCGGCGTCCATCATGGCGAGTCCGAAAAAGCCCAGGAGCTGGGGCTGCGCATCGTGCGCACCATCCGTGAGCGCGCCGATGCCAAGGGCGCAGAGACCAGGCTGAACTTCTCGGTCATCGCCACCCCGGCCGAGGGGCTGGCCGGACGCTTCGTCAAGTACGACCGCAAGCTCTTCGGCGTCATCCCCGGCATCACCGACCGCGAATACTACACCAACTCCTTCCACATCCCGGTGTACTTCCCCATCAGCGCCTACAACAAGATCAGGCTCGAAGCGCCCTACCACGCCTTCACCAACGGCGGGCATATCAGCTATGTGGAGGTGGACGGCGATCCGCTGAACAACCTCCAGGCGTTCGAGGACATCGTGCGCGCCATGAAGGAAATGGGCATAGGCTACGGCTCCATCAACCATCCCGTGGACCGCGATCCCGTATGCGGCTACACCGGCATCATCGGCGACGTCTGCCCGCGCTGCGGCAGGCACGACGGAGAGGGCATCCCCCTTTCCACCCTCAAGCAGATAAAGGGATACGTGCATGACAGCCGCAACAGCGACGAAAAGAGCGAATCCCGCGACAAGATCCCCAACATCAAATTTTAGGAGAGCATCCGCATGGTCCACGCCAAAGCAGAAACAGGGGAAGTTTCCACCGCCAGCCAGGTCTTGGTCGGGTCGGGCGTCAGGTTCGAACGCATCCGCCGCATCACCGGATACCTTGTGGGAACGCTGGAACGCTTCAACGACGCCAAGGCCGCCGAGGAACGCGACCGTGTCAAGCATTGCGACATGGGCGCCATGCACTAACGCCCCATGACACTGCAAAGAGGCGGCGCGGCAATATGCCGCGCCGCTCCTGTTTCAAGGGCATGGACGGCACCAAGGCCATCCCGCCGGCAGGTTCACCGCAAAAGGGGCGGGGCGCCCGCCGGTCATGCGGCCTTTTTTCTTGAACGCCTGGCTATCTCCATGAAAACAGGGGAGAAAACGCCGATGATGCAAAGCGCGATGAGCACCCAGCATATGGTGGAAGAAAAGAGGATGGACGGATCGCCATCGTTGATCATCAGGGAGCGCCGCAGCCCTTTCTCGCCGATGGGTCCGAGGATGAGCCCCAGGACGATGGCGGCATTGTTGAGGTCAAACTTGCGGGACAGATAGCCTATCACGCCGAAAATGAGCATGATGACCACCTCCACAAAATTGTTGTGGATGGCGTACGAGCCGACGACGCAGAGGATGAACACGGAAGGGATGAGTATGGCATCGGAAAGGCGTGAGATCTGCGCGAAGCCCTTGCAGCCCAGGAGCCCTATGCCCAGCATGAAGAACTGCACGAGGACGAATCCGGCAAAAAACGTGTATGTCATGCCGGCATAGGTCGTGAACAGCTCCGGCCCGGGCTGCAGCCCCTGGATGATGAGCCCGCCCATGAGCACCGCCGTCACGGATTCTCCCGGGATGCCCAGCGTCAGCGTGGGGATGAGGGAACCGCCGGTGACGGCGTTGTTCGCCGCTTCGGAACCGGCGACGCCCTCGATGGAGCCCTTGCCGAACTCCTCCTTATGCCTGGAAAAGCGCCGGGCTTCATTATAGCCCATGAAGCAGGCGATGGATGCGCCGGCACCTGGCAGTATGCCTACGACATTGCCGATGATCCATGAACGGATGATGGGCGGCATGATCCGCCGGAGTTCGCCGCCGGAGATGCCGAGCTTGTCCTTGAATGCGGCAGCCCTGGCCCGCTGCACGATCTTCCGCTCGGCCAGGATGAGCACCTGGGACATGGAAAAAAGGCCGATCAGGGCGCATGTGGTGTTGATGCCGCTGTAGAGGGCATCCTGCCCGAACATGAAGCGCGGCACGCCTTCCATGGGGTCCATGCCGATGGTCGAAAGGAGCAGCCCGAACACGCCCGACATGAGCCCCTTGAGCATGGACTTGGAGGAGACGCCGGCAATGATGGTCAGTCCGAACAGGGAAAGCCAGAAATATTCCGGGCTTTTGAAATTCATCGCCAGCTGAGCCAGCGCAGGAGAGAAAAAGTACAGCGAGATGCAGCTCAGGAGGCCGCCGCAAAACGAAGCGAAGCAGGCGACGGAAAGGGCCTTCGCGGCCTGCCCGCGCAGCGTGAGCTGATACCCCTCGATGGCCGTTGCGGCAGAAGCCGGCGTACCGGGCGTATGGATGAGGATGGCCGAGATGGAACCGCCAAAGATGGCTCCGCAGTAGATGCCTCCCAGGACGATGAGCCCGGTCGCGGGATCCATGCCGAAGGTGATGGGCAGCAGGAGGGCCACGCCCATGGCGGCAGACAAGCCCGGAAGGCAGCCGATGGCAACGCCTATGGTGGTGGAAACAAGCATGGCGAACAGGTTGACCAGGCTGAGCGCGTTGGCGAAGCCGGCGCCCATCATCCCCAAAGTCTCAAGCATTTCCGCCCTCCTCTACTTGAACAGCAGGCCCACCGGGAGCGGGACCTTGAGGAAAAGGGTGAACACGGCATAGATGATGCCCAGCATGGCTCCCGCCGTGACGGCGATGTGGAGCCTGGGCACGCGCAGGAAGAGCATGGCCGCCAGCATGTACAGGACAGTGGATATGTAGAATCCTGCCAGCCAGAGCAGCACCATGTACAGCACGCCGAGCGCGACAGTGCCGAAAAACTGCCCGGCCTGGAACGTGCCGAAGGACTCACTGACATCGTCCACCATCGCTTTGTCCCTGCGGTAGGCGAGCACGGCCCGGCCGATATACACGGTGTTTAAAAAAAAGAGTCCGGCCAGGAGGCACAGCGGATAGGTCTGCGCCTGTTCGGGCAGGTTCAGCGTCATAACGAAAAACAGCAGGCAGATCGCATAGATCACCGCCACGACGCCTATGTCGGATCGTTTCATCCAGGTCTCCGGATAGGACCTGGAGGGAAAGGCCGCCCCTTCCCTCCAGGAAAAAGATCACTGATAAAGCTTGGAAACGACGTCGCTGCAGAACACTTCCTGCGCCTTGATGAGTTCGCCAAGCCGGGCATTGTCCATGAAATCCATGCTCAGACCGCCCTTGGCATGCATCTCGACCGTAGCGGGGTCTTCCATGGTCTTGCGGAACGCATCGACATAGAAATCGATGACTTCCTGCGGCGTGCCGGCCGGGGCCACGAGCGCACGCGCCGAACCGTACCATTCAGGGTAGTAGCCAAGCTCTCCCAGTGTCGGGACGTCGGGAAGTTCTGCAACGCGCTTCTTGGAAAACACGCCCAGCACGCGCAGTTCCGGGGCGTCACCCTTGATCAGCTTGGCGATGTCAGCGACCTTGGCGCAGGAGAACTGCACTTCGCCCTGGCGCAGCGCAAGCAGCTGGTCAGCCGTGCCACCATAGGGTATGGCCTTGTACTTGAAACCCGCCGACGTGGCCAGGAGCTGGGCCGCCGTGTGGTTGGAAGCCTGGGCGCCGTTGGTCGAGCAGCGGTACTTGCCCGGGTTCGCCTTGCAGTCTTCCACGAGATCTTTGAGCGTCTTCCACTTGCTGTCGCCCTTGACGACGACCACGCCGGTCTCTGTGAGATGGTTGCAGATGGGCACGACATCGGATGTCTTGAAGGTGGATCCCTTGGCCGTGGCAAGCGTCGTGAACGTAGGAAGGTTGATGAAGCCGATGGTCTGGCCGTTCGGCCTGGCCTTGACAAGTTCGGTCCAGCCGATCTTGCCGTCTCCGCCGGGAAGGTTGTTGATGACCAGGGTCTTGCCGACGTATTTCTGCGCCTGGGCGGCAAGCAGGCGCGCGCCCGTATCCGTGCCGGAACCGGCCTTGTAGGCCACGATCACGGTGACATCGCCTTCAGGCTGCCAGGCCTGGGCGGAAACAGGAAGCGCCAGCAAGGCGGCAAGGAACAGGGAATGCCATTTCTTCATCTCTTTCTCCTTATCGTTGCGATCCTCTTTCTGCCAGCTCCCATCTGGATCCAGGCATCCCAGGATCAGGTGCCTGTAAAAATAACGAAGCGCCGGACGCATTGTCAATCTTTCCGCGCAGCTCTTTAAGGGCAAGCCCGGGGCAGGCAGCGGCCGCCGGCACGGCATCCCATGGAGGGGCCGGCATAACCTCTTGCCCATGGCGGCGCATGCTGGTACAAAGAGCCATCCCACATGCAACTCCCTTGTCGCCATGGCTTCAGAACTGCTCGAATCCCTTCTTTCCTTCGCATCAGACGTTTTCGGCGCGCATTCCATCCTGCTCTTCGAAGAGCAGGATGATTCCTGCGCCAGGATCCGCCTGGCGTACGGCCAGGACGACATCGACCGCTCCTCGCTCCTCTATCCGGGGAAGGGGCTGGCGGGCTGGATACTCCGCAACAAGAGCCGGCTGGTGGTCAACTCCCTGCAGAGATCCCGCGGATACCTGACCTATTACAAGGACAGCGCGATCCCGGACGTCCGATCCTTCATGGGCTGCTTCGTCCCGGGCGTGGGCGTCGCCTGCATCGACAGCCTGGAAGAAAACGCCTTCCCGCCTGAGAAGCAAAAGCTTTTCGGCGGGTTCTCCCGCACGCTGGCGCTGGCCTGCGCCGCCAGTGACGGGCAGGAAGGATCCGGCTACATGGCCAGCCTGGAAGAACTCAGCGCGCTGCGCCTGCGCTACACGGGCTGGACAGGCTACATCGCAGCCCTGCTCGCCCTGCTCCGCCGCCAGGGCGGATTCGATTTCGCTGCCTTTGCCACGCGGGCCGACGACAGGCATTACCGCATCGAATACTGCACCCCGGCCGCCCCGCAGGATGCCCGAAAACTCGTCTTTTCCTTTTACAGCGACATCATCGGCTGGACGTTCCGCAACGACCGCTCCCTCTTCTGCGAAGGCGATCCCGGCAGTCCGGCGGTCTTCCCCAAGACGCCGTTCGAAAAGCACTTCCCCGGCTATGCCTGCCTGCCCGTTTCCATGCACTCCGGGCTGTGCGGGGTCCTGTACCTCGGATCCTCCGGGCCGATGCCGATCTCCCGCGGGCTCCGTTCCTTCCTTGCGCTCGCCGCCGGAGAACTTTCGCACACCCTCGAATGGCTGTCGTCACGTCACGCCAGGGCGTAAAGACCGCGGCGCGGGCGGCGTCCATGACCTTTTGCCCGCCGCGGCCGGGAGCGTTATGAAACTCGCCATCATCGGCAGCCGGAGCATCGCCTCCGTGGACCTGGCCCCGCTCATCACGGAACGGCCGTCGCTCATCATCAGCGGAGGGGCGCGCGGCGTCGATGCCTGCGCCGAAGAGTATGCCCGGCGGCACGGCATCCCCGCGCTGGTCATCAGGCCGGATTACAGGCTGCACGGAAGGACCGCCCCCCTCCTGCGGGACAAAGCCATAGCCGAAGCCTGCGACGCCATGCTTGCCGTCTGGGACGGGCATTCCAGGGGCACGCAGTTCACCATCGCGCATGCGCGCAGGCTGGGCCGCCCGGTGCGCGTCATCCTGATGGGCGCGGACCACCCGGCCCCCGCCTGCGTGCAGGGGACGCTCACGGCCGCCAGCGGCTTAAAAAAGGAAAAGTAACCCTTGAGAAAAATCCGCAACTCTGCTATCAGATGCAAAACTTTTTTGTTATGAGGGTGCTATGGAACCGTATTTTGCCGGGTGGCTGTCCCTTCTGCCCCCGATCATTGCCATTCTCCTGGCGCTGATCACCAAGGAAGTCTTTTCCTCGCTGATGATCGGCATCCTTTCCGGAACGCTCATCTATTCCGTGGGAACGGGCGCGGACTTCATCTTCATGAACACCGTGCAGTCCGCCTTCGCCATCATGGGCAAGCGCGTCGACTTCAACATCATCATGTTCTGCTCCGCCCTGGGCGCCCTGGTCTATGTGATAACCATGGCCGGCGGATCCCGCGCCTACGGGAAATGGGCGACGTCGCGCATCCGGAGCAGGCGCTCCGCCATGTTCTCCACCTGCGGGCTGGGGGCGCTCATCTTCATCGATGACTACTTCAACTGCCTCACTGTCGGCACCGTCATGAAGCCCGTCACCGACACGTACAGCATTTCCCGCGCCAAGCTGGCCTACATCATCGACGCCACGGCCGCGCCCATCTGCATCATCGCCCCCATATCCAGCTGGGCTGCATCCGTGGGCAGCAACCTCAAGGCGACGGGCGCCTTTGAAAGCGAGATGTCCGCCTTCATCGCCGCCATCCCCTACAATTTCTACTCCCTGCTCTCCCTGCTGCTCGTCGCCCTGCTCTGCTTCTTCAACTGGGATTTCGGCCCCATGCGCAGCGCCGAAAAGCGCGCGGTCCAGGGCGACCTCGGCTCCCTGGCGCAGCAGGAACAGGGCAAGCTCGACATCAAGAACGGCACCGTGCTCGACATGCTCCTGCCCATTGGCGCGCTCATCGTCTTTGCCGTGCTGGCCATGATGTACAGCGGCGGCTACTGGGGCAAAGACGCCGCCTACCATACCTTCGGCGCCGCCCTCGGCAACTGCGATGCCTCACCTTCGCTGGTATGGGCTTCCTTCGGCGCCCTCGTGGTGGCCTTCCTGCAGTATGTGCCGCGCCGCCTGATGGCGCTTGCGGAATTCATGCACGGCCTGGTGGAAGGCATGAAGGCCATGCTGCCCGCCAACCTGGTGCTCGTGCTCGCCTGGGGGCTGAGCGGCGTCTGCCAGGAACTGCTCCAGACCCCCAAGTTCGTGGAATCCCTGGTCACAGGCGGGAGCATGGTCGGCCCCATGCTGCCCTTCCTCATCTTCATCATAGCCGGCTTCCTGAGCTTCTCCACCGGCACGGCGTGGGGCACCTTCGGCATCCTCATCCCCCTGGTGGTGCCCATCGCCCAGACGCTCTGCCCCGAACTGCTGGTCGTCGCCCTTTCCGCCACCCTTGCAGGGAGCGTGTTCGGCGACCACTGCTCGCCCATCTCGGACACGACCATCCTTTCGAGCGCAGGCGCCGGCTGCAGCCATATCGACCACGTCTCCACGCAGCTGCCCTACGCGCTGCTGGCTGCCACCTGCAGCGCCTGCGGCTACCTGATGGTCGGTTTCGTCAGCTCCAACCCCTGGATATGCCTGCTCGTGGCCGGCGGGCTGCTGATCGTCCTCCTTGCCGCGCTCAGCGCATGGAGCGCGAAGCGCGAGGCCGCCGCCTAGCCCTGCCAGACCGGACGTTGCGCCCCTCCCCCGCCGGGGAGGGGCTCTTTTTACCGGCGGCGTCCGCGCCCGCCCTGTCCGTGCCTTGACGCGCCGGCTTTTTCGCGTCTATCTTTCATGCCGGTGTTTTCCTCCCATGCGCATAAGGAGCCTTCATGCTGCATACCGTCATTTCCGTCATCGGCCGCGACTGCCCGGGCGTGGTGCATGCCATCGCCAGTGCGCTCTCGCTGGAAAAATGCAATATCGAAGAACTGAGCCAGACCATCCTCAAAGGCCAGTTCGCCTCGATCTTCATCGTGGCATCGCCCGAAAACGTCAGTCCGGAAGACATCCAGCGCGTCGTCAGCCTGGCGCTGGAAGAAAAGGGCATGGATCTTTCCGTCACGGCGCGCGCCATGAACCGCGACGCCTCCGGCCAGGTGGAATCCGAGCCCTTCGTCGTCACCGTCTACGGTTCCGACCAGCCGGACATCATCGCCGTCATTTCCGGCATCTTCGCCAGCCAGAACGTCAATATCGAAAACCTCAAGGCCATCCGGGTATCGCCCGGTTCCGATGAATGCGTGCTGGTGTTCGAAGTGGCCCTGCCGCTCTCCATCAACCGCAGCGCCTTCCGCCAGATGCTCCACGCCAAGGCCCGCAGCATGGGGCTCACCCTGAGCATGCAGCATCAGGACATCTTCGAGGCCATACACCGCGTGCCCATCGTCTAACAGGAGCAGAGGTCTGCCATGCTTACAGAACGCGAGGTGCTCAGCACCATCAACATGCTTCGCAACGAACATCTGGACGTGAGGACGGTGACCCTTGGCATCAGCCTGTTCGACTGCGCCAGCCATGACTTCGACTACTTTTCCTACAAGGTGCGCGCCAAGATCGCCAAATACGCCGCCCGCCTTGTCGAGACGTGCAACGAGGTGGGCGCGCGCTACGGGATCCCCGTGGTCAACAAGCGCATCAGCGTCAGCCCCATGGCCGTGGTGGGTGCCGGCTTTTCCGCATCCCAGATGGTCAGCGCATGCCAGATGCTGGACGAAGCCGCCAAGGACGCAGGCGTCGATTTCCTCGGCGGCTTTGGAGCCCTGGTGGAAAAGGGCATGACCCCGGGCGACCGGGCGCTCATCGAAGCCCTCCCGGAAGCCCTGGCCGGCACCGACCGCGTCTGCTCATCCATCAACGTCGCTTCATCGCGCGCCGGCATCAACATGGACGCCGTCGCCCTCATGGGCAGGCAGATCCTCAAGGTGGCGCAGGCCACGGGAACGCGCGACGGCATCGGCTGCGCCAAGCTGGTGGTGTTCGCCAACATCCCCCAGGACGTGCCCTTCATGGCCGGCGCCTACCTGGGCATCGGCGAGCCCGACGTGGTCATCAACGTCGGCGTTTCCGGACCAGGCGTGGTCAAAAAGGCCATCGACCGCGCCCGGGAGACCCAAAAATGCCTCACCCTCAGCGACGTGGCCGAAGTCATCAAGTCCACCGCCTACAAGGTGACCCGCGTGGGCGAGCTGATCGGCCGGGAAGTGGCGGAGCGCATGGGGCTGCCCTTCGGAGTGGCCGACCTTTCCCTGGCCCCCACGCCCGCCGTAGGCGACTCCGTGGGCGAGATCTTCCAGAGCGTCGGGCTTTCCTCCATCGGCGCCCCCGGCTCCACCGCAGCCCTGGCCATGCTCAACGACGCCGTGAAAAAAGGCGGCGTGTTCGCCTCGTCGCACGTGGGCGGGCTCTCCGGCGCATTCATCCCCGTTTCCGAAGATTCCAGCATCGAGGCGGCGGCCAACACCGGCGCGCTCACCATGGAAAAGCTGGAAGCCATGACCAGCGTCTGCTCCGTGGGGCTGGACATGATCGCCATCCCCGGAGACACGCCGGCGTCTGCCATCTCCGGCATCATCGCCGACGAAATGGCCATCGGGATGATCAACGGCAAGACGACGGCCGTGCGCGTCATCCCCGTCCCCGGCAAGGGCGTGGGCGAAACGGCCGTGTTCGGCGGGCTCCTCGGGCAGGCCAAGATCATCCCTGTCAACCAGGGCGATGCCTCTGCCTTCATCGCCCTGGGCGGACGCATCCCCGCCCCCATCCACAGCCTGAAAAACTGATTCCGCCGCTGCCGCCGCACCCGGACCAGCCCCGGCCTGGAGGCAGGCTCCATTAAAGAGCTTGACTGCCGCGCCGTAATGGACGATTATATTCCAGCGCATGTTCCGCTCATGCGTTCCCCCGGCGATGTTTACCTCCTTTTTGTCGCCGGGGCCTTTTTTATCCCCGCCTTCCACGCTCCCCCGTGCCGGCCGGTGCAAAAGCACGCGCCGGACTCTGCCGCGCAAAAGAGGAGGCGGCCTAACGGCCGCCTCCTCATGCGTCATGGTCCGATGGGAAGGCTTACATCTCCGGAGGCAATCCGTTGAGCTGCGCCTGGGTGAACACAGGTCCGTCCAGGCAGACATACTTGCTGCCGAGGTTGCAGCGCCCGCAGATGCCTATCCCGCACTTCATGCGGCGTTCGAGGGTGGTGACGATATTCTCGTCCTTGAAGCCGAGCTCGCGGAAGGCCGCCAGCGTGAACTTGATCATGATGGGCGGGCCGCAGAGCACGGCGATGCAGTCATCAGGGCTGGGCTTGAGTTCCTTGAGCACGTTGGGGATGAGCCCCACGCGGTGCTGCCAGTTGGGAGCTTCACGGTCGATGGTCAGGGTGGTGTTGAGCACCTTGCTTTCCAGCCAGCCGGGGATGTCGGCCTTGTAGGCCAGGTCCTCAGGCGATTTGGCGCCGTAGAGCAGGCTCAGCTTGCCGTAGTCCTGGGCGCGCTCCATCAGGTGCAGCATGATGGTGCGGATGGGCGCCATGCCGATGCCGCCGCCCACGAAGAACACGCTCTTGCCCTTCCACTGCTCCCAGGGGAAGTAATTGCCGAGCGGCGCGCGCACGCCGACCTTGTCCCCGGGACGGAGCTTGTGGATGGCCGTGGTCACTTCGCCGGCGCGCATCACGGAAAACTGGATGTAGCCGTTCTCCGCCTTGCTGGAAGGCGGCGTATTGATGACAAAGGTGGATTCGCCCACGCCGAACACGGAGAGCTGTCCGACCTGCCCCGGCTGATGGGAGAAAGCCTGCCAGGCTTCCTCGTTGTCAAAGCGCACGCGGAAAGACTTGATGGTCGGCGATTCCGTGATCACCTCAAGCACGGTGGCGACTTCAGGCAGGTAAGGATTCTTGCTGCAGCCGCAATTGTTCTCGCTCATATCTTCTCCTTACCTTTTTTGGACTTGCCCTTGGCGTTTTCGGTCTTTGGAGCTTCCGGCGCGGGTTTTGCGGCCGGCGCAGGCTGCGGCTCGACCTCCACGCCTTCGATGGCCGCCGTGACCATGTGGCGGATGTCCAGGGAGACCGGGCAGCTCACGACGCACCTGCCGCAGCCCACGCAGGAATAATATCCGCCGTAGCGCTCAGGGTAGAAGCTGAACTTGTGGCTGACCCTGTTGCGCATGCGCGCATGCTTGGCGGCGCGGGAGTTGTGGCCGCTGGTCTCCAGGGTGAACAGGGGGGTCATGCAGGAATCCCAGCTGCGCAGGCGGCGTCCGTCCAGCTGCGAGCCTTCGTCGGTGATGGTGAAGCACTGGCAGGTGGGACAGAGATAGGTGCAGGCGCCGCAGGAAAGGCACTTGACGGTCTCCTTCGTCCAGAAGGCCTCGTCCGTGAAGCGCTTGGCGATCTTCGCCGGAACATCCTGCAGGCCGGGCGCGGGGGCGAGGGACGCGGCAGCCGCGGCGTGGGCATCGTCCACGGCCTGCCTTTTTTCCTCTGCGGGGGCAAAGCCGGAACCTTCAAGAAGGGCGGCGCCCTTGTCCGTCAGGGCCTCCAGCGCGTAGCCGCCCTCGACGGCGGTGAACAGCACGTCGGAGCCCTCTCCGTCAGCGGGATGGCTCCCGACCCAGTTGCAGAAGCAGGTGGAGAATGCGGAGGGGCAGGCCTGGGTGACGATGACCGTGGCTTCCCGGCGTGCACCGTAATACGGGTCTTTGAGGGGGCCTTCGAGGTAGGGCCTGTCGAGCACCACGAAGCCGCGGGCGTCACAGGGACGGCAGCCGAAGAGCACCGTGGGCACGGCGGCTTCGGGCACGGTGAGCGTGGTGGTGAGCTTGGAGGCGTCTTCCGCGTCCTTCACGGACGAGAACTTCACGAGGACCTCGCTCTGGGGCAGGATGGCCTGCTTGGGCGAGGCCGTGGAACGCCGGAGAAGCGCGGCGGGATCCGCCTGGGCAAGCTGCTCGGCAGACTGCGGGCGGAAGACCACGGCGGGACCTTCCTGACGGGGGGCAAGCACGCGATAGCTGGCCGCCAGCTTCGCGAGCCACCCTGCCAGTTCCTTTGGTGTGGCAAAAAGAAGACTGCTCATGCCAGATCATGCTCCTTGATGGTTGGTTCATCCACCTGATAGGTAAGCAGCGGGGGCGTGGCGTTGACATCGAGGCCGGCGCCGAAGCCGAACACCTGCTTGATGATGCGGCCGAACTGCTGCTTGAGGGCGAACACCGGGATGTCCATGGGGCATGCCCGTTCGCATTCGTAGCAGCCGGTGCAGCGCCCGGCGAGGTGCTGGGCGTGGACGAGCTGGAAGAAAAGCTTCTGCTGAACGGTGTCTTCCTGCGTGACCCATTCCGGGTTGCGGGAATCTGAGACGCAATGGTCGCGGCAGACGCACATCGGGCAGGCGCCGCGGCAGGCATGGCAGGCGATGCAGCGTTCCATCTGCCCCTTCCAGAAGCTCATGCGTTCGACCAGGCTCAGGGAGTCCAGGAAGCGCAGCGCCGGGCTGCGCCCGTCCTTCGGCTCTTCAGGCTCGGTGGTGGGGCTGCCGCAGAACACGTCCGAAAGCACGGCATTGGGCCTGGTGCAGATGCGGCATTTGTCCTGGGCGACTTCGGCCATGGTCATCTCATAGCTTGAGCCGCCGGCCTGGACGGTGATCTTACTGCCCTTGCAGGCGACGGACCCGATCGCGGCGCCTTCAGGCAGCCTGGCCAGGATGCGCTGGACGCTCACCGTGCCGTTGCAGCCCATGCCGAAGATGGTCACGTCTTCACGGGCGATGAGGCCTTCGGCAAGCAGTTCGACGACGCCCTTGCTGTCGCAGCCCTTGACCACCACGCCGATCTTCTTCCCCTTGTACAGGGGCAGCTGGACGGCAAGGTTCTGCACGTTGAAGGGGCCCCAGATCAGGGAATCCACTTCTTCAGGCGTGGTCATCAGCACGGGCTCGGCGTGGATGGCGTCAAAGCCCTGCTTCCAGCCGAGGACGCCCTCCAGCCCTTCCGCGAGCGCCTTTTTGATGGCCTCCTTGAGCTCGGGCAGCGAGGGATGCGCGCCGCAGCCAAGCGGGCGGATGGGCTCTGCGAGGTCGGCGGGCATGTCATAGCGGGCCGGAACGTCTTCCCATTTGGGAGCTGGTCCGAGCTCGTGGATGCGGGCGGTGAAGTTGGTCACCACGTTCTTCCAGCGCGGGCCTTCGGATGCGGAGACCCAAGTGTACTCGAAGCGGTTGGGATCGATGCCGATGACCGGGAGGAACTGCTTGAGCAGCTCCAGGCGGCGGCGGGCAAAGAAATTGCCCGCGGAATAGTGGCAGTCCCTGGGGTGGCAGCCGGAAACGAGCACGCCGTCGGCGCCGTTCATCAGCGCCTTGAGCACGAACAGCGGGTTGACGCGCCCGGAGCATGGGACACGGATGATACGGAGGTCCGTCGGCTGCGTGGCACGGGCAGTGCCGGCAGTGTCGGCGCCGCCGTAGGAACACCAGTTGCACAGGAACCCGACGATACGGAGTTCTTTACCTTTTAGCACTGACATAGTGCGTTCACCTCCGCAAGGATCTGATTGTCCGTGAAGTGGGAGAGCTGGATGGCGCCCTGCGGGCAGGTGGCCGTGCAGACGCCGCAGCCCTGGCAAACGGTCTCGATGACGTGCGCCTTCTTGATGCCGCCGCGAAGCTCCACTTCTTCGATGGCCTGGTAGGGGCAGACCTTGATGCACTTGCCGCAGTCCACGCAGCGCTTGATGTCGACGACGGAGATCTGCGGGTCATTCTCCAGCTTGGGCTTGGCGAACAGCGCCATGACCTTGGCGGCCGCCGCGCTGCCCTGGGCCACGGAGGCCGGGATGTCCTTCGGCCCCTGGCAGACGCCGGCAAGATACACGCCGGCGGTGTTCGTCTCCACCGGGCGCAGCTTGACGTGGCTCTCCACGAAAAAGCCGAAGTGGTCATAAGAGATGCGCAGGGTCTCGGCGAGGTGCGAGGCGCCCTTGGCCGCCTCGACGCCGACGGCGAGGACGACCATGTCGGCATCCACTTCCACCTGCTTGCCGAGCAGCGTGTCCGCCCCCCTGACGATGTAGCCGACCTTGCCGTCGGGACGCACCGTGGGCTGGATGGCGGAAACGCGTCCGCGGATGTACTGGACGCCGTAGTCCTCCTGGGCGCGGCGGGTGAACTCATCGTACATCTTGCCCGGCGCGCGGATGTCCATGTAGAAGACGAAGGCTTCGGTGTCGGGCAGGTGGTCCTTGGTCATGATGGCCTGCTTGGCCGTGTACATGCAGCAGAAGCCGGAGCAGTAGGGCCTGCCCATGGAAGGATCGCGCGAGCAGACGCACTGGATGAACACGATGTTCTTGGGCTCCATGCCGTCGGAGGGGCGGGCGATGTGCCCGGCGGTGGGGCCGGAAGCGGACATCATGCGCTCGTACTGCAGGGAGGTGATGACATCGGGGTACTGTCCGCCGCCGTATTCCTTGATCACCTTCCAGTCGGCGAGGTCGTAGCCGGTGGCGGCGATGATGGCGCCCACCTTTTCCTCCACGATCTCATCCGCCATGTCGTAGACGATGGCGCCCGTGGGGCAGACCTTGGCGCACACGCCGCACTTGCCGTCCTTGATCTTGCGGCAGTAGTCGGGATTGATGGTCGCCTTCTTGGGTATGGCCTGCGGGAAGGGGATGTTGATGGCGCGGCAGAAGCTGATGTTCTCGTTGAACGCGTCGGGCACGTTCTTGGTGGGGCACTTCTCGGTGCAGGTGCCGCAGCCGGTGCACTTGCTCCAGTCCACGTAGGTGGCGCGCTTGCGGATCTTCACGGTGAAATTGCCCACGAAGCCGGAGATGCTCTCCACTTCCGAATGGGCGTAGAGGGTGATGTTCGGGTTCTGGGAGACGTCCACCATCTTGGGGGCGAGCACGCAGCTCGAGCAGTCGATGGTGGGGAAGGTCTTGTCGAGCTTGGCCATCTTGCCGCCGATGGTGCTCTCGCGCTCGACCATGACGACTTCCACGCCGCCCTCGGCGGCGTCCAGGGCCGCCTGGATGCCGGCGATGCCGCCGCCGATGACCAGCACGCGCTTGGTCACGTCGAACTGCCTGGCGTACAGGGGGGCGTTGCGGCGGAGCTTTTCCACGGCAAGGCGCACCAGCTCGGCGGCCTTGTTGGTGTTGGCTTCCATGTCGCGGCCGATCCACGAGACGTGCTCGCGGATGTTGGCCATCTCGAACATGTAGCGGTTGAGCCCGGCGCGCTCCACCGTGCGGCGGAACGTCGGCTCGTGCATGCGCGGCGAGCAGGAAGCCACGACCACGCCGTCCAGCCCATGCTCCTTCACGGCATCGACGATGCTCTGCTGTCCCGGTTCCGAGCAGGTGTACATGGTGTCCTGGGCGTAAACGACGTCAGGATACTGCAAGGCCGCCTTCGCGACTGCGGCGCAGTCGACAGTGGCGGCTATATTGCTGCCGCAGTGGCAGACAAAAACGCCTATTTTCATGATGCTGCTCCTTAGGACTTGCTGGGATTGGCCGCAGCGCGGCGCTGGGCGATCCGGGCCAGAAGCGGGGTAGGATCGACGGCGAGCTTATCCAGGCGCGCGGTCTCCTTGGGCAGGCCGTAGGCAAGGCAGATCAGCTGCGTGTAGTAGAACACGGGCAGGTCAAAGAACGGCTTGCCGGAGATGCGCGCGGCCTGGCGCTGGCGGAGGTCCAGGTTCATATGGCAAAGCGGGCAGGCGGTGACCACGGCTTCCGCGCCCACGGCTTTTGCCGTGTCGAGGATGCGCCCGCTGAGCGAGGCCGGGATGTTCACGTCAGGTATGCCCATGGCAGCTCCGCAGCACTCCGTCTTGAGGGCGAAGGGCAGCACCTCGGCACCGAGCGCCCGCATGATGTTGTCCAGCGAAACGGGGTCTTCGGGATCGTCGAACTTGGCGACGTGGGCAGGCCGGCTGAGCAGGCAGCCGTAATAGGTGACGACCTTGAGCCCCGTGAGCGGATAGGCCACGCCGGTGGCGATCCTGTCCACGCCCACATGCTCCACGATGGCCTGCAGGACGGAATAGGTCTCCAGCAGGTCGGCGCCGCCCTCTGCGTTGGCCGGGGTCGGAGCGTCGAGCAGCGCGTCCACGCCGGCCTTGAATTCCGGCTTCTGCATGCGCCAGCGCGCCATCTTGAGGTTGGAGGAGCAGCTTGGGCAGGGGGATATGACGCAATCGGCGCCTGTCTTGGCAGCCTGCAGCAGGTTGCGCGCGGAAAGGGCCCCCGAGAGCTCATGGCTCACAGAATGCGCAGGGGTCGAACCGCAGCAGTTCCAGTCGTCGATCTCAACAAGGTCCATGTTCAGGGCCTTGCATACGGCGCGCGTGGAAGTCTCGTACTCCACGGAGGTGCCATGCCCGGAGCATCCGGGATAATATGCGTATTTCATGGCTACCCTCTCTTTTCCGCATAGCGTTTGAAGATCCGCGCCACTTCTTCCCGTCCGTGGATGAGGGAGGGCTTAAAGGGCATCTTCCTCTTGAGGAGCGCCGTGGGCGCGATCTCAAGGTTGCCCCAGCCGCGCATGGTGCGCGCCATGTAGTCTGCCATCACGCCCATCTCGTAAGAGCGCCCGGTCACGCGGACCGTATCGAGGAAAGCCCGCCAGAAGGACTCGATCGGACGGTCCTGGACCAGCCCCTCGCGCCGCGCCATCATGCGCAGCGTTTCCATGACGGCGGCCACATCGATGTCGTTCGGGCATCTTGCCGTGCACGTCGAACACGTGAGGCAGAGCCAGAGAGAGCGGTTCCTGAGGGCTTCGTCCTTGAGCCCCAACTGCACGGCGCGCATGATCTGGCTGACCTGCTTGTCATACACCTGGGCGCCGGGGCATCCCGCGGTGCATTTGCCGCACTGGTAGCAATGGGACAGATTCTGACCGCTTTCCTCTTCGACCTGACGCTTGAACTTCAGGTCCCTGGCTTTATCAAGCCTGGTAACGTTCATAACAACTCCCCTGAACACCTGCGGGCTCGGCTTGTCCGCAGGCATTGGAATGCAATGGACAGACGCTTTGTCCATTTTTTAACAGGAAACATATAGCCCATTTGGCGCCTTCTGTCCATCCCTATTTCGCCGGGGCATGCAGCGCCCGGATAAAGGCTTTCAGCGCGCTTTCCGCATCCCGCCCGCGAAAAGCCACACCCCCGCGCACAGCAGCGGGAGGCACAAAAGCTGCCCCATGGTGAGCCAGCCGCCCAAGAGATAGCCGATCTGCGGATCCGGCACGCGGAAGAACTCCACGGACATCCGGCTGAGGGAATAGAGGATGGCGAAGAGCCCTGCGACGCAGCCGCGCGGACGCGGCCTGGACGAATAGATCCAGAGTATGGCGAAGGTGAGCAGCCCCTCGAGCCCGGCCTCATAGAGCTGCGAAGGGTGGCGGGGCATGTCGCCGGCGCCGGGGAAGACCATGCCGAACATGCTGTCCGTGGGCCTGCCCCACAGCTCGGCGTTGATGAAGTTGCCCATGCGTCCGAAAAAAAGGCCCGTGGGAACGAGGGGGGCGACGAAATCGAGGATGTCGATGAGGCTGCGGCCGTGCCGGCGCCCCCACAGCCATGTCGCCAGGACGACGCCCAGCAGCCCCCCGTGGAAGGACATGCCCCCGTTCCATACCCGGAAGATCTCCAGCGGATCCGCGAGATAGACCGAAAGGTCGTAAAAAAGCACGTAGCCGAGGCGGGCACCGAGGATGACGCCGAGCATGACCCAGGAAACGAGGTCGTCCACGTCGGATCCCTTCCAGCCGTTCCAGGGGCGTGAAGCCCTCCATCTGCCCAGGAGCCATCCCGCGGCAAAGGCGAACACGTACATGAGCCCGTACCAGTGCAGGCGCACCGGACCGATGCTCAGGGCGACCGGATCGATCGAAGGGTATTGCATGTGCACACTCCGTGCCGGCCACGGCAGGAGCCGGCGGCGAAAAAAATGGACTTAATGCAAAAGCTCCGCTACGATACCGGCAAACGACGAAAACGTAAAGGAAACGCCATGCCCATCCTTCCCGCGCGGGAACTCCCCCTGCTGCCCGCCAGCCTCAGCGCTGCGGGCATCGCTTTCTGCTCCTGGGTGCTCATGACTGGGGGCGGGGCCCTGTGCGTGACCGAAGGATGCAGCCTCTTCCAGGATTTCCGCATCGCGGGCTATTCCCTCTGGGAAGCGGGCCTCGCCTTCTTCACGCTCCTCCTCCTGCTCTGCATGCTCAGGCTCACCCCGCTCGCCAAAGGTGCCGCCGCCCTCGCGCTGGCTGCCGATTCCCTGCTCCTGGGCATCATGCTTTTTACGGCGCCCTGCCTCAACTGCCTGGCTGTCGGCCTGCTCGCCGCCCTGTGCTACCTTGCGCTCAGGCATGCCTGCTCCGGCGGCAGGGCCCGCGGCATATCGTTCCTGACCGCACTGTGGACGGTGCTTTTCCTCTTTGATGTCAGCGGCGTCCTGCGCGATGCCGTTGAGCCGTGGAGCCCGGCCGCGCAGGACGGGCAGCCTTCCGTGCGCGTGTGGTTCTCTCCGAGCTGCCCGGCATGCCTGAGGCTCGTTCAGCAGCACGGCGCGATGCCCGGCGCAGCCTGGTATCCCGTGGCCGAGGACGAAGCCGACCTGCCCGTCATCAAGTCCATGGCAGATCTCATGGGCAGGGGCATGCCCCTGCCCGAAGCCGTCGGGAAAGCCCGCAGCGAAGCAGGCGCCCAGGCAGCCGCCCGCGCCGCCCGGCGCTTCGATCTGATCCGCCCGGACATGCTGCTCCTGCAGTTCCGCCTGTGGGTCAACCGCGCCCATGTGCTCACCGCAGGATCCAGCAGGCTGCCCTTCGTGGAATTCCTGGGGACGCCATCCTTCCTGCAGGAAAAGCCCGCTCCCGGCAGCCTGCATGATGGCGGCGGGACGACGCCCGGTGGCGGCCCCGCTTCCCCTTCCGGCCCGGAGAGGACAGGCGGGCAGCCGCAGGCCATCCCCGGCATCCCTGAGCTTGGCGTCGCCGGTTTCTGCGACGGTTCCGACCCTGCCCCCTGCGATGACGGCGGAAGTCAGCCCGCAAAGCCCCTCATCGACACCAGCGGCATGATGTGAGCCCCCGCCTGCCATCCCCGGTGCTCCGCGTGCCGCCTTCCGCAGACGGGACGAGGCACAAAAAAAAACCGGAGCGCAAATTCCTCCCTTGTATCCGCGGCGATTTTTACGTATGATCATGCAGCCGGGCATCTGCGGTCTCCGCTGTTGTCCGCAACCGCTGACACACGAAGGTTTTTTATGGACATAAAGGCTTTCTGCTCCGGCAAGGCAGAAAAGATCACCGGGCTGTGGATCGACCGCTTCTTTGCCAGCTACCCGATCGACAGCACCGGATTCATGCGCACCCTCAGGGACAAGTTCGCCAATCCCGTGGGAGAGACCACGCGCAATTCCGCCGCCGTGCTCTTCGGATCCGTGATCGGTGAAGATGCGGATCCCGAGGCCGTGAAGACCGCCCTGCACGACCTCATCTGGATACGCGCCGTGCAGGACATGGCTCCGTCGCAGGCCGTCGGCGCCCTTGTCCTCCTCAAGGACCTCCTGAGGAAGGAAGTGCTGCCGGAATGCCTTAGACCTGAAAACGCCAGCTCGGGGGCCCTTGCGGGCTACCTCGAGATGGAATCCCGGATAGACACGCTCTGCCTGCTGGCGCTGGACATGTACGCCGAAGCGCGGGAGCGCGTCTACAGGGTGAGGATAGAGGATGTCAAGCAAAGCCAGTCCCAGGTGATCAGGCTGGCCGGGCTTCGGCGGGAGCGCAAGGAACCGCTCCCGGAAACAGACAACGAGGGGTAGAGGAATGACCATCGCTCTTGCGGCAACCCTGCTGATCCTTTTCGTGGGATGGGCAGGGCCAGCAATTGGCCTGCAGTATCTGTTCGGCGTCGTCTTGCCGCTGACGGCAGGTGCTGTGTTCATCATCGGTTTCATCTGGAAAATCATCCGCTGGGCCAAGTCTCCCGTGCCCTTCGCCATCCCCACGGTGGCCGGGCAGCAGCGCTCGCTCAGCTGGATCAAGCCCAACCGGCTCGACTGCCCATGGACGGGGCCGGCCGTCTTCGGCAGGATGCTCCTGGAAGTGCTCGCGTTCCGTTCGCTTTTCCGCAACACCAGGGCTGAGCGCACGACCATCGACGGCACACCCAGGATGACGTATTTCTCCAACAAATGGCTCTGGCTGTTCGCCCTGCTGTTCCACTACAGCATGCTGGTGATCATCATCCGCCACGCCCGCTTCTTCCTCGACCCGGTGCCGGCGTGCATCGCCGTCGTGGAATTCCTCGACGGCGTGTTCCAGATCGGTGCGCCCCGCTTCTATATGTCGGACGCCCTCATCATCCTCGGCCTGGGCTTCCTTTTCCTGCGCCGCGCCTGCTCGGAAAGGCTGCGCTACATCTCCCTCCCGGCTGACTGGTTCGCCCTGTTCCTGCTCATCGCCATCGCCGGATCAGGCATCTGCATGCGCTACATCAGCAAGGTGGACATCAACCAGGTCAAGGAAGTGGTCATGGGGCTCGCCACGCTGCATCCCGTATCGCCTTCCGGCATCGGCAGCATCTTCTTCGTGCATGTCACCCTGGTGAGCGCGCTGCTCATCTACTTCCCCTTCTCCAAGCTCATGCACATGGGCGGCGTGTTCTTCAGCCCCACGCGCAACACGAAGTGCAACACGCGCCAGGAACGCCATGTGAACCCGTGGAATCCGCCGAAGAACTTCCATACCTACGAAGAATACGAAGACGAATTCCGTGACGCCATGGTCGAGGCGGGCCTTCCCGTCGACAAGCAGCCCGAGCCCAGGCCGGAAGAAGCATAAGGAGGACGACCATGGCCAAAATGCCCACACCAGACCAGCTGCTGTCCGCCATCCCCGCTTCCTTCCCGAAAGAAGGGTGGATGGACACCAAGCCCGATTTCCATCCCGGCAGCTACTGCTACCCCGCCAAGGTCGACAGCCTCAAGTCCCTTGGCTTTGAAAACGCCCATAACTGGTCCCCCGCCAACGAGGACTGGGAACTCCCGGAAAACTGGGAGGAGATCATCTACAACTCCCTCAGTGACGCGCTGGAAAAGCACCGCTCGCTCAAGATCTTCATGGACTGCTGCGTGCGCTGCGGGGCCTGCGCAGACAAATGCCACTTCTTCATCGGCACCAACGATCCCAAGAACATGCCCGTCCTGCGCGCGGAGCTCCTGCGCTCCGTGTACCGCCGCGACTTCACCACGGCCGGAAAGCTGCTGGGCAAGGTGGCCGGCGCCCGCAAACTCGACAAGGACGTCATCAAGGAGTGGTTCATCTATTTCTACCAGTGCACGGAATGCCGCCGCTGCTCGCTGTTCTGCCCCTACGGCATCGACACCGCGGAAATGACGGTCGTCGTGCGCCAGATGCTGCTCGACCTCGGCCTCGGCATCAACTGGATCATGAACTCCGTCGCCGACTGCAACCGCACCGGCAACCACCTGGGCATCCAGCCCCACTCCATGCGTGAGATCGTCGAGTTCCTGTGCGACGACATCGAGACCATCACCGGCATCCGCATCGACCCGCCGTGGAACGAACGGGGCCACGAGGTCATCTTCATCACCCCCTCCGGCGACTACTTTGCCGACCCGGGCGTCTACACCTTCATGGGCTACCTGATGCTCTTCCACGAGATCGGGCTGGACTACACGCTCTCCACCTACGCCTCTGAAGGCGGCAACTTCGGCTCCTTCGTATCATTCGACGTGGCCAAGCGGCTCAATGCCAAGATGTACGCCGAGGCGGAGCGCCTGGGCGTGAAGTGGATCCTGGGCGGCGAGTGCGGCCATATGTGGCGCGTGGTCAACCAGTACATGGCCACATACAACGGTCCGGCCGACTTCCTGGAAACGCCCGTCTCCCCCATCACCGGAACGGTGTTCAAGAACGCAGCGGCCACCAAGATGGTGCACATCGCGGAATTCACCGCCGACCTCATCAAGAACAACAAGCTCAACCTGCGCCCGCGCCGCAACGACCACATCATCACCACGTGGCACGACTCCTGCAACCCGGCGCGCGCCATGGGCATACTGGAAGAGCCGCGCTACATCATCAGGAACGTCTGCAACAACTTCGTCGAGATGCCGGAGCACACCATCAGGGAAGAGACCTTCTGCTGCGGTTCCGGTTCCGGCCTGAACGCCGAGGAGATCATGGACCAGCGCCTGCGCGGCGGCTTCCCCAGGGCCAACGCCCTGCGCTACGTGCACGACACCAAGGATGTCAACTGGATGGCCTGCATGTGCGCCCTCGACCGTGCCGCCCTGCCGCCCCTGGTCGATTACTGGGTGCCCGGCGTCACGGTCTCCGGACTGCATGAGCTGGTCGCCAACGCCCTGGTCATGAAAGACGAGATACCCCGCACCATGGACCTGCGCCAGGAAGACCTGCCCTTCCCCGATGAAGACACTGAAGCCGCGGAGGAAGCGTAAATGTACAACAGCAAATTCATCATCCCCGGAATCATCGTCTTTGCCGGGCTGTTCACCGCTCCCTTCTGGATCAATGCGTTTTCCCCGAAGCATGAAGCGGTCAAGGTGGAGCTTCCCAAAGAGCCTGTGGTCTTCTTTGGCGAAGCCAGGAAGCAGTGCATCGAGCCCAGGGAATGGATGGCCGCCAACCACATGGAGATGCTCATCGAGTGGCGTGACCAGGCCCTGAGGCAGAACAAGCGCATCTATGTCGCAAGCGACGGCAAGAAATGGCAGACCAGCCTGCAGAACACCTGCATGGCCTGCCATGCCAACAAGGAAGAGTTCTGCGACAAATGCCACAACGCCAACAGCGTGAGCCCGTACTGCTGGGATTGCCACGTCGAACCCCAGGGGAACAACAAATGAAAACAAGCAGACGTTATTTTCTCAAAGTCGCGGGGCTTTCCACCTTTGCCCTTGCCGCAGGAGCCGCCGGGAGCGAAGCGGCTGAATACGAAGCCTACCCGGAAGCTCTGAAAGCCCATCGCTGGGCCATGGTCATAGACACCCGCCGCTTCACCCGTCCGGAACAGATGAAGCCCATCGTGGATGCCTGCCATAAGTTCCACAACGTGCCCGACATCCCCGGACCCAAGGAAGTGAAGTGGATCTGGGACGACACGTTTGAACACGCCTTCGCATCCGATCCTTCCTCCATCCTTCCCGAACGCATCGAGAAGCGGCGCTTCTTCCTGCTCTGCAACCACTGCACCAACCCCTCCTGCGTGCGCGTCTGCCCTGCCGGAGCGACCTACAAGACCCCGGGCGGCCTCGTGGCCATCGACTACCACCGCTGCGTGGGCTGCCGCTTCTGCATGGCCGCCTGCCCGTACGGATCCCGCAGCTTCAACTTCATGGATCCCCGTCCGCACGTGAAGGCGCTCAATCCCGAATACCCCACGCGCATGCGCGGCGTGGTGGAAAAGTGCACCTTCTGTGCCGAACGGCTCGAAAAAGGCCAGATGCCGGCATGCGTGGAAGCTTCCAACGGAGCGATCATGTTCGGCGACCTCAACGATCCCAAGTCCATCGTCCGCAAAGTCCTGGCCAGCAACTTCAGCATTCGCCGCAAGCCCGACCTGGGCACGGATCCCGGCGTCTACTACATCATCTAGGAGGGAACCATGGTCGAAAAAGTTCTCAAGGGTTCTCCCAAATACTACTTCTGGCTGCTTTTCCTGCTTTCCATCATCGGCTACGCGTTCATCGTCTATGTGTTCCAGCTGATGTACGGCCTCCAGACCACCGGGCTCACGCGCAACACCTCATGGGGCTTCTACATCGCCCAGTTCACCTATCTGGTCGGCGTCGCGGCAGCGGCCGTCATGCTGGTGCTGCCCGCCACGTTCCACCATTACCATCCCTATCACAGGGTCATGGTCTTTGCGGAATTCCTGGCCATCGGCGCCGTGCTCATGTGCATGCTGTTCATCGTCGTGGACATGGGGCAGCCGCAGCGCGTGATGAACGTCATCCTGCACCCCACGCCCAATTCCGTGATGTTCTGGGACTGCACCGTGCTGTGCGGCTACCTGCTGCTCAACGCCATCATCGGATGGACGTCGCTGGAGCATGAGAGCCGCCATATCGAAGTGCCCCGCTGGATCAAGGTGCTGGTGGTCATCTCCATCTTCTGGGCCTTCTCCATCCACACGGTGACGGCTTTCCTGTATGCCGGGCTCCCCGGGCGCCACTACTGGCTTTCCGCCATCATGGCCGCCCGCTTCCTGGCCTCCGCCTTCTGCGCCGGCCCCGCCCTGCTGCTGCTCTGCCTGCTGCTGCTCAAAAAACTCACCGGGTTCGATCCCAGCCGCCCTGTCGTGCGTTCGCTCTCGATCACCATCGCCTACGCCATGGGGCTGAACATGTTCTTCTACGTCCTGGAACTGTTCACGGCTTTCTACAGCGGCATCCCCGGGCATGCCCATCCCATACACTTCCTGTTTGGCGGCCATGAAGGGCTGAACGTCTGGGTGACGGGCTGGATGTGGTTCGCCGTCGTGCTGGCCTTTGCGAGCATCTTCTTCCTGGCCATACCCAAGTACCGCCACAACATGAAGATACTCCCCTGGGCGCTCGTGGCCCTCATCATAGCCACCTGGATCGACAAGGGGCTCGGCCTGCTCATCGGCGGCTTCGCCCCCACTCCGTACGAGACCTATGAAGTGTACACGCCCAGCTTCTGGGAAGTTTCCGTCGGCCTTGGCGTGTTCGCCGTAGGCGCCCTGGTCATCTCGATACTCTGGAAGATCGCCCTCGAGATGAAGAAGGAAGGGGGCGT
>CACZQM010000048.1 GCA_902783285.1 uncultured Desulfovibrio sp. | reverse complement strand
GTATCCAGCTGATCATGCCGTCCCAGAATTCGTGCTTGTAGAGGATGATGGGGAAAGGCTTGATGCGGTGCGTCTGGGCCAGCACAAAGGCTTCGCAGAGTTCGTCTATGGTGCCCATGCCGCCCGGCATGACCACATAGGCTATGGAGTATTTGATGAACATCAGCTTGCGCAGGAAGAAATAGCGGTAGTCGCTGCGTATGCTGAGGTACTTGTTGGGCTGCTGCTCCATGGGGAGGTGGATGTGCAGGCCCACGGAAGGCACGCCTGCTTCGGAAGCACCCTTGTTGGCCGCCTCCATGATGCCCGGACCGCCGCCGGTGATGATGCCGTAGCCCGCTTCGCCCAGGAGCTTCGCGACTTTTTCAGCCTCCTGGTAATAGGGATGCTCCGGTGATGGCCTGGCAGATCCGAAAATGGACACGCAGGGGGGCAGGTCGCTGAGGTCCTCAAAGCCATCGACGATCTCGGAAAGGATACGGAAAAGGCGCCAGGATTCCTGGGCGGAAAGAGAGTCTATGACGTACTGTTTTTCATGTCCCATGACCGTCTCCTTGCATTTCTTGTGCAGTTTGACGGTAGGATATCCCTTTTTCTGCGGAATGAAAAGGCACGCATGCGCGGTGGCGTGAAAAAATGGCTGGACCGGAAGAGGACCGTGCATCCTATGCAAAGGGAAGATCCCGTTTCCGGGACCTTCCCTTTGCCTGTGCCTGCTGCCCGGGGAGGGCGGCTCAACCGCCCAGCAACGTCTTGCGCCAGGCTTTTTCTGTGTTGACGAGCAGCTGCGATATGGTCATGGGTCCGATGCCTCCGGGGACGGGCGTGATGGCGGAGGCGAGGGGGGCGACGGCGTCAAAGTCTACGTCGCCGCAGAGCTTGCCGTCGTCAAGGCGGTTGATGCCCACGTCGATGACCACCGCACCGCGTTTGACCATGTCCGCCTTGAGGAAGCGCGGCTTGCCCAGCGCGGCGATGATGATGTCCGCATCACGGCAGACGGCGGCCACGTCCGGCGTATGGGAATGGCACAGCGTCACCGTGGCGTTGCGTTCCTGGCTGGAGAGGAGGATGGCTATGGAACGGCCCACGAGCTCGCTCCTGCCGAGCACGGCGGCTTTCCTGCCGTCCGTGGGGATGCCGTAGGCATCGAGGAGCGCCAGGATGCCTGCCGGCGTGCAGGGGCGCAGCCCGGGAAGCCCCATGACCATTTTCCCCTGGTTGGCGATGGTGAGCCCGTCCACGTCTTTCCCGGGGCTGATGGCGTGGATGCAGGGGGCTGCATCCAGCCCTTTCGGGAGCGGCAGCTGAAGGAGGATGCCGTCTACGGAAGGATCGGCGTTCAGTTTTGCGATCAGGGCTTCGACCTCGGCCTGGGCCGAGCCGGAGGGCAGCCGGTGCGATGCCGTGTCGATGGCGGCGTCGGCGCATGCTTTTTCCTTGTTGCGCACATAGGTCTGCGAGGCCGGGTCGTCGCCCACGAGGATGACGGCCAGGCAGGGGGCGCGCCCTGCCTTTCCGCGGTCTTCCTCCACGGAAGCGCGCACGGAAGCGCGGATCTTTGCGGCCGTTGCCTTGCCGTCCAGTATGATAGCCATGCATGACCTCCTGTGCGGATGCGTTTACCTGTCGTGGACAACGCGTTTTTGTTTCGTGACCGGATCCGACACGATGATGCCGTCCTGCTCCATCTGCTCGACGAAGAGCGCCGCCTTGTTGAAGCCGATGCGGAAGCGCCTTTGCAGTCCGGAAATGGATACCTTGTCGACGGAGAGCACATATTCCACGGATTCAGCGTAGAGCGGGTCGTCCATCAGGTCGTTGTTCCGGTGCTGCCCCGCGTATTCTCCGGCGGCATCGCCCTGGTCCTCGCTGCCGTACTGCGAGAAATCGACCTTGTAGTTGGGAGCCTGCTGGCGTTTCCAGAAGCTGACCATGGCGGCGACTTCCCTGTCGCTGACAAAGGCGCCGTGGAGGCGCTGCACGCCGTCGCCGGTGGGCTTGTAGAGCATGTCGCCGTTCCCGAGGAGCTTTTCCGCGCCCACGCAGTCCAGGATGGTGCGGGAATCCTGCCCGTTCGTGACCTGGAAGGCGATGCGGCAGGGGAAATTGGCCTTGATGAGCCCGGTGACGACGTCGACGCTGGGGCGCTGCGTGGCGATGATGAGATGGATGCCGGCTGCCCGGGCAAGCTGCGCCAGGCGGGCGATGGGACCTTCGACTTCCTTGCGCTTGGTCTGCATGAGGTCGGCCAGTTCGTCCACCACGATGACGATGTAGGGTAGGTCCGCCAGGTCCAGGGGTTCGCCCGTGGCGGGATCGACGGGCGCGCGGCCCGTGCGGATGGCTTCTTCACGCAGCCGGGCCTGGCGCTTGTTGTACCCGGAGATGTTGCGCTCCATGACGGACGAGAAAAGCTCCAGCCTGCGGTTCATCTCATCGATGGCCCAGAGCAGGGCGTTCTTCGTGATGTCCATGTCGGTGACGACAGGATGCACGAGGTGCGGCAGATCGGCATACATGGAAAATTCCACGCGTTTCGGGTCGATCAGGATGAGCTGCACTTCGTCCGGGCGGGCGCGGCAGAGCAGGCTGAGCAGGATGGCGTTGAGGCAGACGCTCTTGCCCTTGCCTGTGGCGCCGGCCACGAGCAGATGCGGCATCTTGGCGAGGTCAGCGGAAAAAGGCACGCCGCCGATGTTTTTGCCCAGGGCTATGGTGAGCAGCGATTTGGCGTTTCTGAAGGCGTCGTTTTCCACGATGTCACGGAAATACACGGTCTGACGCTGCTCATTGGGCACTTCCACGCCCACGGTGTCCGTTCCCAGCACCGGGGCCTGCATGCGCACGGGGCCCGGCGCCTTGAGCGACCTCGTCAGGTCGTTGGCTAGGTTGGTGATGCGCGTCGCCTTGACGCCTGGTCCGGGCCGCAGTTCGAACATGGTGACCACGGGGCCGGCCTGGTAGTTGGCAAAGGTGGCGTCCACGCGGAATTCCTTGAGGCACTCGATGATGGCCATGCCCTGCTGCCTGATCTTCGCGATGTCAGGGCGCACCGCTTCGGTCGGCGGCGTATCCAGCAGGGCCGGCGTGGGCATGTCGTATTGGCGGCGCCGGGGAAGGACGGGCGCAGGAGCGGCCGCAGGCGGGACGGGCTTCCCGGGCGTTTCCCCGGCGTCCTGTTCCCTTTGCTGGTCCTGGAGCGCCATGGTCTCGACAAGGATCTTCTCCAGGGAAGCATAGGCCGGATTGGCATCCTGCGCTGCCGCAGGCTCAGCGGGGCCGGAGGCGTCTGACGGTGCCTGGGAGCTCCCTTCCCGGGAAGGCGGTCCGGATGGGACGGGAACGAGGGGATGGCGGCCGGCGGGAGCCTCCGCGTCCTCAGGACGGGGCAGGTCCTCAGCAGGGCTTTCTGCACGCTGCCCGCCCGCCGCGTGTTCCGGGAAGCCACCGCCTTCCAGGGGCGGGCGCACCTGTCCGTCCGGCGCGTCGTCCTGGTCTTCCGGCATCAGGGTGAGCGTGAAGACGGGATCGTCCTGGCCGCTTTCCCCGGGCGTCACGCCGGCATGGCTTTCCGCATCGTCCTGGTCCGGCACAGGGGAAGGAGCGTCTCCGGGATCTTCGGGGAGCATGATGTCGAGCAGCGGCCCCCGGGGCTCCGGCGGGACATCCTCAGGCGCGGAGCGCCGCTTGAAAAGGCGGCGCAGGCGCGCGGCAGGCCTTGCCTGCGGAACGGCTGGCTGTCCGTCCGCATCGGGAACTTCGCTCCCGGCTTCGCGGTCCGTCTTGGAAAAGAGCCTGCTGCCGGTCCATGCCAGCAGGGCGCCCGCGATGGACAGCCAGGGGACGCTGAAGGAAAGATCCATGGCCACCAGGAAGGCGAAGATCCAGAGCAGCAGGGAGCCGATGGGGCTCAGGATGACATGGGAAAAGGCGACGAGGGTGTCGCCGGCCAGCCCGCCCCCATGGATGCCGTGCAACCCCAGGTCGCAACGGGCGGAAAGCGTGAGGACGCAGAAAAAGAGCAGGAGATAGCCGATCCAGCGGTACCATTTGAGCACCAGCCAGTGGGACACGAGCCCGGAGCCGACGGCCAGGAAAAAGATGATCCACAGGAAGGACGTCACGCCGAAGATGTCCACCATGCTGCCGGCGAGGTAGGCCCCGAACATGCCGGCGGCATTGTGGATGGAGGATTTGCTCTGGATCGTGACGGCCTGGTTGAACGAAGGGTCCAGCGGGCTGTAGCTCCACAGGCTGAGCAGCATGAGCAGCCCGCAGAAAAGAAAGAGCAGGCCGATCAGTTCCCGCAGCAGTCTGTGTCCGTACATGGTGTGGTCACCTGGGTGTGCCGCTTGGGGCATGGTTCCGAAAAAGCTGCCAGGCGTGCCGCCCGGCAGCTGCGCCGGATCGGCTGGCGGCTAGTCGCGGCCAAGGTATTCGCGGGTGCGCGTGTCGACCTTGACGCGGTCGCCCTCGTTGACGAAAATGGGCACCTGGATGACGACGCCGGTCTCGAGCGTGGCAGGCTTCGTCACGTTGGACACGGTATCGCCTTTGATGCCGGGCTCCGTCTGCGTGACCGTCATCACGAGGCTCACGGGGATCTCGATGTCGATGGGCTGGCCGTTGTAAAGGAGCACGCGGCACTGCTGCGATTCCAGGAGGAAGTCGGCCTTGCCGTCCGTTTCAGCTTCGGGGAGGTTGATCTGCTCGTAGGTGGTCAGGTCCATGAACACGAGGTCTGTGCCTTCGCGGTACAGGTACTGCATGTCCCGCTGCTCCATGTCGGGCTTGCCCACCTTTTCGCCGGAGCGGAAGGTGTTGTCGACCACGCGGCCGTTCAGGATGTTGCGCAGCTTCGTGCGCACCATGGCGCCGCCCTTGCCCGGCTTGAAGTGCTGGAATTCGATGATCTCGTAAGGGGTCCCGTCGATTTCGATCTTAAGTCCGCGGCGGAAGTCGGTAGTGGAATACATGATGCCTCCAGGCAATGTTGCAGGATGTTGCCGCCGGATGCCCGCAGCCTGCGCAGGCGGTTTGCCTTTTTTTCAAGAGCAGGCTAGTCTTGGCTCCGGCAAAGAAGATTCATAATGTCCGATGGAAGCATGTTTTGTCAACAAGGGAGCACGCCCATGTCCCCACAGGAAGCCCAACATGATGCCCTGGCCGTGCCTTCGCTCGAGCTCATGGCCACGCTGTACACGCTGGAACAGCTCCGTGCCCATGCCCGCGACCTGCCGCAGATAGCCCTTGCCGGGCGGTCGAACGTGGGCAAGTCCTCCCTCGTCAACGCGCTGGCGCGGCGCAGGAAGCTGGCCAGGGTCAGTTCCGAGCCCGGCAAGACGCGTTCTATCAATTTGTTCAGGGTGGTCCCCGACGGCTTCGTCCTGGCCGATCTTCCGGGCTATGGCTACGCCCGGCGCGGGCGTGAGGAGCGCCGGAACTGGGCCCTGCTGATCCAGAAGTACCTGGAAAGCACGCCCATGCTGCGTGCGCTGGCCCTGCTCATCGACTGCCGCGTGCCCATGCAGGAATCCGACCGCGTGATGGCGGAGTTCGCCCGGGCCCGCAGCCTGCCCGTCGTGGGCGTGCTCACCAAGGCCGACAAGTGCAGCCAGAGGGAGCGCGCCGCGCAGCAGGCCGCATGGGTCCCCCTCCTTGGCGGGCAGGAGCCCCTGCCCGTTTCGAGCGTCACGCGGATGGGGATGTCCGAATTGTGGGGCCGCCTCAGGGCCGTTGCGGGGAGCGGCATGCCGGAAGATGCGCGCTGCGGAGGCGGCGATGCTTGACATCAGCTCCCTCAACGAAGCGCAGCGCGAGGCGGTTACCGCCGGCAGGGGTCCGCTCCTGGTCATTGCCGGGGCGGGTTCGGGCAAGACCCGCACCATCGTCTACCGCCTTGCATGGCTGGCCCAGCAGGAAAGGGAAGCGCGGGCCATGCTGCTCCTCACCTTCACGCGGAAGGCGGCGCAGGAGATGAAGCAGCGTGCGGCAGCCCTCCTTGGCGCTGCTGACCTTTCCCAGTTCGGGGGGTTCGACGTGCGCGGAGGCACCTTCCACAGCTATGCGTATTCCGTGCTGCGCCGTCACGCACCCGACTGGGCGGAGGGCCCCCTGAGCGTCATGGATACCGCAGACAGCACGTCGGCGCTCCAGGCCTGCCGCGAAAAGATCGGCGCAGGCAAGGGCGACAGGAGTTTCCCCCATGCCCCGGCCGTGCTGGGGCTGTTCAGCAAGGCGCGCAACAAGGAGATGCCCGTGAAGGAGCTCCTGGGGCGCGAGGCGCAACATCTCCTGCCCCATGCGGACGCCCTCGGGGAACTGCTTGCGGAGTATGCGGATTACAAGCGGGCGCACTGCCTGCTGGATTACGACGACCTGCTCTTTGAGCTTGAGCGCCTGTTCAACGAACATCCCGGACTCCTGGAGCGCGAGCGCAACGCTTACGGGCAGGTCATGGTGGACGAATACCAGGACACCAACCTGGTGCAGGCCAGGATCGTGAAGCTCCTGTCCGGGGACAGCGGCAGGGTGATGGTCGTCGGCGATGACGCCCAGTCCATCTACGCCTTCCGCGGTGCCACGGTGCGCAACATCCTTGACTTTCCCAGCCTGTTCCCCGGGACGCGGGTCATCCGCCTTGAAGAAAACTACCGGTCCGTGCAGCCCGTGCTCGATGTGGCCAACGCCGTGCTGGAGCATTCCGGCGAAGGATACCGGAAGCACCTTTTCTCGCGCCGTCCTGTTTCCGGAGGCGCCGCCGTCACGCTGTACCGCCCCCTGAGCGACCTCACCCAGGCGCAGCTCGCGGCACGGCGCATCGAGGAACTGCTGGGCAGCCTGCCGCCCGGCGAGATAGCCGTGCTGTTCCGGTCCGGATACCAGTCGTACCAGCTGGAGCTGGAGCTGAACAAGCGGGGCATAGCCTTCCGCAAATACGGGGGGCTGCGCTATGCCGAAGCCGCACATGTCAAGGACGTGCTGGCCTTCGTCCGCCTGGCGGTCAATCCTATGGACCTGATCTCCTTCGAGCGCATCGCTGGGCTTTCCAGGGGCATAGGGCCCAAGACGGCGCGCAAGCTCTTCGACATGGCCGCAAGCGGCGACGGACCGGGACTGAAAAAGGCATGCCGCCGCTGGCCGGACCTCCTGGAGCATATCGCGCTCGTGGACGACCTCCGCACGTCGCATGAGGATCCCGGGAAGGCGCTTGCGAGGATCAAGGAAGCCTACCAGCCGGTCATGGAAGCGCTGTTCCCCGAGGACTGGCCCCGCAGGGCGCAAGGGCTGGAGGCCCTGTCTGCCATGGCCTCTTCCTACGATGACCTGCAGTCCTTCGTTGCGGAGATCTCCCTTGACCAGCCGGAAGAAGAGCCGGGATCCGGCGAAAAGGCCTGCGTCGTCCTTTCCACGGTGCATTCCGCCAAGGGATTGGAATGGTCCGCCGTGCTGATCCTGGATCTTGTGGAAGACCGCTTCCCTTCCCGCCACGCGATGGTGCGGGAAGAGGACTTTGAAGAAGAACGCCGCCTGATGTACGTGGCCTGCACGCGGGCAAAGGACACGCTGGATCTGTTTTCCCCATCCAGCGTGTACAGCAGGATGTACGGAGGGGTCGAGCCTGCATCTCTCAGCCCCTTCGTCCGGGAATTGCCCACGCGCCTTTACGAGGAGGTCGTTGAAGGCTACGGCGGCGTGTCCCGCCGCGGCGGCGATCCCGCCCCGGAGCCTGGTCCCCGGCGCCCTCCTGCCCCCGAAAGCTTTGCGCCGCGTCCTCAGAAAAAGCCTGCCGACCCCGGAAAGCTGGGGTTTTGCCGGCACAAGGTGTTTGGCAGGGGCAAGATAGTGGAGGAGCTTCCTCCGGACAGGTACAGGGTCAATTTCCCGGGGTTTGGCCTTAAAGTGATCATCGGCGACTATCTGGACATGGAGTAGCGCATGGCGTTGGGCGAAGAAGGCATACTCGCCGTCATAGACCGGTATTTCCCCAGGGAGCATCCCGCATTGCTCCTGGGCAGGGGCGATGACTGCGCCGTGCTGGGCGCCGCGGGCAATATCGCCATGAGCACGGATATCTTTGCCGAGCATTCCCACTACCGCCGCAGTTACTTCAGCGCGCGCGACATCGGATGCAAGGCGCTGGCGGTGAACGTCAGCGACATCGGCGCGGCCGGTGCCCGCCCCGAAGGGCTTTCCATGGGCCTCACGCTCACGGGGGATGAGGATGAAGCGTGGATCTGCGGTTTTTGCGAAGGCATGAAGGAGATCGTGGACGCCTTTGGGCTTGCTGTTTCCGGCGGGGATCTGAGCCGGGCCCCTTCGCAGTCCGTTTGCGTGACCGTCTGGGGCAGGCTGCCCGATGGCCTGCCGGCAGGCCTGCGGCGCGGTGCGGCACGCGCGGGCGACGTCGTTTTTGCATGCGGCGGCCTTGGGCTTGCCCGGGCCGGGCTGGCCGTGCTTGAAGAAGCGGGCGGGACGGCGGAAGGTGCGGCACGGGCGAAGCGGGAGTGGCCTGCCTGCTGCCGCCAGCATCTGCACCCCCTGCCCCTGGCTGCCGCAGGGATGGATCTGGCGCGCTTCTGCATATCCCGCGGGCTGGGCGGCAGGGTCGGGCTCATGGATGTTTCCGACGGGCTGGCGCGCGACCTTCCGCGCCTGCTGGGCAGCGCCCGCACGGGCCTTGGCGCAGAACTTTTCCTCGGGAGGGACATGCTCCATGGTGAGGTGCTGCGTTTTTGCACGGCCCGCGGGCTCGACCCTTCCCTTTTTGCCTATGTGGGCGGCGAAGACTATGCGCTTGCCGGCACGTGCCCAGCGGAAGCCTGGACCGGCATGGAGCAGTGGATGGAGGCCTGCGGGCATCACGTCACGCGGCTGGGCACGGTCCGTCCGGGAGGCGTGAAGCTGAATGGTGCATGGGCAGAGGAAGCGGGCTTTGACCATTTTTCCTGATGGTGCACGGCTTCCCTTCGCGGGGCGTCGTTAAGAAGGAGGTTCTCCGTGGTCATATTGGCGGCTGACCTGGGCGGGACGCACAGCAGGTTCGCCCTGTACGGCGAAAGGGCGGGCGCGCTGGAAGAAAGGGCCTTCCTGGACCTGCCATCCGGAGCGCATGATTTTGCCGGATTGCTGCGGAGCGTGCAGCGGCAGTTGTCCGGCGGGACGGAGCCCACCGGAGAGGTCGATGCCGTTTCCCTGGCCGCTGCAGGCGCCGTGTCCGGCGGCATGATCCGCATGACGAATGCCCGCTATGTGGTGGATGCCGGCGTGGCATCCGCTTTATTCCCCGGTGCGCGCGTGCTGCTGATGAACGATTTTGAGGCCCAGGCCCGCGGCTGCCTTGCCGGGAACGGAAACTTTTTGGAGCCGCTGCACGGCGATGCCTGCGCCGTGCTCAGGAATTTCCGCAGCGGAAAGGAAAAGCGCCCCGTGGCGGTGCTGGGCGCGGGCACCGGCCTGGGCGCAGCATGGCTGATCCGGGATGCGCGCTCCGGGATGGGCGTCCTGCCTTCCGAGGCCGGCCATGTCCCGTTTCCGTTCCATGGCCGGGAGGAACTGGCTTTCGCCGCGTTTTTGGAGGAACGGTGCGGGACATCCGCCGCCACGGCTGAACAGGTGCTTTCCGGCAGGGGATTGGCGCTGCTGCATGAATATCTTTCCGGCAGGGGGGACCCTCCCGCAGCGTTCACCGCCTGCGGCGGTTTTGCCGGTTCCGATTGCTGCCGCCTCTTTGCGCGTTTCTACGGACGGTTCTGCCGCATGGCAGCGTATTTCCTTTTGCCATGTGCCATCGTGCTTACGGGCGGCGTGGCGGGGGGCAGCCCCTGCCTTGTGCGCCATCCTGGATTCCTGCGGGAATTCCTGCGCCAGGGCAATACGGCTCCACGCGTTTTGGAAGGCATCCCCCTGGCGTTGAACACGAACAGCCGGAGCGGGCTCCTGGGCGCAGCCTGTGCCGTGCTGGAACAGGAAGATCCAGGAACCCTTCCCGGAGCCTTTCCAAAGGATTGAGGCAGGATGCTTGAAGATCAGGATCGGCTCGTATCTGCCCTGGGGCAGGAACTGCTCAGGCGCGGCCTGCGCTGCGCCACCGCTGAATCCTGCACGGGCGGCATGATCGGGGCCATGCTCACCGCCGTGCCCGGTTCTTCCGCATGGTATGCGGGGGGCGTCGTCTCCTATGCCAATGACGTCAAGGAACGGCTGCTGGGCGTGAGCCGGAGCGATCTGGAGTCCTGCGGTGCGGTGAGCGCGCCGGTGGTGCGCCAGATGGCGCTGGGGGCATGTTCCGCTGCCGGCGCAGATGCTGCGATGGCCGTGAGCGGAGTGGCCGGCCCGGGGGGCGGCACTGAGGAAAAACCCGTGGGCACGGTGTGGATAGGCTGGGCTCTGCAGGGGGATGTCCATGCCTGCGTGTTCCATTTCCCGGGCGGCCGCGGCGACATCCGCCGCCAGGCGGCGCGGCGCGCCATAGAAGGGCTGCTGGGCATGCTGCTCCGATCCACGGGGGACGGCAAGGGGGACGTCCGCTCCTGAGACGGCCTGCCATGCGGCAGGAGGGCGCGTCAGTTTTTCTCCAGGATGTTTTCCAGTTCCTGGTCGATGTCCACCGAAAAGCTGCCTTCGCTGCCGTCTATGCGCACCATGCCTGCCGGGGCGTTTTTCATGGGGTGGATGCATTTTGCCAGCGAATACTGGATGAGGGCGCGCTGCTGGTCTTTCTGCCAGCTCTTGAGCGCGGCAAGGATCCCGGCTTCGCGCATGGTGCGCGGGGGGACCTCGTGCGCCGCATGGTCGCGGCGGATGATCACGTGGGCGCCCGGCCCCTCGGCAATATGCAGCCAGTAATCGTGGGGGGCGGCCATTTTGAGCGCCAGCGCGTTACCCTTGGCGCTGCGCCCGCGCAGCATGAGGAACCCGTCGCTGCTGCGGAAGGCCTGCACCTGGGGGTGCATGCCTGTGGGAAGTGCGCGTTCCGTGGACGCTGCGGGCGCCCCCTGGGGCATGGCGCCGGATACCGCTGCCTTCATGCCGAGGACGGCCTGTTCGGCGCGCTCCTTTTCCCTGAGCACGGCTTCGCGGCGCCTGGCAAGGTGTTCCAGGCCGCGCTTGCCCCGTCCTGCCTGATGGAAAAGGTCCGCCATGTTTTCGCGCAGCGTGCGTTTCTTATCGAGGGGCAGCATGATGTCTCCGTCCGCCCCGTGCAGCGTGACGGACCCCATGTGCGCGTCTTTATCGTACTGGTAGAGCTGGCTTTGCAGCAAGAGGGCGCTTTCCTGCTTTTCGCGCAGGGAGGTGAGGCGGAGCTCCTCATCGTCAAGCTTTTTGAGCAGCCTGCCCAGCCTGGCGCTTTCCGCAAGGAAGGGCTTGGCGGCGTTTTGCCGTGAACGCTGCGCCAGATCGCGGAAGACAAGCTGTTCCCCGGCTTTTTCCATGGCTTCGGCGGGGTCGGAAAAAACGGTCTCCTGCCACCCTTCACCTGCCAGTCCGGGCAGCGGCCATGCCGAAACGGAGCATTTGCCCTGGCTCTCATACAGGAACACGTCCCCGCCGCCCATGTTCAGGTCAACGAGCAATGCGGCCGCATCGGCCGCATCCATGGAGGCAAGCTGGCGCCGCAGCGCCGGGGTGAGCACCGCCCATGACCGCCAATGGTCCGGGTCCCGCAGGACGGCGGCGTCAGGCCACGGAGGATCGGAGAAGGGCTCTGGCGGATCGAAGGAAAGAGAGGCTCCCTCGCGGAGGTCGAGTTCCAGCCATGTTGCGCCGCCGGAAAATCCCAGCCACAGGCGGCGTTCCGTCCAGGCGCAGAGGGCTCTTTCCACCCGCTTTCCCGAAAGGTGCTTGCGCAGGCGCATGACATGGGCCGGCGGCTGGGCATTGACGGGGATATGGCGGGCGGCTGTGAAGATGAACGAATGCTGGCGGCCGTGCCTGAGGATCAGGCAGCGCCTGCGCTCCGCACCACGGCCCCCGAACAGGCTGAAGCACATGACATCGTCTGCGGGGGCGTGGATCTTTTCCATGCGGGCTCCGGCAAGCCCGGGCAGGAGTGCATCGCAGAAGCGCCTGAAAAGGTGCGCATCCATGGGATCAGTTGCCGTGTATGGCTTCGCCTTCTTCCTGGCGCGCCTTGCAGGCGACGCAGAGGGTGGTCACGGGCCGGGCCTTGAGCCTGGGGAGCGATATCTCTTCGCCGCATTCGGCGCAGATGCCGTATTCGCCGTTGTCTATGCGCTTCAGGGCAGCCTGGATCTTGGTGATGAGCTTGCGTTCCCTGTCGCGGATCCGCAGCGTGAAGGAGCGGTCCGTTTCCGCTGTGGCGCGGTCGGAGGGATCGGCATAGGTAGTCTGGGAATCCGTCAACTCTTCCAGCGTGGAATCCCCATTATGTTGCGCCTCGGCCAGCATCTGGTTGAGAAGGCCGCGGAAATAGTCCAAATCTTCAGGTTTCACGTTACCTCCTGCCGGCAAGAAACACCGGACGGCGGTTTTACTAAACTATAAATACACATCTGTAAAGTGTTGCGGCACAGTATGTGCAAGAGAGCGCAAGGCGGCGGTGAGCACGGCAAAACCTGCGATGCCATGTTCGGCGAGCCCCTGCGTCTGGAACGCAAGGAAGGGGATCCCGGCCCCTTCCGCCGCTCTCTTGTCCGATGCGCTGTCGCCGATGAACAGCAGGTGCGAAGGCTGTTCGTTCCAGCGGGAAGCGATGAGCAGGGCCCCGTCGGGGGCCGGCTTGGGGCGCGGAACGTCGCAGGCAAGCACGATGGGATCGAAGCAGCCTTGAAGGCGGCACTGGCGGAGCAGCGCTTCCATGCCGTCCGTCCGGTTGGTCGCCATGCCCGTGCGCAGACCGGCCATCCTGCACAGTTCCAGCGTTTCGTGCAGTCCGGCAAAGCAGGTGATGCGCGGCAGGATGTCCCGCTCGTAGGAGACCTGCCTGCCCGCATCCCGCAGCAGGGGCCGCAGGGCGCTGGGTATGATGGCGTCCAGCGCCTGGCTGACCGTGGCCGCCTGTACGAAATCTTCCTGTTCGGGAGCAAGGCTGGGCAGCCCGATGAATTTCCTCAGGTAGTTATAATAGGCGATGTTCGCTTCGCGGGAATCGATGACCACGCCGTCGCAGTCGAAGATGATCCCACGGGGGGGGCCTCCGTAAAGCGTCCGGAACCATGCCGCAAGCGCCGCAGCGTCCATGTGGCTCATGACGGGCTCCTTTCCGGCAGGGGCATGGCGATGCCGATGGTGCGCTGCCACTGGTGCCCAGGCAGTGCGCTGCGCAGCCTTTCAAAGGCCGGGCGTCCGCAAAGCCCGGCCAGCTCCGGCACGCCGCACCCCCAGACTTTGCAGCCGGAGAGCATCCCTTCGCCTGCCGGGGCCACGGATCCGGGACCGTCCCGCCCGGTCAGTTCCTCCGCCATTTCCCGGCAGTTCACGAAGAACGTGCAGGGGGAAGGCATGTCAGGCAGGAAGGCCAGCATGGCGGCCAGGGATGCGCGCCAGGCAGGCAGGGCGGTCTCCTCCCTGCCGGTTTCCCGGGGAACGGCGCTGCGCCTTCCGGAGATCAGGGCGTTCAGCGCAGAACGCTTGCCGTCGATGGCAGCCTCCAGCCTGGCGATCTCCAGGGATTGCCGTTCCCGGAGCCATGCCAGCAGCAGCGTCTGCTGGGCGTTCAGCCGCAGGTCGTCGGGCGGCGTTCCGGCGTGCGTGCCGGTCAGTTCTTCCAGCGCTTCCCTTTCTGATGGGGATAGCCCGCCGCTGCTGCGTCCTGCAGTGAACGCTTGCACGGGCGCTCCGCTGGCCCCGTCGCGCACAGCGCGTTCAAGATCGGCCAGGCATGCTGATGCCGCCTGGCCTGTCCATGGCAGACCGGGCTGCCATGTCCCCTGCGGCATGTCCGGAAGCCCCGGCCAGAAGCTCAGGCAGCCCTGGGGCATGGGGGGGAGGGGCGGATGCATGCGGGGCACGGCAAGAAGAAAAGTATGTTCCATGGGCGTTCTCCGCCATCACTATAGGCTGATCCGCAGCATGAGGCAATGGCGGACAGCGGCATGGTGCGTGTCAGGCTGCGGGCTTGTTCGCTTTGACGTACATGATGACGGCACTTGCGGAGAAGAACAGCGTGAACAGCAGGGACTGCCAGGAAAAGCCGCGCGCTTCGGACCATTGCTGCAGCATGCTGCATATGCCGGCGAGCGCCCAGGAGACGATCATCCAGAAAAGGAATCCCGCCCCCTTGCTTTTCCGTTCCTCGCGCGCGGGATAG
>CACZQM010000047.1 GCA_902783285.1 uncultured Desulfovibrio sp. | reverse complement strand
GCAGCCAAAGCGGACGGCATCCCCTACCAGCCCGTCGTGCTCAAGGCAGGGACCATCGCGGAGAATGTCCCCCCGCGCGACATCCAGGCGTATCATGACATCCTCGGCTTCTACGCCTTCGACCAGCTCCCGGAAGAAACGGCCTACACCCTGGCCAAGGTCCTTTACGAAAACTGCTCTGAACTTGCCACCTATTCCGCCGTTGCCAAGGGGCTGTGGCCTGCGCTCGTCGTTCCTACCGTCCCTGATGACCAGATCCATCCCGGCGCGCTCCGCTTCTATAAGGAAAAAGGGCTCCGGTAGGCAGAAAGCGGCTCGAAGCTGCTGTTGATCTTCAAAACGTCCGGGCCGTCTCATCGGCGGCCCTCTCACAGCTCACGCCAAAACGCTGCATGGTGCGGTCGAAACGAAGACGTATCCCGGCACATGACCCTGCCGGATGACTGGACACCGTACCCGGGAGAATTATGCCTGAACGCCAATCTGTGATCCGCTGGCTCATGGCCGGACTGGCTCTCCTCATGGCTGCGTATCACCTGCTGTATACGCAATGGATGCTCATCGGTCCCATAGAGCACCAGAACCTGCATTATATGCTGGCTTTGACGCTCGTCTTCCTCTGGTCTTTCTCAAAAGCGAAGGGGGGCATGGGCAAGATCAGTGCGCTGATCTTCATCGCCCTTTCCCTCTACGCCACCATGTACATCTTCTTCAACTTCAATGCCCTTCAGGAAGAGCGCGCTCCCATGCTCGACCTCACGCAGCAGGACCTTCTCGTCGGCGTCCTGCTCATAGTCCTCGGGCTTGAAGCTTCAAGAAGATCCTTCGGATGGGCATTTCCCATCGTGGCATGCTGCTTTATCAGCTATGCCCTGTGGGGGCACATGCTCCCCGGTCCGCTGGCAAGTCCGAAGCTGGACATCGACGAGCTTCTGGTAAGCTACGGGCTGGGGCTGAGCGGGGGCATCTACGGCCAGGTGCTTGGCATCAGCGCCAACTATATTTTCCTTTTCGTGCTGTTCGGAGGACTTCTCGGTGCGACCGGTGCAGCGCGTTTCTTCAACCAGGTAGGCGCCCTGGCCGGCTCCAAAATGGCCGGGGGGCCAGCCATCACGGCCGTCATATCCAGCGCGCTGATGGGGTCGGTCACAGGCTCCGTCATGGCCAACGTGGCGACCACCGGCTCCTTCACCATCCCCATGATGAAAAAAGCCGGCTATAAGCCTTATCAGGCAGGCGCCATCGAGGCAGCCGCGTCCTCAGGCGGACAGATCATGCCTCCCGTCATGGGGGCCACGGCATTCGTCATGGCTGAGCTTGCGGAAACGCCCTATGTCATGGTCATGTCGGCGGCGCTCATCCCTTCGCTGCTCTATTTCCTCTCTGTCGGCGTCTACGCGCAGCTCCAGGCCAAAAGGCTTGGCCTGCACACCATGTCTGACACGCTCAGCTTCACCTGGAGATCGTTCCTGCACGACGCTCCCATCTTCCTGCTCCCTCTCGTTTCCATCATCGTCCTGCTCGTCATGGGGTTCAGCCCCATGTTCACCATATTCTGGGCCATGGCCGTCCTTTTCCTGCTGAACGTCATCGACATCATCACGTCAAAGAACTACGGGCAGCTGAAAAAGATAGTGCCGGCCTTCGTCGACGCCGCCGTGACAGGAGCGAAGATCGGCGTGACATGCGCCGTGCTCGGCCCCATCATGACCACTGTGACCAAGACCCTGCTGGGCATCAAGATCCCCCAGCTCATCGTGCTCTGCTGCCATGGCAGTCTTTCCCTCGCCCTTCTCATCACCATGGCCGTGTGCCTGCTCCTGGGCATGGGTGTCCCCACCCTGGCAGCCTATCTGCTGGTGTCGATGATCGGCATCCCCGTGCTCGTCGAAATGGGAGTCATGCCGTTTGCCGCGCACATGTTCGTCTTCGTCTTTGCCTGCTTTTCATGCCTCACCCCGCCGATCGCCATCGCAGCCCTCCCTGCAGCAGCCCTTGCCGAATCCAACTACCTGCGCACCGCCATCGAGGCCAGCATCGTCGGCGTCGTGGGCTTCATCATCCCCTTCCTGCTGGTCAATTCCCCCGAACTCATGCTCGGTTTTGCCCCCATGCAGGCCACGCTGGCTTCATCGTTCGTCGCCATGCTCGCCGTGGTCTCCTTCGGCATGGGGTACTGCGGGTTCGCCCGCTTTCTCCTCAGCAATTTTGTAAGGACGTTCTGCTTCGCCGCAGCTGCGGCCTTCTGCATCTTTCTCTTCACTGACTCATGGCTCTTTCTGAGCATCGGCGGGGCATGCTTTGCCTTTGTTGCAGCCACGCAGCTCATGCCCCGTGAAAGATCAAAACAGCCCATGCAAGGATGACCAACATGAAACTATCCAAAGACTGCGGAACCGTTTTTGAAACCGATGTCCTCGTCATCGGAGCGGGTGCATCCGGCGTCGGCGCCGCCCTTGGCGCCAGGGCCCAGGGCGTGCGCGTGCTCATACTGGACAAGGGGAAACTCGAGAGCGCCGGCTGTGCAGGAGGCGGCAACGACCATTACATGGCCGTCCTGGACGAAGACGGACCGACAGATGAGCTTCCCGCCCTGCAGAAATTCTATTCCAAGCCCGTCGACCGGTTCACTCCGGGGATGATCGAAAAAGGCTGGTACCAGCACATGCGCCATCTTGCAGAATCCCTGGAAGACTACGGCGTCAAATTCGCCAAGCAGCCCAACGGGCGCTACCTGCGCACGCAGGGATTCGGGCAGCCTGGAAAATGGTGGATACACATATCAAACGGCATGGACCTCAAGCGGCGCATGGCCCGCATGGTGCTCGATGCCGGTGCCGAACCGCTGAACCATTGCCAGGCCCTCCGCATCCTCACAGACGACCAGGGCAGAGCGTGCGGCGCCCTCGCATGGAACGTCCTCACGGGCGAACGCATCACCATCCTGGCCAAGACCGTTGTTTCTGCCCAGGGACGCTCCGCAACGCGGGCATCCAGCAATTCCACCGGCAACCCGTATAACGTTTGGATGTACCCCTACAATACCAGCGCCGGCATCGTACTGGGATACGAGGCTGGAGCGGCTGTCACATCCCTCGATACGTACCAGCGCGCCACCATGGAACCCAAAGGCTACGGCTGCCCTGGCATGAACGGCATCAACAGCTCCGGAGCACACGAGCTGAGCGCCATCGGTGAACGCTTCATGCCCAGATATGACAAGATGGCCGAAAACGGCGTGCGCAACAACCAGATACGCGGGACCTTCATCGAACAGGGCAAATACGGCAACCCGTTTTACATGGACATGCGCCACTGCGACCCTGACGTCATACGGGAGCTCCAGTTCGAACTCATGCCCGGCGACAAGGCGACCTTTGGAGACTGGGCCGACGCAACTGGGACGGACTTTCAACACAAGCCGCTTGAAGTCGAGATCGGCGAACTCATTTACGGCGGCATGCTTGCCGTGGATGACCATTTTGAAACACGCGTGCCTGATCTGTTCAGCGGCAGCGTCTTTCTCTACTGCTCCGGAGCCATGTGCGGCGGATATGAAGCCGGGGTGCAGGCCGGCAGGCGGGCCCTTGGTTCGGAAGGGCATGGGCCTTTTGATGAAGATCAGGCGCTCGCGACCTTTGCCGACGCCTTTGCACCGCTGCGTTCCGAAGGCAGCCTGACCTATCAGGAACTGGAAGAGGCGACGCGCAATGTCATGCCGTATTACATGGGCTTCCAGCGGTCTGAGGCCGGCATGTCCCTTGCCGCAGAAAAGATCAGCTTCCTGGCAGGCGAAGCGAAACGGCTGCACGCCGCCAGCTGGCGTGAACTGATGCGCTGCATCGAATCCCGGGAAATACTCAAGGTCTGCGGGCTGGCGATCGCCGCATCGCGCGAACGCAGGGAATCAGGCCGCTGCGTTTATGCCAGGGTCGATTTCCCCGATCTCGACCCCGATATGAACCGCCCGCTGCTCCTTTGGCAGGAAAAGGGCGTCGCCCGCATTGCCTGGGACTGAAGCAACATTTTCAACCATCGAAAGGATCGCAACCATGCCTCCTCGTTACAGCCGCGAGATCAGCACGCCCATAGCCAAAGGACGCTGTCTGAAGGACCAGTTCCGCACTTCTCCCTGTGAAGATTCCTGCCCTGCCGGCAATCCCATACAAAAAATGCAGTCGCTTATCGAAAAGGGAGAATTTTCCGAAGCGCTGCGCTATCTGCGGGCCAAAAATCCATTTCCCGGCGTCACCGGAAGGGTATGCCCGCATTTCTGCCAGCAGTCCTGCAACCGTTCCCACCTCGACTCCTGCATCGCCATACGGGATCTCGAACGGGCGGCCAGCGACCATGCGGGCAAGACGCCGCCGATGAGGCGCCGGCCCGCCACAGGCAAAAAAGTTGCCGTCATCGGCGGTGGTCCCGCCGGCCTGACAGGCGCGTACTTTCTTTCCCTGCTCGGTCATGACGCCACCGTTTTTGAGGCGGCGCCCATGCTTGGCGGCATACCCCGCTATGCCATACCGGGCTTCCGCCTGCCGCGCGACATCGTCGACCGGGAGGTGGGGCTCGTGCTTCAGGCAGGCGTGCATGCCCGCGTCAACACGAAAGTCGGACGGGACATCAGCTTCAGCGAACTGCGCAACACGTTCGATGCCGTCCTTGTGGCCACAGGGATGCCCGCAGAACGCTCCCTGCCCATCCCGCATGCCGAGAAGGCTTTGAAGGCCGTGGAATTCCTTAAAAATGCGGCGCTCGGACTCGTCCAAAAGGTTGGCCGCAAGGTCGTCGTCATGGGCGGAGGAGGCGTCGCCTTTGACTGTGCGTTCACGGCACGCCGCCTCGGCGCAGAAGAAGTGCATGTCATATGCCTTGAAGAAGCACACGCCATGCGCGCCCCCGCCGAAGATATCGCGCAGGCAGAGGCGGAAGGCATCGTGATCCACAACGCCTGCACCATGTCCGCCATAGCCTGTGCGGATGGCGACGTCACCGCCGCCGAATTCTTCGAAGTCGAATCCTCCAGCTTCGACGCCGCCGGCAGGCTCACCCTCACCCCCAGAAAAGACGGCGACCACGTCCTCGGGTGCGATACTGTGATCTTTGCCGTGGGCATGATGACCGACCTGGACTTCATGGGCGGCGGCGCCGCGCTTTCTCCGAGGCGCTGCCTAGTCACAGACGGATCCATGCGCACGACGGATGCGGCCGTGTTCGCCGCGGGCGAAGTCGCTTCGGGCCCGGCATCTGTCGCCCAGTCCGTAGGCCAGGGGAGGGATGCGGCATTCGGCATCCATGCCCTGCTCACGGGAGAAGACAGTCCCGTGTTCGCCTTGGATGACGATGACCTGCTCACAGCGCGCCCTGATCTGGCAGGAAACGCTCCCCATGTCGTGCAGTTTGAAGAAATGTACGGTGTTTCTCAATATCCGCTGCGCAGCGCCCGCCCCGCCCGGAAGACATCCGGCGTGCTGGATATGCAGGAGATCGACCCCGGCATGACGCGTGAAGATGCCATGCAGGAAGCCTCCCATTGCATGCACTGCGGCCACTGCAAGGGCTGCGGGACATGCGTCGACGACTGCCCGGGCTATGTGCTCACCCTTGAATCCGTGCCGGGCAGCATCGACCATCCCGATCAGCCGGTCGTCAGCTACCGCGATGAATGCTGGCATTGCGCAAACTGCCGTACCAGCTGCCCCTGCGGCGCCATAGGGTTCGAATTTCCTCTGCGCATGCTGGTATAGGCCGTTTTGGGATCGTATTTGTCACGCCGCTCCATGCGGCTGGACCTGAAAACGAAAGAGATCGGGCAGTGCCGCTTTGAATCACAGAGGAGCGGCGATGACACGGGGTCATAAGGATCTGTAAGGAGGCCGGCATGCCGGAAAAATCCAATGCACGAAAAAAAGTGCTGTTCATCGTGGGGTCCCTGCGGAAAGGCTCGTTCAACCGGCAGCTGGCGGACAAGGCGGCCGCCCTGCTCTCAGACTGCGACGTTTCCTTCCTCGACTACCGGGACGTGCCCTTCATGGACCAGGATCTGGAAGATCCTGTTCTGCCGGCCGTCGCGAGGGTGCGCGGCGAGGTCGCGGCTGCCGACCTCGTATGGATCTTCACGCCGGAGTACAACCACAGCTACCCCGGCGTGCTCAAGAACCTGCTGGACTGGCTGTCCCGTCCCGCCGACCCTGCGGACAGGAAGTCCCCCAGCGTGCTGCGGGGCAAGCCGGTCATGATGAGCGGCGCCGCGGGCCAGTCCGCCGCCCTCCATTCCCGGACGAAACTGATGGAGCTTGCCTCACTGATGGGGATGGAGCTCCTGCACGGCACCGGCACGGGCGTCGTCCTGGGCAGGGAGGCCTTCATGAGCGGGCTCCTCACGCCCACCCCGGAGGAAGAGCAGGAACTGTCCGCCCAGGCAGCCGAGCTGGAGCGCCTCTGACGCGTTACCGTCTGGAATGCCCTGCCGGCAGCAGCCTGCGGGCTGGACATACCCCTGTTTCTTGAACGCCCCGGAGCGGGGCGGTGTTCTCCCCCGCCCTCCCCATTCGGGAAAGGTATGGACATGGAATTCGCGGAATTGTTCGTCGATGACGAGGCCGGCATACGCGAGATGTCCGCGATGGCCTGGTCCATCGTCAGGGAATGCTTCGACCCGCTGATCGGCAGGGAGCAGAACGACTACATGCTGGAAATGTTCCAGTCGGAAAGCTCCATCAAAAAGCAGCTCGGCGAAGGCAGCAGGTATTTTTTCGTGAAGGACCATGCCGGCAGGAATGTCGGCTTCACCGCGTTCTATCCGAAAGGCGGCGTCCTGTACCTGAGCAAGTTCTATCTGCATAAGAGGGAACGCGGCAAAGGATACGCGCGCCGGATCATGGCGTTCGTCATCGGGCAGGCTCGCAGCGCAGGGCTGGCGGGCATCGAGCTGAACGTCAACAGGAACAACGGTGCCCGCTTCGTCTATGAGCACCTGGGCTTCAGGATCGCCCGGGAGGAGAAAAAGGACATAGGCGGCGGATTCTGCATGGATGACTACGTGTACCGCCTGGACCTGTGACCTTTTGCGCTCCGGCATGACGCCGGCGCTCCGCCTTGCCGTCAGAACTTATAGCTGAAGCTGAGCCTCACCCGCTGGTCCCGTTCGTGCCTGCCGGCCTGGATCCCGTAATCGACGCCGAAGGACATGTTCCCCTTCGAGGCCTGCACCCCGGCCAGTCCGCCATAGGTGACGGAGTCCATGACGCGGCTGCGCATGCTGTCCCAGGCATCCACCCCGGCATACGACACCTTCGTCACCGCTTTCTTGCCGCCGGCTGCAGGCGTGACATTGAGGTCCAGCCTGGGCTTCACGTCCCATCCGCCGATCCGGATGTCCTTGACCAGGGTGATGCCCACGGGGAACTGCACGACATTCTGTGTGTCAGACCTGACGGTGTTGACCTTTTCGCCCCTGATCTTCAGGCTGTGCTGTTCCGTGGTGAGCGCGGTCCAGCGGACGCCGGCATGCGGGATGATGTCCACAGGTCCCGCATGGAAGGCATGCTCCGCGCGCAGGGCGGCCGTCACCGCGTGCGTGCCGATGTCTGCCTTGACCTGCCCTATGCGCATGGAAGCGGGCAGGTTCATCTTCATGTCATGGCTGCTCACGGCATAGCCGGCTTGCGCCATGATGTTCAGCCCGCCCAGGCGCCATCCGGAATACAGGTGGAACCCGCCGAAATTATAGGAATCATGCGTGTCGGTGACCATGCCGCCCACATGGGCCTTGCCGCCGCCGCCATGGATGGCGAAGCCCAGGCGGAAGTCCCCGCCCCAGAGGCTGCCCAGCGCGCCGTCCAGGCCGGCCGTCACGCCGCCGTAGTTGCCGCGCACGGCGCCGCCCCTGATGGCGAGCCCGCTCGTGTAGGTATTGCCGTACATGGGGGAGACCCAGGCGTCCAGCCCGTCCCTGTGGATGACGCCCTCCCGGTCATGCCAGCCCAGGGAAAGATGGTGCTCGATGCTCTCGCCGGCGGCATGGGCGACCTTCAGGGACGTGTTCTGCACGCCCGCGGTCACGGCCGCGCGGGAAACTTCATTGAGCCTGTCTTCCTGCCCATGGGGAAGATACATGGAGTCGACCGCCCTGCTGAGGAAAAGGATGGATGCGCTGGACGCAAGGACGCTGTGGCTCCCGCCCGCGATGAGGGCATCGAGCGTCTTGGGTATCATGCTGCCGGGCAGGACCTCGGCTGCGGGAAGGGCTGCGGTCTTTATCCTGAATGTCCCGTCAGACACTTCGCCCCGGGCGTCGATCAGGCTGTTGGTGGAAAGATCCTCTCCCTGCCAGCCCAGGATCTCCTGCTTTTTGAATCCGCTCGTGACCGTGTACGTTTTTCCTGCCGCGGCATCCTGGAGGTGGAGTTTCGCGTCCGGAGCGACATAGAGCTCGGAAGATCCGTCTCCGACGAGGGCTCCTTCCCCTGAAGCCGCCTCCGCCGACACGATGAGCAGGGAGTCATCGGCGAACTCCGCCTTGTTGGCCTCGGCAAGATCCATCTCCTCCGCATCGTCCGGAGTGAGCGAACCATCGACTTTCAGCCCGCCGAGGGCAGACAGCCGCTGGCTCCTGACGATGGCAACGGCCGCGCTGACATCCGTTCCCCAGGCATAGCCTGTTTCCCAGAAGGCGTTTTCCGCCCAGTCCGGGCTGTCATCGCCCAGCACCACCAGGGAATTGCGCCCTGCGGTGATCCTTCCGTTGATCTCCGTCCCGCTGAATATGGCTTTTGAAGCGAGGCTGATATCCGCCTCTGCTTCATCGTCCCAGAAGTCGTCGCTGCCGTCGTCCCCGTCATCGGCGTCGTCTTCTGCGTCATCGTCGCCATCCCAGCCTTCTTCGTCATCATCGGCGTCGGCGTCATCGCCGCCGTCGATACCCTCGTCGTCCTCCCCCTCGTCAAAGCTGTCCTCAGGATCTTCCTCTTCAACGTCGTCCCGATCTTCCTCCGGATCCGCGGGCTCTCCGCCGTAAACAAAAACGGCCGCCCCGTTCAATGACGTCTCGCGGGCGGAAAGATATCCTGGTCCTCCGTCACTGCCCACGTTGATCACGCTGCTTCCCGCAGCGGTGAGGGAAGCCGCCTCCACTTCGCCCGCGATGCCCAGCCTTCCCTTTGCCGCCAGCTGCCGGGCGTCGATCCGACCGCCGGCATACACGTCGATGTCTCCCGAGGAAGCAAGGGTCTGGGCGTTGACCGTCCCCAAGACATACAG
>CACZQM010000046.1 GCA_902783285.1 uncultured Desulfovibrio sp. | reverse complement strand
GGGGGCTGCGCTCCTTTTGCGGCGGGAGGGTCAGCGCCGTTCCAGCGCGCACACGGTCTCCACGTGCGGCGTCTGCGGAAAGAGGTCCACAGGCTGTATGGCGCGCAGGGCATAGGACGGGGCGAGCAGGGCGAGGTCCCGCGCCAGGGTGGCCGGATCGCAGGAGACGAGGAGCAGGTGCGGGGGCCGGTGCCGCAGGATGGATGCCGTGGTCTGCGGGTCCATGCCTGCGCGCGGCGGGTCAGTGACCAGCAGGTCGGGCACGCCCTGTCCGGCAAAGGAACGTTCCAGGGCGGAAGCGTCGCCCGCCGCAAAGCGGCAGGATCCGGCGGGCAGCCCGTTGAGGGCGGCATTGTCCCCAGCCAGCCCTGCGGCCTGCCGCGATATCTCCATCCCGAAGATGCGCTTGAAGTGCGGGGCAAAGGTAAGCGCCAGCCCGCCGACGCCGCAGTAGATGTCCCAGCAGTCCTGCCCCCAGGGCTCTTTGCCGCCGAACATCTCTCCGGCCATGCGTTCGGCCGTGCCGTAAAGGATCTCCGCGGCGGACGTGTTCACCTGGAAGAATGAGGCGTGGCCCAGGCGGAAGGTGAGGGACCTCCCCCCGATGTGCAGGACCTCTTCCAGCCCGGGCCCGCCCAGCGTGAGCACGGTCTTTTCGCCGCTGGCAACGGCAGAGCGCGACGCGCGCACGCTGTGGACGAAGCCCGTGATGCCGCAGGGGGAGGAAAGCAGGGCCTTGCCGATCGTGCGGAACGCATCGGCCAGGTGCGGCGCGGGCAGGGTGATCAGCTCCAGCAGGCAGCCGCCGGCGCGCGGCATGCGCACGACGGCAAAGCGCAGCACAGACAGCCTGCCTCCTGCCGACGGGGCGGATGGCCGGTCCGGCGCGGCGCGCAGGCCTTGGGCGGCGCAGAGCCGGCGCAGTTCCTCAAGCACATCCATGGCGCGCGGCGGCATCAGCAGGCACTGCCGCACGTCGAAGACGCGGCGGGAGGCGCGGGCGCGTAGGCCGAGCAGGGTCTGCCCGTCCTCTTCGGCAAAGCAGAATTCCATCTTGTTGCGGAAGCGCCATTCCGCAGGCGCGGTCCCGTCCCGGGCAAAGAGGGGCTCCGGCACGGCCTGGGAGGGCAGGCCGAGATGCCCGATGCGGTTGAGCGCATCAACGACGATGCTCCGCTTCCATCTCAGCTGCTCGCGGTATGGCAGGCACTGCCAGGGGCAGCCGCCGCATCCGCCGGCGTGCGGACAGGCGGGGGGGCGCTCTCCGCTGGCAGGGCGCATCACTCGCACTGCCTCTGCCTCGATGAAGTTTCTTTTCCGCCGGCCGGCGCGCGCCAGCACGCGCTGTCCGGGCAGGGCGCCGCGTATGAAAACAGCGATCCCTTCAGGCGTGCGGCCTACGGCCCGGCCGTCGGAAGAAAGCCTTTCCGCTTCGATCTCCAGCATGCCGCACGTACGGTCCATGATCCCCTCTTCCGGTTTATCCCTTGACAATTTTGCAGGCTTGGTTTTAATAAGGAAAGCAAAGGTTCAGCGCCGATATTCCAAGGAGCATGATATGGGAGACTTTTTGACGACGTTGTTTGGCAGCGCCATGCATTCCAGCGCCCAGGGCTTTGTCGGGGTGGCCTGCATCTGGATCTATTTCGCCGTGATGATCTGGGCCATCGTGCTCCGCGTCCGCCGGGGCGAACACGTGCATTGATCCTTGCCGCGCATGCCTTTTCCGCCCCCCTTGAACGGGGGCTTTTTTTGTCCCTCAGTTCGGCGAGCAGGGGTGGCTGCGCAGGGCAAAACGCGCCGTGCCGTCTTTGAGGATGCCGTCGAATTCTTCCATGTTGCTTTCGGCGATGTCGCGCAGGGCCAGCAGCAGGGGGATGGCCGTGTTCAGCCAGAAGCGGCCGGAGACCTGGCCCGAGGACATGCCTCCCCTGTCGTAGGCGGCAACGTAGGGGTGCGCCCCGTTTTCCAGTTCTGCGCCGGTCTTGTCGCGGAAAAGGCGTTTCACGTCCTGCACGAGGCGGAAGGAATCATACGGGAAAGGCACTCCGGAGAATGCCTGCTTCATGTCTTCCCACAAAAAAGGATCGCCCCGCAGCCCCCAGTTCGGCGGCTGCACGTTGAAAAGCTCGGAAAGGTAGCGTGTTTCTGCCATGTCGTCCTCCTGGAGGGGAATATGAGCCAGGCTGCCCGAAAAGTCAAAGCCGCGCATCCCGGAGCGCCGGGCGCGCACGATGGTTTTTCTTGACAGCCGTGCGCGTTTATGGAAAACATCTCGGGAGATTTTTTCGGAGGGAACATGCCTAAAGAAGATGCCATAGAAGTGGACGGCGTGGTCGAGGAAGCCCTGCCCAACGCCATGTTCAGGGTCAAGCTGGAAAACGGCCACGAGGTGCTTTCGCACATATCCGGCAAAATGCGCAAGTTTTACATCCGCATCCTTCCGGGCGACCGCGTCAAGGTGGAGCTTTCGCCTTACGACCTGACCAGGGGCCGCATCACCTACCGCATGAAGTAGCATGGGCGCCGGCGTTTTTCCCGTTTCGCAGGATGGGGGGGATGCCGGGGGAGCTTCCCGCGCGGCACGCCCTGCCGTGTTGCCACCTGCAAGGTCTTCTGATAACATTTTGATCCGTGCCGGTTCAGACGGCGCGGGTCTTTTTCGTTATCTTCTGGAAGGGACGGGCGGGCATCTTGCCATGCTCACTGTCCTGGACGCGGACGGGGGCCTGCTCAAGCTGTCCTTTTCCCCGCATCAGCGGGAGGAGCTTCTGGAGTTTCTGGGATCGGCACGGCAGGCTGTTGCCTTTGAAGTGCTGGGGTGGCCTTTCGGCGGGGCTTCCGTCCGGCAAACGTCCAACGCCGGCCCGGCAGCGGGCATGGAGGATGGATCATGATCTTGCTTGGCGTTTTCCTGGCGGTCGTCCTTGTCCTGGGTCTGTTCGTTATCGCCCTTTACAACGGCATGGTGCGCGGGCGCAACCTGGCCGAAGAGGCGTGGAGCGGCATCAGCGTGCAGCTCAAGCGCCGGCACGACCTCATCCCCAACCTGGTGAACGTGGTCAAGGGCTATGCCGCCCACGAGAGCGAGGTGCTGGAAGCCGTCACCAGGGCCCGCGCTGCCAGCGTCGAGCTTTCCAAGAGCAGCGATGTGCGCGCCGTGGGCGAGGCGGAAAAGGGTCTCTCCGCTGCGCTGGGCCGCCTGTTCGCCGTGGCCGAGAACTACCCCCAGCTCAAGGCGAACGAGAATTTCCTGCATCTCCAGCAGACCCTGAGCGACACGGAAAACGAGATACAGCTGGCCCGCCGCTACTACAATGGCGCCTCGCGCGACCAGAACAACCGCATACAGACCTTCCCTGCCAACCTCATCGCCGGCAGCTTTGGCTTCCGCAAGTTCGAATACTTCGAGCTCGACAACGAATCGGAGCGGGAAGTCCCGCAGGTCTCCTTTTAGCGACAGCATGGGCGCCGTGCATGAGCCGGCGCCCTTTTCTTTTGCGGAGGCGTCATGAAGCGTCTGCTGGCAGCGTTCCTTCTCTGCGCCGCGTCACTTGTCTTTGCCGCGGCGGAATCCCTGGCTGTCCCCATATTCATCCAGAGCTTTTCGTCCACAGTCGACGTGCGGGGCGACGGGAGCATCCTCGTGGAGGAAAGGCTGCTCGTGCGCACGGTCGAAGGCGGCCACGGCATATACCGCGGCATCCCCGTGACCACGCGCTGGCGCAAGCAGGGCCGCGCCGCGATGGACGTGCTCTCTGTGGCCATCGACGGTGAGGCGCGCCCCAGCGACGACATCGTGCGCGAAGGCAATATCGTGCGCGTGTATCAGCGGAACAAAGCCAGGGAGCTTGTGCCGGGCGTCCACGAGTTCGTGCTGCGCTATGTCATGACCGGGCAGGTGGGCATGTTCGAGAAGAACGACGAGCTCACCTGGAACGTCACCGGGCATGAGTGGGAAAACCCCATCGGATCCGCCTCCTGCGTGGTGCTGTGCCCCGCAGGCGCCGGCTTTTACGGGCAGAAGGCCTGGCACGACACGCACGGCGGGTTTGAGTCCGGCGGCGTGCGCATGGAGCATGGGTGGCAGGACGGCCGCGTGGTGATGCGCTTTGCCACGACCAGGCCTGTCCAGCCCGGGGAGGAACTGACCGTGGCCGCCGGCTGGGAAAAGGGCTTTGTCACGCTTCCATCCGGGAGCCGCGATCTGGACAGCTTTGCCGAGCTGTGCCTGGCCGTTTTGGATGCGCTGCTCCTGGCCTATTTTACCCTGGCCTGGTATTTCCGCGGGCGCGACCCCAAAAAAGGCGTGGTCATCCCGCTGTTCCATCCCCCTGTGACCGGCATAGGGCAGGCGGGGCGCAAGGCGGGCCCCATATCCCCATGCGGAGTGAGCTATCTGCACAACAAGGCTGCATACGCGCCCAAATGCCTGGGCGTGGCGCTGCTTTC
>CACZQM010000045.1 GCA_902783285.1 uncultured Desulfovibrio sp. | reverse complement strand
TCGCCCAGTTCCTGGGAGGCCTTTTGGAGCAGCGCCTTATACTCGCCATCAGAGCACTTGGAAAGGTAGTTTTTGAGCATCTCGTCGCCGGAACTGCGCACGCTCTCAAAGCAGTCTTTGCTGTCGCACAGGTTGACGGCCCCTTTGAGCACGAGCGCAAAGGCGTTCTGGGCGGCGCCCAGGTAGTCGCCGCTTTCATAGGCGTCTATGCCTGCGGTGCCGTGGCTGTAGGTGTCATAGGCGATGTTGATGACCTTCTGCAGCTGCTGCGCCTTGTCTCCCTTGACGGGGAATTTTGTCAGGGTGGCGATGGCGGCGTCCCACAGGGCGCTCTTCAGCTGGTTGTCGCGTCCCAGCGTGATATCCACCAGGCGCATGGTCTTGACCTCTTCATCGATATAGCTGTCGCAGCGCGTATCGCGCGCGGCGGCAATGACCAGGGGACGGGGACTGTCGGAGAGGATCCTGGGGCTGCCGCAGACTGAGCAGATGCCGCCCTGCGTGCGTCCTGCTGAAGCGACCAGCACGGGAAGCGGGGAAAGGGCGTAAGCGTCCATGCCGCCCGCCACGCTGCCGCCGTCCGGCGCAGGGAAGGGGGAATCCGCCGTGGGGTTTCCGGCAGGGGCGCTCCGCGAAGGAGCGGAATTGCGGATCTTCGGCACGCGGAACTGCCGCCGCAGCATGGCGCCGTCCATCTGCACAGGAGGAGGCACCGGCCCCGTCAGATAGGCTTCGACGGCTTTTTCCACTGCGGCATCCTGGGCTTTGATGCGGTCTTCGGTCAGGACGGTGATGGGGACAGAGGCCTGCAGCCTGGCGCTTTCGTCCGTGCCGTCATACATGCGCAGCTCGTACTGCCCCGGTCCTTCATCCACGTTGAAATCATAGCTGCCTTCCATGTGCCTTGCGGTCTTATACATGTTTTTTTTCGCCAGGCCGAAGGCGCCGGGAGCATCCGAAGGCGCCCCTTTGGGCACGAGCCCTATCCATGAGGCGTTGTCCTTGCGGTCGGGCCATTCCTGCCGTGCCGTGAAGCGCACCCTCACGGAATCACCTGGTCCTACTTCCTGGGAAGATACGGACAGGCTTGGCTTGACGGCGGCGGACCGCGGTGCCGGCAGGACGGTGAAGTCCTTTTGCAGGAAGGGCGTTGACCCCTCTTTTTCTGCATCTGCATTGAAGAGGAAGACGGTGTACGTGCCGGGCTCGTAGAACTGGCTCAGGGCATTGCTGTTGCTCAGGTTGACCTTGTTCAGGTCCATGCCCTGATGATGCATGGCATCCTTCCGCTTCCAGTTTTTGTATTCTCCCTTGGGGCGTATCTGCCATTCCATGCGTTCCCATTCCCATTCGGGCGCGGAACGGGCGAAAAAGCGCGGACGTTCGCTGGAGTAGAGATACGGCTGCACGGCCAGCATCGCCTTTTCCGGGTCTTTCGGCTGGCGCACTTCAAAAGGCAGGGCGGCGATGGCCAGGGAAACGTCCTTGTCCTGCGGGAAGATGTAAAACGCGTACCTGCCAGGCTCGCGCGGCGCAGCGATGGTGATGTGCGTGCCGCTTAACTCCCTGAAACGCTTTGTCGAACTGACGGTTTTTATCTCGCTGCGCTGTATGACCGGCGCATCTGCAGGTTTGGCGATGACGATGAGGCCTTCCGGAAAATTTCCGCTGTGGTTGAGCTCGACGAAGATCTCTTCTTCCGGGACAAAGCAGTTGCGCAGCGGACGGATGGCGGGGATGTCGGCGGCATCGACGGTCACCGTGAATCCGGCGCGGGCGATGCACTGCGTCTTGCCGTCGCGGTCGGGGAAGAGGCGCAGCTCATAGGCGCCTGGCGATACCGGGGCATCCAGATGGAGGAGCCCCTGCGAGCCATCGAGGTTCCAGGAGGAGATGTCCACGCGGTCCAGCTCTTCCTGCGTGCCCATGGGCGCATCCGCGCGGCAGAGCCACATCCTGCCGCGGTCTTGTCCGTCCGTGTTGTCCCAGCGGAACCAGAAGCCTCCGCCGCTTTTGATGCTTTCGGGCACATGGGAGATCCCGGCATGGAATTCGAGCGATTCGGTGACGGGCTTGATCCCCGGCAGGGGGATCGGCTCGCTCTGCGGACGCATCCGGAAGGCATCACCAAACAGGGCGCGCATGTCGGCCATGTAGCCATCCGTGAGCTTTTTCAGCCCGGGATCCGTGTCTTCAGGAGCCGCTGCCGGAGGCTGCGGGACCGGTCCTTCAGCCGGTCCGGGCAGGGCCACGTCCGCGCCCAGCTTTTTCAGTGCCGCGGCGAGCGCCGCAAGATCCAGATCGACATCGGCGGTGATGAGGGTCAGCCCGTTTTCCTGCCTGGCCTCCACGATGGCTGCGCTGCGGGCGAAATCTGCAGCCCGGAGGATGATAGCGCTGCGCACGGCTGCCATGTTCTGCTTGAGGAATCCCGCTCCGGCCATTTCCTGCATGGAAGCGCGTACGGCGCTGACTTTGGCATTCAGCGCGGCGGTGGCAGCATCTTTGCCTTTGGCTTTGATGACCACGGCATGGGCGCTCAGCGGCAGGGCTGCCAAAAAAGCGGCAAGGCAGAGCGTGCTGAAAAAGCGATGGGGATAGGAGAGGTGCATGCAACACTCCAGGGCAAAAAGTTCTTGCGGCGTTATTTCTCCGCCGCCGGAGCTGCCGGATCGAGTTTGGCACGGAGCTTTTCCAAAAGCTCCTTGTTTTTGGGATCGGAGAGCCGGGGATTTTCCAGCAGGCAGTCAAAGGCTGTTTTCCCTGCCTTGTCCTTGGCCGTCTTGTCGGCACCGGCATCCAGCATCTTGTTGAAGAGGCGTTCGTTATCCTGGCGCAGGGCGGCGGCCATGAGCGGGGTGCGTCCCTCATTATCGGCAAGGTTCACGTCGGCGCCGCCTTCCAGGAGGTACCAGGCATAGTCCGGCGTGGATCCGTCCAGCAGTCCGGCAATGAGCGGCGTCATGCCCGTGGGCTTGTGCTGCAGGTCGACATCGGCCCCGCGTTTGACCAGGCAGTCGCGGAAGGTGCCAGGGGACATATGCCCGGCAATGCCGTAGAACAGCGCATTGAGCCCTTCCTTGGAAATTTTCGTTGCATCAGCCCCGGCCTGCGCCAGGACATAGGCCACGTCATTGGAGGCGCTTTCTGCCGCAGCCATGAGCGGAGTCCGTCCCTCTCCGTCCGGTTCGTCGATCTTCGCGCCTGCGGCAAGCATCTCCCAGCACAGGGCAGCACGCGTCCCGCCGTCGCGCTGCGTGCCGGCAAGGGCGTGCAGCATGGTGGCGCCGCTGCTATCCTTGAGCTCCAGGTCGGGCTTTGCGGCCAGGAGGAAGCGTGCAGGCTCTCCGAGGGATCCATCACGCTGGTGGAGCATGGCGTGGAAGGCGGTGTCTCCGCGGCTGTTCCTGGTGTTTGGCGAGGCGCCCAGCGCAAGGAAGAGCAGCATCTGCTTTTTTTCATCATTGCCAAAGCGCAGGCCCTTGTCTTTGATGAAGATCGTCTGCAATGTGGTCAAGCCGGTCTTCGGGTCGGTCTCGTTGAAGTCCGCGCCCCGTTCTTTAAGAAGCATGAGCACCTCCGGCTCGACCTTCGCTTCCCTGCGGGCGATGCGCATCAGGGCGGAATAGCCGTCCTTTCCCTTCGCGGCTGCGGAGACCTTTTCCCTGAGCAGGCGGGGCAGCACGCGCTGGTCCGGGTTGGAGAGCGCCAGCAGCGTGAGCGGCGTGCCGCCGGCATCCCTGGCCTCCGCATGGAAGGGGGCAGGCCAGAGCAGCTCCACGATCTCCAGGGGCTTTTCCGCCAGGGCGATCATGAAGGGGGTGCGGCCGTTGTAGTCCCTGGCGTTGAGGTCGGGCTTGCCCTTGAGCGCTTCCTGTATCAGCGTGGGCGTAGACGCACGGTGCACGAGCTGCATGAAGAGCGTGCGCTGGCCGGCCTGGCTGTTGACGCTGTACCCCAGCTTAAGGCCTTCGAGGATCTTTTTCTCATCGGCTTCAGAATAGTTTTTGCCGTCGCGCATGCACAGCGTGAAAAAGGCTTCTGGCTGGACAGGCTTGTCATCGGCAAGGACAAGGCCGGGCTGGAGCAGCCACAGGCAGGCGAGCGCGGCACAATACAGTGGTTTCATGACCGTCCTCTCTTTGCGGCATATCCTGGCCTGGGGGATGCAGGCTCTATTTCCCCTGCGTGATGCGTTGCAAAGGCTCCCGGGGCGGTGGATGCACCGCCCCGGAAGGAAGATGCTGCCTGGAGAATCCTCCCGGCAAGATCAGGGGAGCGGTCCCCTTGCAGCCGCCCTCCGGGGATGTCTGGCGGCGTCAGGACGATGCGCCCGCTTCCCGCAGGATCTGCGCCGCCTCTTCCGCATTGTGCTCCACGGCGAACTGGAGGGCGCTTTTGCCCCCGGCATCCTTTATGTTCGGATCGGCGCCTGCCTTGAGCATCGCCCTGAGCAGGTCCGGAGAGAGCGGTTCCCCGCCTTCTCCCGCGATGGCGTCGAACAGGACAGGCGTGTGCCTGGGGCCGTGGGCGCCTTCGTCGTTCTGGATGAGGTTGGGGTCGGCACCGCAGGAGAGCGTGAACGCCAGCAGGTCCGGAGTGACAGACTTCATGCCCAGGAGCGTATGCAGGATGGGGCGCCCGTACCGGGAATCCATGCGGTTCAGATCCGGCTTGGCCGCCAGCACCGCACGGAAGATCTTTTCTCCTTCACCGGGATCGCCGGCAAGGCGCAGGGCATTCTCGACGATGGAGCGCTCGAAGCCCTTGCCTGCCCAGTTGACATCGGCGCCGGCCTCGATGAAGGCAGTGACGGCCCCGGCGCTCTTGGCGCTGAGCCTGGGGCCGCGCTGCGTGTCAAGGTAGATCATGAGGGCGGGCCATGCCTCGTCCTCGCCCTGGACCTGCATGGAAGCATTGGCGTTGCTCCCTGCCTTGAGGGCAGCGATGACCGCTTTGGGATCTGCCTCGCGGGAGGAGACGAGGGCAAGGAAGTCGGCATCCGGCAGGGGACCGGAGGCAATGGCCGGCTCAGGCGATCCATTGCCGGCAGCCTGGGCGTTTCCTCCTCCATCCCCCTGCTGCAGGACGATCTCTGAGCCCTGGGTAGGATCTGCAGCCGGACCGTCTGCAACCTGGGGGGCTGCCTGTTGATGCGGAGGTTCAGGATCGGCACCGCCCTGCACGGGCTGCTGGACCTCAGGCGCTTCGGGCTTGTCGGCAGCAGGCCCCTCCTGTCCTCCGCTGCCAGCCGCCGGGGGCATGTCACCGCCCTGGCTGGCCTGGGTCTGCGACGGGTCAGCCGTCCCCTGGTCCGTGGCAGGCCGTGCCGCGGCCCCGGGATCCTCTCCGCCCTGGGCGGACTGCTGGATGTCCGGCGCCGGCTGGACCGGCTCCGGATCCCTGACGAGCCCGGCCAGGGCAGGGATGGCTTTGAGTTCGGCACGCAGGGCGTCTTCATCGACGGTGACGCTGGCGCGCAAGGCCACGAGTTTTTTCTGCTTGCCGCTCTCCAGCACTTCCAGGGAAGTCAGGCTGTTGACCTTGCGGAAAACGGGGCGCAGCTCCATGGCGTGCTTCTTGGCCTCTTCGGGGGTGATCATGCCGCCCAGGCACTGGCGCAAGGCGTTCATGCGGCTGTTTCCTTCGGCGGCCGCCTGGGTCTTGCCCGTGGCGTTCACTTCATAGACGGCGGCCTGGGAGGACAGGGGCTGCGCCATGCAGAGCAGGGCGGCAACGGACATTGCAAAACAGAGTTTATTGCGCATGGATGGCTCCTTGCGGGCGGGGATCTTCCGGCGGAGAAGGGGGGATGCCCACGCCTTCCCAGTCGTCGTCGCGCCCGGGGTACAGCATTTTTTCCGTGGTCAGCTTGAGGACGCTGCCATCAGACAGGGTGAAAAGGTTTTGCACGCAGGACTTGCCGGCGCTCTGGCTCCCGTGGGAGCGGGCCCTTCCCGCCGAGGTGAGCGCCGCGATGAACAGTTCCGCCGCGCTGGCGGTGAAGCGGTCCTGGACGAGGGAGAGGGGCAGGCCCGCCCATTTCCCGTTCCTTGTGGCGGTGACGTCCCTGGTCGAGCTCCTGCTTTTCAGGCGCAGGGCCGTTTCGCCTTTGCGGAGGAAGAGCCTTGCGCATTCCACGCCGGCCTCCATGTTCCCGCCCGTGTTCCCGCGCAGGTCGATGATGCAGCCTTCGCCGTCAGGGAGGTCCTCCAGGCAGGATGCCAGTTCCTGCGGCGTCTGCCTGGCGAAGCGGTAGATGCGCAGGACCGGCGGCGAGATGCGTGTCCTGATGACGGTCGGGAAGCTGCCGGGCGTGCGTTCCGCAACGACGGTGCGCATGGGGCCGCCTTCGCCATGCACGGCGAGGACGACCACGGTGCCGCTTTCCCCGCGTATGGCGAGGGCGATGTCGCCCAGGGCCTTGTCGCGCACGGCCTGCCCGTCCACACCTTTAAGGATGTCTCCGTAGAGGATGCCGGCCGATTCGGCGGCAGATCCCGGGTAAGGGACGCAGCGCACGCGTTTCTGGCGGTCTTCAAAGATGTCCATGCCCACTCCCGCAGGATGATCGGCCATCAGGCTCTTCATCCTGGCCAGATCCGGAGTGCTGGTGTAGGAAGCGTAGCGGTCAAACCGGCGCAGGCAGTCCGTCACTCCGGCGGCGCTGCCCTGCAGGGAAGCTTCCTGCAGGAGGGCCGCGTCCCAGGCATCATCCGCAAAAAAAGACTTCTGGCGGATGATGCCTGTCATTTCCCGCACCGGCAGGAAGGACGCCGGCATATTGCCGGGGCATGCCTCCGGCCACGCCGCACTGAGCAGTGCGGCGGCAGGGAGCATGAGGCTGAGGAAAGACCTGCGCGTCAGCATGGCGGCACGTGGGTGCAGGCTGTCACAGGCGGCTCAGGGCGTCGGCTTCGGCTTCAAGGCGCTGCAGTTCCTGCTGCATGCTGCGTATCTTTGCAGCCTTCTGCGCCTCGCTTTCGCCTGTGGCGGCTGCCGGCGTCGCCTGGGCGCGGCCTATCCTGCCCTTGAGCGACTTGATGTCGGCATTGACCTGGTTCAGCTTCTTTTTCTGTGCGGCCACATTGGCCTGCTTCTGCTTTTTCTGCTGCTCCAGGGCCGTGGATTCCTGCTGCAGCCGGGTATTTTCTTCCGTCAGCTGCTGGTACTGGCTCTCGCGCTCCTGGATGCGCTGGTCATAGGTCTTGGGGCTGTAGCCGAAAAGCCCGCCGCGGCGCGGGTCGCTGGTGTCGGCGCCCAGGCAGCCGGAGAGGAGCATCGCGCCGCAAAGAGCGGAAATGGTGAGCAGTTTTTTCATCGTGGACTCCTTATGACCATGGCATGGTTATACGGCAAGGCGCACAGAAATGTTGGCCAGGCGCTTGTTGTAGGCTTTCATCTCCTTGATCTGCTTGTCCAGCCTGGCGATCTCGGCGTCAAGCTTTTTCGCCTGGGCCGCATTGCCGTGGGCCTTGGCATCGGCAGAAGCCCCGCGGCGCTTCTGCACGTCTTTCTGCAGGTTGGCGATGTTCGTGTCGGAGTCTTTCTGCAGGGCCTGGACCTTCTTGAGCTCCGCGCGCATCTGGTCGCGCGTGGCGGCGTTCTTCTTGTACTGTGCCGCGAGCGCCTTGGATTCCTTGTCCAGCGCGGCGATATCCTTGCCCAGCTTGGCATTGTACTCGCGGGTCTGTTCGTTGAGGTTGGCGGTGTCCGTGATGCAGGCATCCAGCCAGTCTTCATAGCTCGCGTACTCCGCCTTCTTGTCGGCCACGTGCTTGCCGACGAAGAATCCGCCCAGGGATCCCACGCCGGCGCCGATGGCCGCGCCGATCAGCGTGGCCTTGGTGTTGCCGCCGAAAATGGCGCCGATGGCCGCGCCTACGCCGGCGCCTACGCCGGCGCCGACCAGGGTGCCCTCGGTCTTCGTGCTGGTCCCGTCATCCTGGATGTTGGCGCAGCCCACAAGGCTTGCAGAGATCATGCATACTGCCAGTGCAGTCGCGATCTTTTTCATGATGATCCTCCTTGAATCGTTGTCATTGCGGAGATTCCGTGCCGGCAGGGGCATAGTCCTTGCTCCAGCCTGCGGCGTCGAAACGCCGTTCCTTTTCATAGCGTTCGTAATGCGATCTCGTCACGGCGAGCTTTTCCGCCTGCGCCGTCAGATCCTTGATCCGTTCTTCGGAGTCTGCGCCTGCATCCTGCCGTTCTTTTTCCAGCTTGGCCTTCAGGTCCTTCTCCTGGTCGGCAAAGCCTGCGAGCACGGCATCCCTGGGCAGCTTTGCAAGCTCCACAAGGATCTCTCCGTAATTTTCGAGCCCCACGCGGACATTGTAGGCGAACTGCTCGCTGCGGCGGCGCAGGTTTTCGGTGGGGGCGTCCCTGGTGATCTCGTAGCCCCGCAGGTTGGTCGCCAGGTACATGCCGCGCTCTCCGGCGATCTTGGAAAGCACGCGGGCGGTGTCTTCATCAGCCTGGCGGCGGACTTTCGCCATGTCGCGCAAGGCCGATTCCGTCCCTCCGATCTCCTGCCTGAGCTTTGCCGAGAGCCCGGCTTTTTCCAGGGCGTCGCGGATGCGGGCGAGGCGCTTCAAAGCTTCCATGGCCGGCACTTCTTCCTGCTTGTCCACGCTGGATACGGACAGGGCGGCGGGCATGGTGGCGCCGGCGCCTTCCCTGTGTTCCTTCCATGCCTTGTCCATCTCGGCGATGGCGTTGCGGTCGGTGAGCACCGGTGCCGAAAGCACCAGGCGGAAACCCATGGTGGCTTTGGCATTGGGCTTCATGCCCTTGTCGGCGGAACCCAGGTAGAAGGGCTCTTCCGAGCGCAAGGCCGAGACCATCTTGTCTTCGGGGGTGAGGTAATGCCCGCCGCGGGCCGCAAAGCCGCCGGAGCGCCCCTGGTAATATTCCACCCGGTAGAGGGAAAGCGTCATTTCCTGCACGTTGCCCAGCATGTCATGCAGGCCAAGGGGGTTGGGCTTGAGCTTGCCCACCTTCTGGATCTTGTTGTGCGAGGAGTCCGGGCCGGAGAACCACTCGTAGGCTGCCAGTTCCTCATCTTCCTCATAGGGGGTCGCCGCGTCGAACCGTGTCGGTTCCACGAGGATCCCGCCGCGGGCGGCGAATTCCCATTCTTCTTCACTGGGCAGCCTGGCGAACGCCGGGAATGCGCCGGCACGCGGAAGCTCCTTGATGGCGTTTGCGTAGAACCACGTGTTCAGAGCGTCGACGAAGCGCATGGCATCGAAATAGGTGACATTGGTGACGGGAAGGTCAGCCTTGTCAGCCTTGGGCATGGCATCGCCCAGG
>CACZQM010000044.1 GCA_902783285.1 uncultured Desulfovibrio sp. | reverse complement strand
TTCCTGGCGGAGCGGCGCCTGCTGCGCCTGCCTGTCCCTCCGGCTGCCTTACGGCTGCTGATCGCCGGCGCGCTGCTCATCCCCATCGGACAGGCGCCTGCCCTGCTTGGACAAGCCATGCTGGAGCACAGGGACGCCGTGCGCGTCACGTTGTTCGACGTGGGACAGGGGCAGTCTGTCCTTGTGGAATGCGGGGGAGGGCGCATCCTCATCGACGGGGGCGGCAGCGCGTCCCCGTTCTTTGACTGTGGGAAGAGCATCCTCGCTCCGGCCCTGACCTGGGGACGGCTGCCGCGGCTGGACGCCGTGGCCGTGACCCATACGGACACGGACCACGCCCGTGGTCTGCGCTGGCTGCTGGGGCATTTTTCCGTCAGGGAGCTGTGCTGGTCCGCCCGTTCCGCGTCCGGCGGGGAGAGCCCGGACGGCACGGCGCTCAGGGACATCGCGGAAAAACGCGGCATCCGGGAGCGCATCCTGGCCCGCGGGGATGTCCTGGACCTGCCGCGGGGCTTTCGCCTGGAGGTGCTGTGGCCGCCGCGCGGCGGGGAGGGGCGCAGGCGCACGGCCAACGACGATTCCCTGGTGCTGCGGCTCGCCAGGGAAGGCAGGGGGCTGGCGCTGTTCTGCGGGGACGTCAGGGCGCCCGCCCTGAAGGACCTGCTGCGCCTGGGCGGCGACCTTAAGGCGGAAGTGCTCGTGCTGCCGCATCACGGTGCGTCGTCGAGCCTGCTGCCCGAGTTTTACGGGGCCGTGGCGCCGGAGCTGGCGCTGGCGTCCGCCGGAGCCTTCAACCAGTATGGATTCCCGGGCGCAAAGGTCAGGCAGGAGCTGGAACGAAGGGGCATCCCCCTCCTGAACACGGGGGAGGAAGGGCAGCTGCGCGTGGTGTGGGACTTTGGCGGGGACGCCCCGGGCAGGCGCACAGTGGAAGCGCCGTTCCGTCAGGACCGTCCGCTCACGGCGTCCACGCCCATGGCGGAAAGCTCGTCCAGCACGGCCTGTCCGAGCCTGGGGATGTTCTGCTCGCAAACAGGGGAGAGCCCGAGCTCCATGGTGTGGTAGTCCTGCGGTTCCATGCCGTAGACCACGCCTTCCGGTCGGTGCCCCAGCAGGTCGCAGCTGATGAGCGTGTCCACGAGGTCCGTCTGGTGCAGGGAATCGCGGAAGCTCATGCTCTTGCGCAGGTTCTCATCAGTGAGGCGGTAGACGCTGCCCGGCTCTCCGCCGCCGAGTACGGCGTCGAGCACATAGACCCTGTCGCAGCCCAGCAGGGCGTCCATCAGCGCCATGCCCAGGGTGCCGCCGTCCAGCAGCGTGACGTGTTCAGGAAAGCGGGCGTTCTCCCGCAGCCATTCCAGGGCGCGCACGCCGATGCCTTCGTCACGGAAAAGGATGTTGCCGACGCCGAGGATGAGTATCTTTTGCATGGTTCAGCCCGAAAAAAAGCCGGAGAAGATCTCCGGCTTTTCATGGTTGAGGTCAGGCGCTCAGGCGCGGATGATCACAGGACCTTGAAGTCGTAGGTCTGGTTGCTGTTGCCGTCGATGATGTGCACGCCGCAGGCGATGCACGGGTCGAAGGAATGCACCGTGCGCAGGATCTCCACCGGGCGCTTCGGGTCGGCGATGGGCGAGCCCACCAGGGAGGCTTCCACGGCGCTCAGCTTGCCGGCGGCGCAGCGCGGACCGAGGTTCCACGTGGAGGGCACGACCAGCTGGAAGTTGGCGATCTTCTTGTCCTCGATGACGATCCAGTGCGAGAGCCCGCCGCGGGGGGCGTGGACGAAGCCTGCACCTTCGGCGTGCTTGGGCACTTCGGCGTTGACGCAGATCTTGTTGTCGCCGCTGGCGATGTTCTCCTGGAATTCCTTGAGCCACTGTCCGACGCCTTCGGCGACCACGAGGGCTTCGACGCCGCGGGCCGCGGTGCGGCCAAGGGTGGAGAACAGGGCTTCAGGACCGGCGCCCAGGGCGCTGAGCACGGTGTCCACGGTCTTTTTGACGAGGGGGTTGCCCTGTGCGTAGGAGATGAGCATCTGGGCGAGGGGCCCGGTCTCCACGGCATGGCCGTCGTAGCGCGGGGCCTTCATCCAGGAGTAGCGGTCCTTGTCGCCGGGACGGGTGAACTGCGGCGCGGTGACGCCCTTGAAGGGCGCGCGGGCCTCGTCGCCCTCGTACCAGCTGTGGCGCACATGCTCGGAGATCTTCATGGGATCGAAGGGCATGGGGTTGGAAAGGTCGCGGTTGTAGATGACACCGGGCTTGAGCCAGCGGGACTCCAGGTCGCGTTCCTTGCCCATGGCCGGGAATTCGCCGAAGTCCATGTAGTCGGAAACGCCGCCGCCGATGCCCGCCCAGTCTTTGTAGGCGCCGGCCACGAGCAGCAGGTCGGGGATGTACACCTGTTCGATGAATTCCCTGGCCTGCTTGTACAGGGCGGCGAACTGGGCGATGGTCTCGGGCTGCAGGGCGTTGTAGCAGGTCACGCCGCCGGCGATGAGGAACTGCGGATGCGGGTTCTTGGCGCCGAACACGGCGGTGCCGCGGGCGATGTCCACCTGGACGCGCAGCGCTTCGAGATAGTGCGCGGTGGCCACGAGGTTGGCTTCCGGCTCAAGGTAGTAGGCGGGATGGCCGCCCAGGAAGTAGGCGTTGGTGAAGGGGCCGAGCTGCCCGCTGTCCACGAGGGCCTTGACCTTGGCCTGAACGGCGCGCAGGGTCGCTTCACTGGTGGGGCGGGGCGAGATGGACGCGTTGAGCTTGGCGGCCTTGGCCGGGTCGGCCTTGAGGGCCGCCGCCACATCGACGAAGTCCAGCGCGTGCAGATGGTAGAAATGCACCACGTGGTCATGCATGTTCTGCATGCCCAGCACAAGGTTGCGGATGAGCGTGGCGTTGCGCGGGATCTCGATCTTCATGGCGTCTTCCAGCGCGCGGGTGGAGGCCAGCGCGTGGGTATAGGTGCAGACGCCGCAGGTGCGCGCGGTGAAGAATTGCGCGTCGCGGGGGTCGCGGCCCTTGAGGATGGTCTCGAGGCCGCGGAAAAGCGTGGAGCAGCTGCGCGCATCCTTGACGCGGCCGTTTTCCACTTCCACTTCGATGCGCAGATGTCCTTCGATCCTGGTCAGCGGATCGACCACGACCGGGCCGGTATAGTTGCTCTGGGGAGTCTTTTTAACTTCGCTCATAACGGCATCTCGCTAGTTTTCGTAGAAGGGTGACATGTTGTCCCAGAAGTTGGGCTCGGAGCAGCCGATGCAGGGATGCCCCGCCTTGACGGGCCAGCTGACGTCGTTGAACAGCGCCTTGGGGCAGTTGTTGTAGGTCATCGGTCCCTTGCAGCCGAGCTTGAACAGGCACCACCCGGCGCGCGCCTCTTCGGAATCGAAGGAGGGGGCGAACTCCAGCGCCTCGAAGTGCGGCAGGCGCTCGCAGAGCTCGTGCACCGTGACGCCGTAGAACATCTTCGGGCGGTTCAGCTTGTCCAGGTCGATCTTCAGCCCGCCCAGGTAGGCGGCCAGCGTGCCGACGAGGTTGATGGGGTTGGGCGGGCAGCCGGGCACGTTGATGGCGGTGATGCCCATGGAGCCGAAGCAGTCGTTGACGCCCTTGGCCCCGGTGGGGTTGGGCGCGGCGGAAGGCAGCCCGCCGAAGCAGGCGCAGGTGCCGTAGGCCACCACGGCCTTGGCTCCGGCAAGCACTTCCTTGTTGATCTCGAACATGGTGCGCCCGCCGATGGTGCCGTAGAGGCCGTCCATGGCGGTGGGGATGGCCCCTTCGACCACGCAGATGTAGCCGTTGGGGTTCTTCATGGCCATGTGCAGGGCTTCTTCGGCAGCCTCGCCCGCGGCCGCCATGATGGTCTCCTGGTAGTCGAGGGAGATGGTGTCGAGGATGAGCTCATCGATGAAGGGCTTGTTGGTGCGGATGAGGGCTTCCGTGCAGCCGGTGCATTCGGAGTCGTGCAGGTAGATGACGGAAGGACGGTTCGGCGCGGTGAGCGCCTTGGCGATCGCGGGAGCGAAGGACGGTCCCATGCCCATGGCCACAGCGACAGTAGAGCAGAATTTAAGGAAGTCACGGCGGGAGATGCCACGCTTTTCAAGGCGTTCTTCAGCGCCATCCTTCCCCAGACCAATGGAGATTTGCATTATGATCCTCCTGGCTCTGATAACAGAGAACGGTTTCCGCATCGAAGACGGTCAATGGGAAACATGCCATTGCTAATCATGGCAGACCGGCACGTTGGGCAGACTGCCGCTTTCGTTTTACATGACAGTAAAGGAAAAAGCCCGTCAGGTCAAGAATGTGAAAATTTTTTTATAAAGGAAGTGTTAAAAATAATATTAAAGTAGCATTAGTGGCGGTCGAGAATGCCCATGAGCCTGTCCGCCGCGGCCTCGGGGCGTATCCCTGCCAGGCAGGCATGAGCGCGGGGGCACGTCCCTGAACCGTGGAGCGAGCAGGGACGGCAGGGGAGGGGGAGCTCCAGCACGGCGTCGCGTTCCCCCGAGGGGAAGAAGCCCCATTCCCGCGTGGTGGGGCCGAAAAGGGCGAGCACGGGCGTCCCGGCGGCGTCCGCCAGGTGCATGGGCGCGGAATCCCCGGTGACCACGGCGTCGGCGCTGCCCAGCAGGGCGCAGAGCTGGCGCACGCCTGTCCTGTTCACCAGCGAGATGCCCGGAAAGCCCGCATCCCCTCCTTTGCCTGCCCAGGCGCAGCCGATGCCGCGTCCTTCCAGCAGCCGGGCGAAGGCCAGCCAGGTCTCCCGCGGCCATGTCTTCAGCGGATGGGTGGCGAAGGGATGCAGGACGGCGACGCGGCCGTAGGCCTTGCGCAGCGGCGCGAGGACGCCTTCCGCCCATTCCCGCTCCTCCGCGGTGAGGAAGACTTTGGGGAGCAGCTCGCTGCGGGGCGGGATAGCGTCTTTCCCCCACAGTCCCGAGGCGTAGCGCTGGGGCACGTTCAGCGAGAGAAGCGCCTCCCGGCAGAAGCGCCCCCTGCTCCAGAGGAAGATGCGGCGTTCAAGGCTCATTTTCCGGTAGCAGATGATGGCGTCGCGCCAGCCTTTGGCAAGGAGCGCGCTGCGCAGGTTCCTGTGCAGGTCGAGCAGCGGGGAATCCTGCCAGCGCGTGGCGATGTCGCGGAAGGCGGCCCTGCGGGCTGGCCCGCGCAGCTCGTCGTCTTCCAGCCCGACGACTTCGTCCACCGCAGGGTTCCCGTCGAACAGGGGGGCGAACTGCCGGCGCGTGACCACCGTGAACACGGTGCCGTGCTCCCTGTGATAGCGCAGGAGCACGCCCGTGGTCAGAGCCACGTCGCCCAGGGAGCTGAAGCGCACAGCGACCATGTGCGCATTGCTGATGCGTGAGGAATAGCGGGCCATGCCTGCGGATGCCTGGGGCGGCCGGTCAGCGCGTGCCGAAGATGCGGTCGCCGGCGTCGCCCAGGCCGGGGATGATGTAGCAGTTCTCGTCCAGGTGGGAATCCAGCGCCGCGGCGTAGATCTCCACGTCGGGGAACCTGTCGAGCACGGCCTTCACGCCCTCGGGCGCGGCCACGAGGTTGAGGGAGTAGATCCTGGGGCAGCCGGCCTTCTTGAGGCTTTCGATGGCCGCCACGAGCGATCCGCCGGTGGCGAGCATGGGGTCGAGGATGATGGCGAAGCGCTGGTCGATGCGCTTGGCCAGCTTCTTGTAGTATTCCACGGGCTCGTGGGTGGTCTCGTCCCTGTACAGGCCGAGGACGCTGATCTTGGCTCCGGGTATCATGTCGAGCACGCCGTCCATCAGTCCGAGCCCGGCGCGCAGGATGGGCACGATGGTGATCATCTTGCCGGAGATGTACTCCACCTCCACCATGCCGGCCCAGCCCTTGACCGTCTTTTTTTCGGTGGGCAGGTCCTTGGTGGCCTCGTAGGTGAGCAGGCGGGCGATCTCTTTGGAGAGCATGCGGAATTCGCTGGTGGAGGTGCTTTCCTTGCGCAGCAGCCCCAGCTTGTGCCGGATGAGCGGGTGGTCAACGATGTGCAGGGCCATGGAGCCTTCCTTTGTTGGGAGTGAGAAGCTGTCTTGAACATACGCCGCGCGCATGGGGGCGTCAAGGAGGGGCGCCGCGTCCTTTTGCCCCTCTCGTTCCCCCGGCGGGCAGGGGTCATCGCTTCTTGAGCACGGCCCGGAGCTCCTTCATCAGGACATCGACGTCCACGGGCTTGGCGATATGGGCCTGCATCCCCGCATCCCTGGCTGCCTGCACGTCTTCCTGGAAGGCGTTGGCCGTCATGGCGAGGATGGGGATGCCTGCGAGCTCGCGGTCGTCCAGGGCGCGTATGGCCCTCGTTGCTTCATAGCCGTCCATGACGGGCATCTGGATGTCCATCAGTATCGCGTCGTACCAGCCCGGCTGCGAGGCGGAGACCATGTCCACGGCGGCCCTGCCGTTTTCCGCGGTCTCCACCGTGAAGCCCTTCTGGGTCAGGATGGCGGAGGCGATCTCCATGTTGATGGCGTTGTCTTCGACCAGCAGCAGCCGCCTGCCAGCGAACTCGTCACCGCCCGGATCGGAGGAAGGATCTCCCTTGCTCCGCTCCACCTCGCCTGCATCGGCCAGCTTGAATTTGAAGCGCATGATGAACTGCGTCCCGCTGCCAGGGGAAGTGAGCACGTCGATGGTCCCGCCCATCAGGTCGATGAGCCTCTTGGTGATGGAAAGACCCAGCCCCGTGCCTTCCACGCCGCTGTCCGTGGAGCTGCGTTCCCTCTCGAACGCCGTGAACATCTTGTCGACGAACTGCCGGGACATGCCTATGCCGGTGTCCTTGATGTTCAGCTCATAGGCGCCGTATCCGTTTTCGTCCCGCCCGGATTCGAGCATCGTGACCGAGACCGATCCTCCCGGCGGGGTGAACTTGCAGGCGTTGCTCAGGACATTGAACAGGACCCGGTCCATGTTTTTCTTGTCACACCAGGCGTAGCGGTCCTGCACCTGCGAGTCGTGGATGGCGAACGCCAGCTTTTTCTGCTCCATCAGCGGCGCGAAGACATCGCCTGTCTCCTCGAGGAGCCTGTGCAGGTCCACGGGCTCGTATGCCTGCCGGACATTGCCGCTCTCGATGCGGCTCATCTCAAGGATGTCGTCGAGCAGCGAGAGCAGGTTCCCGCTGGATGTGCTGATCTTTCCCAGGTAGCCCTGCACGGCTTCCATGGAGGTCTCCCGGCGGGCAAGTTCCGTGTAGCCGATGATCGCGTTCATCGGCGTGCGTAGGTCATGCGACATGTTGAAGAGGAAGCGGCTCTTGGCCAGGTTCCCTTCCACGGCGCGGATCTTTTCGCGCTCGGCGTCCTCGTGCTTCTTCCGCACCACATCCTGGATGTAGAGCATGACGGCGAACCCGGTGAAGACGACGACCAGAAGCAGGATGCTCCCGCCCGGGAGCGAAGAGCGCACGTCCGCCAGGCTGCCTTTTGCGGCGAGCATGGTGGCGAACCACAGGATGGCGGCATACACGAGGAGCGCGAACAAGATGCTGCCGGAGACGGACATGCCGCTGTATTCGACCAGCGTGCTCCGGCGTATCGTCCGCCAGTAGAAGACGAAGCCCAGCAGGCACCAGAACGAGAGCAGCAGGAAGGATTCGCTCCCCATGGCGTTTATGGCCGCCAGGCGCGGCACGAGCTGGACGACGGCAAAGGATGCCGCGATGAGCGACCCGAGCATGCCGAGGAGCATGATCTTCCGGTTGCCTTCGGACTTCGCTGCCCTGAACGCCGCGGCGCAGGTGTAGCCGTAGGCGACCACCGCCCCGAAGGACACGAGGTCCACGAACCAGATGAGCGTGTTGCGCCCCAGCAGCGAGACCAGGATGGTCAGCCCCATGACGAACAGGATGCAGTACGTCGTTTTCGAGAACTTCTCGGACAGGATGTTGTCCTCGGCCATCGTGGACAGGACGCGCACGGCGGCGCGGTAGGCGCCTATGATGCCCGTGAAGATCGCCGCCAGGGCCGTGACGGCCGCCACGGCAAGCCCCGCCGGTCCCATGACGGCCCCTGCCGCATGGAACGTCGGCACGGACATGATCCCCCGGAGTTTGCCGAGGTCGCCGATGTATTCGGTCCAGGACGCGTAGCCGTCGGGCACCGCGGCCACGCTCACCAGGGTCATGGTCGCGTAGGACAGGCCGGCGATCAGGATGGATGCCGCGAGGATCCTCCCGGTCTTTTTCAGGGGGAACCTGAAATGCGCCGTGTCGAAGGATATGACCTCGAAGCCCGCGAAGGCCCACGGGGCCAGGATCACCAGGCTGAACATGCCGAAGTACCTGTTCACGCCCTGAGTGCCGATCGACATGACGGCGTCGCTGGCGAGGAGCCGGGGCAGGCACGTTGCGGACATCAGGACGATCCCTGCAAGCAGGATGAAGGCCAGGACGGTATAGAGGCGCTGCAGGAAGGGCTTGGCCACGATGAACAGCAGGCCGACGCCTGCCAGCGCAAGGACGGAGGCCGCCACTTCGCCCAGGTAGATATCGTTCCCGGCGACCCTGTAATGGAAGCCGGCCTGGATGCTGTCGCCGAGGATGGTCCTGATGACGAGGAACAGGGCGCTCCCGTTGAGGAAGATGATCGTCAGGTAGGCCAGGCAGAGGAACCATGCGCAGAGGAAGGCGTGGTCCCGCCCGAAGGCTTCCTTGGCGTAGGAGTAGACGCCGCCGATGCCCGGGCTGCGCTTCATCAGGTAGGAGAGGCAGGTCCCGATGACCAGCATGACGGCCGTGCCGGTGAGCAGGGCGATGAGCGTGCCGGACAGGCCCGCCACGGGGAGGAAGGTCGTGCCCGGCATGACGAACACGCCCCAGCCGACCATGCAGCCGTAGGCCAGGGCCCAGGCGTCCGCCGGCGAAAGATATTTGTCCAGTACTTTCATTTCAGATGCTCCGTCCATGTCGCTTGCAGGATCCTGCTGTCATGGTCTGATCAGGGTCTCCAGCGTGTCGAACAGGGCATCCGGCTCGACGGGCTTGCTCAGGTGGGCGTTCAGTCCGGCCTGCATGCTGCGCTGCACGTCTTCGTCGAAGGCGTTGGCGGTCAGTGCGATGATCGGGATCGTCCCGGCGTCTTCATGGCCGGAGCTGCGGATGAGCCTCGTGGCTTCCAGCCCGTCCATTTCGGGCATGCGCATGTCCATGAGGATGGCGGCGTACGTGCCTGCGGGATGCCCCGTGAATTTTTCCACGGCGATCCTGCCGTTTTCGGCAAGGTCGGCTTCGATCCCGCGCATGCCCAGGACCATGACCATGATCTCCGCATTGACCTGCACGTCCTCCGCCAGGAGGATGCGCCGGCCCTCCAGTTCGGCGCGCTGCACCACCTGCGTCTCCTTCTTTTTCCTGAAGGCCGCGCGGAATTCCTCCAGGACGCTCCCCGCGAACAGGGGCTTGGCGACGAAGGTGTCCACGCCGGCTTCCTTCGCCTCGTCGGCCACCGCGTCCCAGTCATAGGATGTCAGGATGATGATGGGGGTGTCGTGGCCGACGACCGA
>CACZQM010000043.1 GCA_902783285.1 uncultured Desulfovibrio sp. | reverse complement strand
CGCAGCTGGCGCCGGGCCAGCATGGGCAGCAGGCGGCCCGTCTGGAAGCTGACGGGCGCCGCATCGGTCATGGCACCCGCATGTTTGCGCGGCAGGCTCCAGTCTGTTTCCACGGCGCCGGCGGTGTAGCCCACGCAATGGCTGAAGTCGCCCGTCTTCATGCCGGAACTGGCATAGTCGATGCGCGTGAAGCGCGCCTGTTCCGGCAGGGCATCCAGGAGGAGCAGCATGGAGGATGCGCCGCAGACCGTTGCCTGCGTGTGGCGCATGAAGTCCGCGAAGATGTCCGGGCGGTTCGTGGCGAAGGCCTCCCACACGCGGCGGTCCAGGCCTTCCATGTTGCACGGGATCTGCTCTGTGAACGGCACATAGCCGAAGCTTTTTCCGTAATGGGTGAAATCGCTGCTGACCACCACGAGCGTTTCTGCGTCAAAGAGCGCGTGCAGCGCCTCTGCCAGCGCCCCGCGCTGTTTTGCCATGGCGTCTCCGGAGCGGATGAGATCGCCTACGAGAAGCGCGCCGAAAGAGCATTGCGGGAAGAAGCGCTTGAGCAGGGGCAGCTGGATGGAGATGCTGTGTTCCGCATGATGCGCTTCAGGGATGCATGTGGCGCAGGGCAGGGCCAGCAGGCGTTCATGCAGTTCCTGGCTGAAAACCGCCGGTCCAAAGGGCGTATCCACGTCACCTGCAGGCTCCACGCTGGCCTTGCCGGGGAAAGCCATGTGGTGGCTCGGGGCGAGGATGATGATGCGCCTGTATGCGGAAGGATCGGCATGCGAGCAGGCTTCGGCCGCGATATCGCCGGAATAGGCGTATCCCGCATGGGGCAGGATGAGGGCGGAAGGGCGCATGTCGCGCGATGGCCTTTCGGACCACGGGCTGAACAACTGTTCCAGCTTTTCGGCGTCGTCGGGATACCACGTACCCGCTATCTGTGGCTTGCGCATCAAAACCTCCCGTACAGGGGCGCTCCGCACGAGGGGCAGCGCCCGTTTTGCAGTTTGTTTTGCACGATGGCGTACCGGCTGCGCACGATGAGATGTTCTCCGCATGAGGCGCAGCAGGTGTCGTTTTCCATGCTGCTGTTGCCGCGGTACACATGCTTCAGCCCTTCGGCGCGGGCGATCTCCACCGCCATGGTCACGGCCTTTTCCGGAGTTTCCGGCAGGTGGCTCAGCTTGTGGCGGGGGAAGAAGCGTGAAAAATGAAGGGGTGTTTCCGCACCCAGCTCATCCCGTACGAAACGGGACAGGGCGGCGATGCCCTCAGGGGAGTCGTTGAGGGTGGGGATGAGCAGGTTGGTCACTTCCAGGGAGACGGGAAAGCGCCGCATCAGCCTGAGCGCTTCCAGCACAGGGGCAAGGCTGGCGCCGCAGTTCGCACGGTAAAAGCTGTCGGAATACGCCTTGAGGTCGATGTTGGCGGCGTCGATGAAGGGGAGCAGTGCTGCCAGGGGCCCTTTTTCTATGTAGGCGGCGCTGACCAGCACATTGGAACCGCCGGAGCCCTTCACGGCGCGGGCGCAGTCCAGCACGTATTCATAGGCCACGAGCGGCTCGTTGTAGGTGTATGCGGCGTGGCGCGTGCCATTGGCGCGCATGAGGGAAGGGAGCTTTTCCGGTGGCAGCGTGCGCATGGGGAGGTCCAGCGGCGAGACCTGCGATATGGATGCGTTCTGGCAGTTGCGGCAGTGCAGGTTGCAGCCGCCGGTCCCCAGGGAGAGGATGGCTTCCCCGGGATGGAAATGGAACAAGGGCTTTTTTTCCATGGGATCCAGTGCCACGGAGCATGGATGCCCATAGGCCAGCGGCGTTATGCGCCCGCCCGCATTGGTCCGGGCGCGGCAGAAGCCCAGCTGCCCTTCCTTCAGGGCGCAATGATGGGGGCAGAGCGTGCAGACGACGGATTCCATTCCCATGCTCCTTGTGGACATGCCGGATTTTTGCAAAGGATACTTCCCGGGGCGGGATGCGTCAAATATCCGCTGTGCCTGCGGGAGGAGGCATGGGGACCGGCAGGTGCTCAGCGGATCTCTATGGCGATGGTGCGCTCGTCTTCCTGCCTGACGCGGCACAGGCTGGGCGTATCGCGCAGGGGGAATTCCAGGATGGTGCAGCCTTCCGCGTAGGAGCGGCGCATGCCCTGGACGCAGGGCGTGGAAGGCTGGCGCTGCACGATATGCCATGATCCCTCGATGGTGACGACATATTTTCCGGGGTGCAGGTCCCCGCGGGCCCTGAGCGCATCACCGGCGCCGGCGATCCTGAACAGCATGCCGTCCTGTCCCTGGTCAAGGGTGGTCCAGGTGCGCCGTGGACGTTCATGTGCCGGCGGCACAGCGGAGGCTTCCCTGCCGGCAGGGTCCGGAGTGGGCGGCGGGTCCGTCAGGATGCCGGGAGCCTGTTCTGATGCCTGGGGGCCGGGCAGGGGCGCGGAGGGAGGATCTTCCCGGGCAGGAGGAAGCTCTGCGGCGGGGAAGGCCGTGCCCGGGAGGTCGCCTGCGGCAGGCGGCGGGATGCCAGCGGCATCGTCTTGCCCCGCAGGCTGCGGCAGGCTGGCGGACGGCCCCTCCTGGCCGGCAGGGGCAGGCCGGGACACCGCATCCCCGGTCTGGGCCGGCTCAGGCGTTCCTTCCCCGGCAGCGGCGTTTTCAGACGGGAGCTCCTGGGGGGCGGGGATCCGGGGTGGCGTTTCCTCCGGAACGGCTTCGATGCCGGGCTGCCCTGGGGAAGCGGCCTGCGCTTCTGAGCCTGCCTGGCTGTCCGGTCCCGGCACAGGCTCTCCTGGGGAGGCGTTGCCAGGGGCCGCAGATCCCGCAGCCTCGCCGGTACTGGGGATGTCCTGGGCGGGCGCTTCCTGCCGGGGCAACGGATCCTGTCCGGATCCCGGCGGCATGGGGACGCCCGCGGGGGGCGGCAGCACGGAACTGTGCCTTCCACCCGGCGTGTCAACAGGGCAGAGGGCTTCCATGGGATATTCGCAGAAGTTTTCCACGCGTACGCGTGAGGCTTCGAGGGAGGCCTGGAGCTCACGGTTCTTCTGCTCCATCCTTCTTCCATCCTCCCAGGACTGCCAGAGCAGGAACAGGACTATTCCCGCGGCGGCAGCCAGCAGCGCGGCGCTGGCTGCCGCAAGGACGGCGATGCCCTTATTCATGCCGGGGCCCCCCTGCTGCGTCCGTGGGACGGCTCCGGCGGGCGTTGACCTGCCTGACATAGCTCACGGTTTCGGAAAAAGGGGGGACGCCCCCGTATTTTTTCACGTTTCCCGGTCCGGCATTGTACGCCGCAAGGGCCAGATCCAGATCGCCGAAGGCGATGAGCTGTTCTTTGAGGTAGGCGCATCCGGCCATGACGTTGGCTTCTGCGTCGTAGGGGTCGTACAGCCCGAGGTGCTTTTGCGTCCCGGGCATGATCTGCATGGCCCCCTGCGCCCCCCTGGGGGAAACGGCGTCGGCCTGGAAGCGAGATTCCGTGTAGATGACGGCAGATATGAGGTCTTCGGGAAGTCCGTAGGCAGCGGAGGCCTTGCGGATGATGCGCTGCCAGTCTTCTGCCGTGGTCTTTGCCTTGCCGGAGCGCATGGCGCGGGCAAGCTCGGGCGTGACCATGGGGCGGAGGAGGAGCCAGGCATGGGGGGAGAGCGCCGCGACGTCCATGCTGTCGATGAGGTATTCATGCGGGCGGGCCGTTTTCGATATGTCGCGTTCCGAGAAGCTCACTTCTTCCGAAAGGATGACGCCGCCCCATGAAGGTGTAGCGCACAGGAGGGCGAGGCAGCACAGGAGCAGCCGGAGCGCAGGCAGGCTCATCGATGGTCCTCCGGCAGGGAAAAATAGACGTCGATGATGTTCGCCCCTTCATCATGCACATAGGACTGATGCGTCGTGACGCTGCGGATGAGGAATATCCCAAGCCCTCCGATGGGGCGGCTGTCCGCGTCCTGGGTGAAGTCAGGTTCGGGCGCTTCCGCAAAGGGATTGAAGGGAGCCCCCCAGTCCATGACGGTGAAGCGGAGCATGGGTTCCCCGTCGAAAAAGGCGTTGCGCAGGTAGATCTCCGCCTTGCCTGTCGTTCCTGCGGGGTAGGCGTAGCTGAAAACATTGACGAGGAGCTCTTCGGCCACGAGTTCGAGGGTGGGCAGTGAAGGAAGGAATTCTTCCGGGGTGTTGGCAGATAGGAATTCGTTGACGAAAGGAAGCTGTTCAAGCCGTGCGGGGACGTTGAGCTGTGGCATGGCTTTCTCCAGGGGCAGGGTCAAAAGTGCTAGCGGAGTCCAGCGAGCGCGTCTTCCAGGGTCGGGAAGACATTGAGGATGGAAGTGAACCCTGAGAGCTTGAACATGTCGGCCACCATGGACTGCATGGAGCAGAACGCCAGGGCCGCGCCTTTTGCCCTGCAGGCCTTGCCCATGGTGAGGATGCCGCGCAGCCCTGCGGAGCTGATGTATTCCAGCCCGCCAAGATCGATGATGAACCGGCCCGCACCGGATTCGAGCAGCTTTTTGCACTCCTCAGAAAACTGGGATACGGTGGTGGCGTCCATCCTTCCGGAGATCGCTGTCACGGATACGCCGTCCCGGATTGTCGTTTCTATCTGCATGATGCCTCCAGAGCGGAGATATTAGTGGTAGCTGAGCAAAAGCCCGTTGCTGATCTTGAGCCATCCGTCGAGAGTGACGAACAGGAGCAGCTTGAAGGGCAGGGAGATCGTTGTCGGGGAGACCATCATCATGCCCATGGCCAGCAGGATATTGGATATGATCAGGTCTATCGCGATGAAAGCCAGGTAGAGGACAAAGCCTATCTGGAAGGCTTTGGTAAGCTCGGAGATGGTGAATGACGGGATGAGTATGAGGAGGTTTTCCTTGTCGATCATGCCGTGCATTTTCTCCGGCCAGATGCGCCGGGCGGTGCTGACGAACATGCTGCTCACCTGCTCTGTCGTGTTGGCAGAGAGGAAGCGGCGCAGCGGAGGCGATGCCTTGTCGGCCAGGCCGATCATTTCCGAGATCCCGGGATTGGAGGGAACGGGGAGCGTTTTCACTATGTCCAGCGTATCGACCGCGACGGGCGCCATGATGAAGATGGTGAGGATGATGGCGAGCCCGTTCATGACCATGGCGGGAGGCACCTGCTGAACGCCGAGCGCATTGCGCACGAGCGTCGTCACCACGACGATCTTCACATACGAGGTGACCATCATCAGGAAAAAAGGGGCAAGCCCGAGGAAGGCGAGCCCGAACATGAGATACAGCGGGTCAAGACTGAACATGAGGTTCCGGCGCACTACATCTTTTGCAATATCTGTACGCCGAGTGTTCCACCCATGTCAACAATCCTTCCCAGGGCAACGGCCTTGCCGTTGGCGCGGATGGTGACGGGGGAATCCGTCCCGCAATCGAGGGGGAAGGCATGTCCGGGGGTGATGTCTTCGAGATCGGCGATGGTGATGGGCCTGCGTTCGAGTTCGAAGCTCAGGAGCAGCTCCAGTTCTTTATGTTCTGCGTTTTCCATGATGGTGTCTTCCGTCAGGGGAGTGGTGAGCGTGGCTTCGTTTTCGCCGCAGGAGCATTCCCCTGCAAGGCGCCGTCCGTTGCCGTGCCATACGACGGCGTTGAGTGTTTTGGGATAGGTCCATGCATCGGGGACAAGAACGTCGCCGGGTTCGAGGGCAGAGGCGTCAGCAGGGGCAAGACGGACATATCCGGCCTCAAAGCCGAGTTCGACATGCGCCTCCCTGAGGGATCCCGTAAGGAATCCGTTCCTGCGCACGGGCATACCGCGCAGGACCGCTGCCAGTTCAGGGATCCTGTCTGCATCGGGAAAGGACAAGCGCGCGAAGACGACAGGGGGGGAGTCGCCCCCATCCCTGAAGGTCAGCATGAATCCGATCGCCTGGGACCCGGCTTGCGCGGGCTGCGGCCCCACATGGACCGAGTTGAGCGCAATGCGCATGCCGGCAGCCATCTCCAGGCGCTTCAACGCGGCGCTGAGCATGGAGTGGAAGATGGCCTCGCGCACTTCAGCCGGAAGGGATGACTCGTCAAGATCCGAAGTCCCGGGGGCATCCGCAGGGCTGAGGGCGCTGTGGAAGTTGAGGAATCCCGTGCCGCTCAATTCGAGGATGCACGGCACGCCTCCTGCAGTAAGATCTGCGGAGCAGGCCGCGGAAAAATCATCCGCGCCCAGGGTGATCTCGACCAGGCAGGAAGCCGAACCGGCAGGTATCTCCCATGGGCTTTGGCGGATGCACAGGGAATTGAAGAGCATTGCGGTCTGCAGGGGGATCTGCGGCGGCTCGTATGCGGGAAAAGTGATCGTATCTGGCATGGCTGGCTAGGTTGGTTTTTACTGTTCGTCCTGTCCGTACTGTGCGAAATATCCCCGGGAGCGTTGCCTGCTGTCGTTCTGTTCTGGATGGGCATCGCGGGCGCCTCCGGTCACGGTTACCCGGACTTCCGCCTTTTCGCTGGCCTCAAGGATCTTCTTGAGCTCTCCCTGCGCGGAAACAAGCGTTTGGAACGTGGCCTGGTCTGCGCTGTCCATCCCTACGGTGAGCCGGCCTTCGGCATCCCGGTGGATGGTGATCTCCGTGGAGCGCAGGGCATCGGACTGGATGGAAAGGCGCACTTCCTGCCCGCCTTGTTCCGGAGCGGAAACGAGTATCCGTTCCACCACGTTTTCCAGCAGTTCCATGTCCGGACCAGGAGCCGTGGAAACTTGTTCCGTGCTTCCGGCAAACATGGCGTCGACGGGGCTCATGGCTCCGCGGAACATATCCTGCACCGACATGGGGGCGGGACGCTGGATGCCGTCATCCTGATCGGCTTCCGCCGTTCCCAGCCTGCTGCGTTCCATGGATCCGTCCTTCCATTCGCTGCGCTCCGCCGCGGCAGCACGTTCAGCCCTGCTGTCCGGGGACTGGCCTGCATGAGCGTGCGCCATGCCGGATGCTTCGTTCATCCTGCGGAGGTAAATATCTTCAAGCTCGGTCTCTATCTTCATGCCGGAACCTTCCTTGCCGGGAGCGTGGGGAGGGGTCTCATCGGCGCGCGGTGAGCTCCCATCCGCAGGGGGAAGGGGGGCTTCCTGCGTGCCTGCGCGCTGGCCGGGGGCAGCATTCTCTGATCCGCGTGGCGGCGTGCCCCCCTCCATGGATTCCTGGAACAGGCGCACATCGCTTTCTGAAGGAAGGTCGGTTTTTCCTTGCAGGCCTCCTGCCTGCGGCAGATCGGGTGCTTCCGTCGAAAATTGTATCTCCATGCCGTTCATAAATCAAACCTCTCAGGCGTCATCGCCTTCGGCTTCGGCGCCCTTTCGTGAGACCGGGCGGAATTCCTCAAGTTCAAGGTCTTCTTTGCGTTCGGTTTCCTTTTTGTCTTCTTCCGCCCAGATCTCCTTGTGTGCCTGAATCTTGGCGGTCTCCTTCTGCGCTTTTTTCGCCGCGGCCCGGGCTCCTTCCAGCTGGTTCTGGGCCTGCAGGTGGGCCTTTTTCGCCTTGTCCACGGCTTCTTCCCTGACGATCTCCTGCGCGGCGAGCTGCGAGAGCCCGGCCTTGAGGTCATCGATGGTCTTTATGGTGCAGGGTTTTCCCATGATGGCGGCGTAGCGCCGCTCTTCTTCGTCTGCGCGCCAAAGCCGGAAGGCTTGCAGCTCGCTTTGCCTGGCGTCGACGGCCTCCTGCGCGGCCTTCACGTCCGACTCGGCAGACTTGACGGACCGGGCAGCCTCCTCTTCGCGGTACTTTCGCACGGAAAGCAGTGATTCCAGCGGATAGACGCCCATGGCCTACTTCACCGCCTCATTAAGGGCCTTGAGCGTTTCCTCAAAGCTGCTTTTTTCTCCCAGCCCCTGCTTGAGGAACGCGTTGACCTTGTCGATATGGGCAAGCGCGTCGTCGGCGTCCTTGTCGGCGCCTTTTTTGTATTCGCCTATCTGCACGAGCAGTTCGACTTCGGCATATTTCGCCAGGATCTGGCGCAGCCTCTGCGCGGCTTTCTTGTGCTCCTTGGTCACGATGGCGTTCATGACGCGGCTCACGCTGGCCTGCACGTCGATGGCGGGATAATGGTTGCGCGCCGCCAGCTTGCGGGAAAGGACGATGTGCCCGTCGAGGATGGACCGCGTCTCGTCGGCGATGGGTTCGGTCATGTCGTCGCCTTCCACGAGCACGGTATACAGTGCTGTGATGGAGCCTTTTTCGTTGTTGCCTGCCCGTTCCATGAGCTTGGGCAGTTCGGAGAACACCGATGGAGGGAATCCCCGCCGCGTGGGCGGCTCGCCTGCCGCCAGCCCGATCTCCCT
>CACZQM010000042.1 GCA_902783285.1 uncultured Desulfovibrio sp. | reverse complement strand
GCCGGGGATGGAGCCGCAGGCTATGGCGGCATCCTCCTGCCCCTGCACTTTCCCCTTGCCTGCCCTTTGTTTTTGCGGCATAAAAGCTCTGCCCTGCGGCAGAGCGATGCATCCCTGCCTGGCTGCGACATGTCCAGCCGGATGCTCCCCGTGTGCCGCCAAACCTCAGCCGTGTGCTTGAAAACCACGTAAAAAACAAGTCATGCAGAACCGATCCTTTTCCCCCGTCTTTCTTTTCCTGTGCGTGCTTTTCTGCACCTGCCTCATCCTCTCCAACCTCCTTGCCTCCAAGATCTTCATGTTCGGCGGCGTTGCCCTGCCCGCGGCCGTGCTGGTCTTTCCGGTTTCGTACATCATTGGCGATGTCGTCACCGAGGTCTGGGGCTTCCGCCGTGCGCGCCTGGTCATCTGGCTGGGCTTCGGCATGAATTTCTTCGTGGCGGCCGCCGGTCAGCTCGCCGCCTGGCTCCCCCCTGCGCCGTTCTGGAACGGGGCTGAACATTTCAACTACGTCTTCGGCCTCGCGCCGCGCATCGCCCTGGCCAGCTTCGCGGCCTTCCTGGCGGGCTCCTTTGTCAACGCCTATGTGATGAGCCGCATGAAGGTGCGCTCCGGAGGCCGGCATTTCTGGCTGCGGGCCATGCTTTCCACCGTGGCCGGCGAGGGCGTGGATTCGCTGGTCTTTTTCCCGCTTGCCTTCTGGGGCATGCTGGCGCCGGGCGACATGCTGCCCATGATGCTGGCCCAGGTCACGGCAAAGACGCTTTACGAGGCTGCCGTGCTGCCCTTGACAGCGCGCGCCGTGCAGGCCGTCAAGTCCTGGGAGGGCGCGGATGTCTATGACAGGGGCGTGTCGTACAGCATCTGGCGCGTGGGCGAACTGGGCTGACGGATGTTTTTGACCCGCTGACGCGGAGGTGCCCATGAGCGGAAGAGAAGAGGAAGGCCTGCGCCTTCTGGGACGGAAGACCGCATACCGCAGCGGCTACGCTCCGGACGTGCTGGAAACGTTTGAGAACCGGCACCAGGAAAACGACTACTGGGTGCGCTTCAACTGCCCGGAATTCACCAGCCTCTGCCCGGTCACGGGGCAGCCGGACTTCGCGGAGATACGCATCGCCTACATACCCGACAGGCGCATGGTGGAAAGCAAGAGCCTCAAGCTCTACCTTTTCGGTTTCCGTGAACACGGCGACTTCCACGAAGACTGCGTGAACGTGATCATGAAGGATCTCATCCGCCTCATGGATCCGCGCTATATCGAAGTCACGGGATTCTTCACACCGCGCGGCGGCATTGCCATCTGGCCCTACTGCAATTACGGCAGGCCGGGCACGAAATACGAAAAGATGGCCGAGCACCGCCTGCTGGAGCACGATCTTGCCCGCTGAATCCCCAGGCGCGCATGGCTTGCCCGCCCTGGAGGACTTGGACCTGAAAAAGCTTCCGCGGGAAGACGCGCTCATGGCGCTTTCCGCCCTGCGGTTCATCGAGGGAGAACTGGGGCGCTCCCTGCGCGGTCAGAAGCTGCTCGTCGCCTTTTCCGGCGGGGCAGACTCCACGGCCCTCCTGATCCTTTTCCGCGCCCTGGCACCTCATTTCGGCTTGGGGCTCTCCGCCGCCCATCTGGACCATGGGCTGCGCCCTGAAAGCGCGGCCGATGCCGAATCCGCATCCGCCCTGTGCGCCCGCCTGGGCGTGCCGCTGGCTGTCCGCAGGGCCGACGTGGCCGGGCTGGCCCGCGAGCGCCGCTGCGGGCTGGAGGAAGCGGGGCGCACCGTCCGCAAGGCCTGGCTCGAGGAATGCCGCGCCGCGTGCGGGGCATCCTGGGTGCTCGAGGCGCATCACAGCGGCGACCTGGCTGAAGACGTGCTCATGCGCCTGGTGCGCGGGGCGGGCTGGCCTGCGCTGGGCGGCATGAAGGCCGTTGCCGACATGCCGGGCATGCACGTGCTTCGCCCCCTGCTCATGCTGGAGAAGGACCGCCTCACGGCCATGCTCCGGCGCCTGGGCGTGCCTTGGAGGGAGGACGCCACCAACGCCGGGCTGGATCACCGGCGCAACCGCATGCGCAACGCCGTGCTGCCCCTCCTGCTTGCCGAGAACCCGCGTTTTTACGGATCGGTGCGCGCCCTGTGGCGCATGGCCCGGGACAGCGAGCGGGCCGCAGCCGGCCTGGGATCGTCCCTCATCGAAGAAAACGGGACGGTGCTGCTGCCCGCCGAGGTCCTTGCCGGGGCCGGCGCCGAAAAGCGCTCCCTGCTTTATCTGGCTGCCGTGCGCCGCATGGCCCGCGGGCAGGCCAGGGCGTCTTCCCTTGCCGCGCTGGACAGGGCATGGCTCGCGAGGCGCTTCCCGCGGGTGTTCCAGTTCGGCGGCGGGCTGCGGGCTCTGGTCAGCGCGGAGGGCGTGCGCTTTTACGAGGAAACGGGCTGCGAAAGTCGGTCCGGAACACCGGCAAGAGATTGAAAGAAAAAGTTCCCGGGCCCTCCCGCAGGCGCCTTTTTATGTGATATTTTATTCCAACATACTGTTATCGATGGAAAAAGAATATTGCAAAGTCTTTCTGCGCGCTCTCAAGGCCGTGGCAGGGGGCTTTGCGCATCCCTTGCCACTTGGTGTATCATGCTTATCTGGCATGGGTGATAAAACCATTATCGCCTCAACGAGGAGTTGTTATGCCGCTTTTCGATTTCCAGTGCAGCCAATGCCAGCATACGTTTGAAGATCTGGCCTTTGACGATGACGACGTGATCCGCTGCCCCCGCTGCGGCTCCGCCGAGACCACCCGCCTGGTCTCGGCTCCCAGCCCGCTGAAGACCGGGGCCTTCCCGTTCAAGATCGGCCCCCGGCCGGCGTGGATGGACAACAAGGCGCTCAATCGCAATGCGCCCTGCCACAACGGCGGAGGATGCTCGTCATGCCACGGCGGAAACGGCGGCGAATAGGACTCCCCATACTTCATCCAGCAAGGAGAGCGTACAGTATGAGCGCAATGTTAAAGAATTTCGGCATGGCCGCCCTCGGCGTCATGTTCATGGCTACGGCCGCGCAGGCCGACCTTCCCAGCTTCGCACCGCTGGCCCGCAAGGCCGGACCGGCTGTCGTCAACATCAGCACGGAGCGCGAGGTCTCCAGCCCCGTGATGGACATGTTCAACATCCCCGGGATGGAACGCTTTTTTGAGCAGTTCGGCGGCTTTGGCGGCCGCCGCGGCAACGGACAGGAAGCGCCCAAGCGCAAGAGCACGGCCCTGGGCTCCGGGTTCATCATTTCTTCTGACGGCTACATCGTCACCAACAACCACGTGGTGGAAGGGGCCGACAAGATCACCGTCAACCTCAACGGCGGCAAGGGCAAGGGACTGCAGGCCAAGGTCATAGGCACCGATGCCGACACCGACTTGGCCCTGCTCAAGGTGGAAGGCAGGCGCGACCTCCCCGTCCTGGAGTTCGGCAATTCCGACGCCATGGAAGTGGGAGACTGGGTGCTGGCCATCGGCAACCCGCTCGGGCTAAACAACACCGTGACCGCCGGCATCCTGAGCGCCAAGGGCCGCGACCTGCATTCCGGCCCCTACGACAACTTCCTGCAGACAGACGCCTCCATCAACCCCGGCAACAGCGGCGGTCCGCTCATCAACATGCAGGGCGAGGTGATCGGCATCAACACCGCCATCATGGCCAACGGGCAGGGGCTTGGATTCGCCATCCCCAGCAGCCTTGCTTCGCGCATCATCGATGACCTGCGCAGCGGCAAGAAGGTGAGCCGCGGCTGGCTCGGGGTGAGCATCCAGGATGTGAGTGAAGACATGGCCAAGGCCCTGGGGCTCAAGGAATCGCGCGGCGCCATCATCGGCAAGGTGATGCCCGGCGAGCCCGCCGACCGCGCTGGCCTGCAGGCCGGCGACGTGATCACCAGCATCGACGGCGAGCCGGTGGGCAGCGCTTCGGAAGCGACGCGCAAGATCGCCGCGCTCCGCCCCGGTGCCGAAGCCCGCGTGCAGATCATCCGCAACGGCGATGAAAAGACCCTGCGCGTCAAGCTGGGAGAACGCGACGCCTCTCGTTCGTCCGCTTCGCCCAACGCCCGCGGTGAACAGGTCGAGCTGGGCATCAACCTGCGTTCGCTGACCCCGGATGATGCCGATCAGCTCCAGCTCCCCAACGGGACCAAGGGCCTCGTGGTCCTGAGCGTCACGCCCGGCAGCCGTGCCGAAGCCGCCGGCCTGCGCAGCGGCGACGTGATCATCTCCGCCAACCAGAAGCCCCTGGCCAAGCCCGGCGACCTGGCTGCCATCCTGCGGCGCGACCGCGACCGCGGCGCCGTCATGCTGCTGGTCAACCGCAGGGGAGAAGTGTTCTTCACGACCATCAGCCTTGCCAAGTAGCGCCGGCGCAGGCTGGTGACCATGCGCGGGAGGCGGAGCGATCCGCCTCCCGTTCCGTTTAATAACGCTGCGTCCGGGCAGGGCAGGACGTTTTGACAGGGGGCGGCAAAGCCTGTAAAGCAAAGGCAGGAAAGTGAGGTGGAGATGTCCGATGCCTTCATCAGCCTGGGCTCCAATGCAGCGGATGCTGTGTCCCGGCTGGCCGCGGCGCGCAGGGTCCTTGAGGGATACGCTCCCGGAAGGATAGCGGCGCTGTCTTCCGTGTACCGTACGGAGCCGCAGGGTTTCAAGGACCAGCCGTGGTTCGCCAACCAGGTGCTCAGGCTGGAATGCGCCTCCGGAACAGCGCCGGAAGACCTGCTGCGCTGCATGCTGGAGCAGGAGCTTGCGATGGGCAGGGTGCGCGATCCGGCAAACCGCTTCGGCCCGCGCGTGATCGACATGGACCTCTTGCTTTTCGGAAGGGAAGTGCGGCGGTCGGAGTTTCTGGAACTGCCCCATCCGCGCATGGCGGAGCGGGCTTTCGTGCTCGTGCCGCTGCTGGAGATCGCACCGGATATCGTCCTTCCCGACGGGCGCCGCGCCTCGGATCTGCTGGCCAGGCTCGATTGCCGCGTGGAAGGGACCACTATTTTCCAGTAGGCAGGGAGGAGCAGATGATATTCAAGCTGGCGATATTCGCCATCGTGTGCTATGTGCTTTACCGCCTGTTCATGAACGACAGGAAAAAGCAGGACGAAAAGAAGGCCGCTGAGCGGGAGCGCAAGATCCAGTCTGACGAGATGGTCAAAGACCCGGTCTGCGGCACCTACGTGGACAAGAGCTCGGCCATTTCCGTGCGCAGCGGAGACCAGGTCCTGTATTTCTGCAGCTACGAATGCCGGCAGAAGTACATCGAATCCGTTCAGGAGCAGAAAAAGCTCGACTGAGCAGGCCGGGCCGTTCAGAGGGAGAAGACGGCGCCGCTGTGCAGCGCCTTGAGGCGGCTGCCCATGACCTCCGCCATCAGGGCAAAGGCGTCCTGTCCGGTGCAGTGTCCCGTGATGAACAGCGTGCCCGTGGCGGCCAGTTCGCGGGCGGTCTGCCGTATGACCGCTTCTTCCCCGGCGTCGTACGGGGCCGGCCGCATGAAGTGGAATCCGCCCACCGCGGCGTCGGGCCAGCACCCGTAGGCTTCCCTGAAGCGTTCCATCCAGTTGACGATGCCCAGGTGCGAGCAGCCGCTGAAAAGGAAGCGCCGTCCGCCTTCTTCCACGGCAAGAGCCTGTTCGTGGGCAAAGGCATCCGCAACGAGCTTCCCGCCAACAAGCTGCTTGAGCCTGGCATTCCCCGCAAAGAGCAGCCTGCGCCCGCGCACGCCGGAGAGCAGCCGCGATCCTCTGCCGATGTCAGCATCTCCGTCAAGGAGCCTGGCGGAGGGCAATGCGGCGATGGCCTTGTCGATGCCGATATAGTGCAGGTTCCCCGGGTCGTCCGCGTAATAATCCAGGGCGGCCGCCCGCTGGAGATAGATGGGCGCATGCGGAGCGAGCGCGGCAAATCTGAGCAGGCCGCCGGCGTGGTCGTAGTGCCCGTGGCTGAGCACGCAGGCATCCACGGAGGCCAGGTCGACGCCCAGCAGCGCGGCGTTGTCAGCAAAGGAATCATCGGGTCCTGCGTCCATGAGGATGCGGCTTCGATCAGTCTCGATAAACAGGCTGAGGCCGTGGCCGAAGGCGCAGCCTTCTGATCCGGGCGTGTTTTCCATGAGGGTGACGATGCGCATGCTTCCTCCCTGCCCGGGAAATGACGGGCCATTCCGCTGTTCCGCAGAAAAATAATCCTTTCCTTCCGCTGAGGCAATGCGCTATCAGTGCCCGAATAGGAAAAATTAAACATAATGCCGTCTTCCCCCGCCCGTATTTACACCTCCTGCGAGATGCATTAACCTTTTTAATGTTGGCCGCAACGTGTATCAGATGTTTTTTTATTGCCGGATGTTTCTTTACCATCATGATGCCAGCATGACGTGTGCGGGGAGGCGGGCGGCATGAATGCTTTGTTCAGCCCTGCTGCCCGCAGGATCATGATCTTCCATGCGGACGCAGGCATCTGTGAGCTGGCGCCCCTTCCTGCTGATCAGACGGTCCTGGGCGGGAGGGCGCTTGCTGAATCACTTGCTCCGCTCCTGCCTGCCGGACCTGCCCTGATCATTGCGCCGGGGCTGCTTTCCTTCTGCAGGCGCCTGCCCGCGAGCCGCTGCTGCGTGGCCAGCAGGGTCCAGGGCAGCGGGGCTTTTGCCTTTGCGAGCGCCGGGGGGGCGGCGGCACGCGTCCTTTCCGCCATGGGCATCGCCGCGCTGGTCCTGTGCGGTGCATCCGGAGGGTCCCTGATGGATGTCGCCCTGGGAGCGGAAGGCATGCGGCATGCGCCAACGCGCTGCGCCGGGACATCGGTCTCCGCCGCGCTGTCCTGCATCACGTCAGCAAGCCCACTCGCTGCCGCGCTCGTCGTTGCCGGTCCTGCCGCAGAGCTTGACCTTCCCATGGCGAGCCTGGCTTTTGGCAGCAGGGGGATCCATGCCGTGAGCCGCGCCGGCGGCGGTGCAGGGCAGGCGCTTTGGCGCATGGGCATCAAGGCGCTCATCCTGGATGCTCCCGGACGCGGGACCGGGGAGGCGCTGCCTCCCGCATGGGAAGATGATCTGCTGAGATTTTTTACCGGCCCGTCTGCGGCGTCTTCACGCTGCACGGGCTGTACGCCCCAATGCGCCGTCCGCCCTTGGGGATCTGCAGAAGGCAGCGCCTCCAAGGGCAAATGGCCCGGTTATGAGAAGGCGTGGTCTGCAGGGGACAGGGAGCAGGACAGGGCGAATGTGCGGCGCTATGCATTGTTTTGCGACGAGTTCGGCGTGGATGCCTTCGCCCTTGCAGGCGTCCTGGAAGATGCCAGGAAGCGCGGGGCCCTGATGTCCACGACAGCGTCCCGCCTGCTTGACGAGCTGGAAAGCCTTCTGGACAGGCCGGGTTCTTCGCCGCTTCCCGGCCTGCTCCGCGGGATGCCCCTGCCGGAGCGCAAGGACGGGCGCGATCCCTGGAAATACCTGCTCGACAGCCTGGGGATATGCGGCTTTGCCGCCGGCGTCCTGGACGCAGGATCTGCCCGCGGAGCGTTTGTGGATGCAGCTTCAGCAGCCTTGGGGATCGACCGGGACGCGCTGGCCGCCTTGTGCGGCGGCGGGTTGCCGTGAGCCGGGGCTGCTTTCAGGAGGAGGACATGACCAAGCTGGCAGTCAAGCTGCAAGGCAGGATCTGGTTCGAACACGATGGCGAGTACATCCTTGGTCCCGGCGTGGTGCGGCTCATCCGCAAGGTCAGGGAACTGGGGTCGCTCAAGAAGGCTGCCGAACGGCTGAACATGCCGTACCGCGGTGCATGGGGCAGGATCAAGAAGGCCGAAAACGCCCTGGGCTTCCCCCTGCTCGAGGGAACGAGCGAACGGCAGCTTGGCATGAAGGCGACGGCGGAAGCCGTGGAATTGATCGAGGCTTACGACATCCTCGACAGGCAGTGCCGCGCGTTCCTTGCGGAGAAGAGCCAGGATTTCCCCTTCCTCCAGGCGGACGTCGCCGGAGAGGATGACTGGCACGGTCAGGATGACGTGCCGCCAGAAACGGACAACACAGCACAACCATCATAAAAGGGAAGGCAAGCATGCGCATAGCAGCAGTTTCCACAAGCGCCCGCAAAGGCGAGAAAAAGGTCAACCGCAGCGAGATAACCCTTGTTGCCAACCACGGCGTGCAGGGCGATGCCCATGCCGACGGCACGCACCGCCAGCTGAGCCTCCTGGCCCTGGAAGACGTGGAGTACATGCGCTCGCTGGGCGCGGACGTGCATCCCGGTGATTTCGCCGAGAACATCACCACCGAAGGCGTCGTGCTGCATACCCTGCCGGTGGGCACGCGCTTCGGCATAGGCAAGGACATCGAGCTGGTGCTCACGCAGATCGGCAAGGAATGCCACATGGGATGCGCCATCCGCCAGCAGGTGGGGGACTGCATCATGCCCAGGCGCGGCGTGTTCTGCCGCATCCTCAAGGGCGGCGTGGTCCGTCCCGGCGACGAGTTCCGCGTGTTGAGCACGCCTGAAGTGCTGCCCGTGCAGGAGGGCTGAGATGGAGCTTTCGCACATAGACGAGAAGGGCGCGCCCCGCATGGTGGACGTGGGCGGCAAGCGGGAAACGGAGCGCGTGGCCGTGGCCCGCGCCGTGGTGCGGCTCAACGCCCGCACGCTGTCCCTGCTCAAGGCAAAGGCGCTGCCCAAGGGCGACGTACTGGCCGTGGCGCAGGTAGCGGGCATCATGGCTGCCAAGCGCACATGGGAGTTCATCCCCCTGTGCCACCCGTTGGCGCTCAGCTTTGCCGACGTGCGCTTCAAGGTGCAGGACGAACCGCCCGCCGTGATCGTCGAATCACTTGTCCGCACCACCGGGCGCACAGGGGTGGAGATGGAAGCCATCATCGCCGCGCAGATGGCATCTGCGACCATCTACGACATGGTCAAGGCCGTGCAGAAGGATGTGGCCATAGACGACGTGCACCTGGTGCTCAAGTCCGGCGGCAAGAGCGGGCTTTTCAAGAACGGCGGACCGCTTCTTTTCGACGCGGGCCCCGATCTGCCGCAGCCGCGGCCCCAGCCGGAGCCCTGGACGGGGGAAGGTCTTGCGGTGGCCTGCATCACGCTTTCGGACAAGGGCTATGCCGGGCAAAGGGAAGACAGCAGCGGCCCTGTGCTCTTGAAGATGCTCGAAGCGCTGCACCCCGCGCGCACCCAGGGATTCCTCCTGCCCGACGATCCGCAGGCCCTGTGCCGCCTGGTGCGGGAGCTTGCCGCCGGCGGCTGGGGGCTTGTGGTGACCACCGGAGGCACCGGGCTTTCCCCGCGTGACCTGACGCCGGAGGCGCTGCTGCCTGCACTGGACAGGCGCCTGCCTGGATTTGAGCAGGCCATGTTCGCCGAAGGGCTCAAACATACGCCGCACGCCGTGCTGTCGCGCTGCCTGGCCGGCACGATAGGACGCACCCTGGTCATCGCCCTGCCCGGGAGCCGCCGCGCCGCCGAAGAAAACCTTTCGGCCATACTGCCGGCGCTGCCGCATTCCCTCGAAAAGCTGGGAGGCGACATGCGCGACTGCGGGAGGGACTAGCCATGGCGCAGGACGACGCACGCCTGGTTGACGGGCACGGCAGGCAGGTGCGCTATCTGCGCATCTCCGTCACCGACAGGTGCAACCTCTGCTGCCGCTATTGCCGGGACGAACAAACGCCCTTCATCCCCCACGGGGACATCCTCCGCTTTGAAGAGATAGAGGAGATCATCGCCGTGGCCGTATCCATGGGCGTGCGCAAGCTGCGCTTTACCGGAGGAGAACCCTTCGCCCGCAAGGGGTTCCAGGACTTTTTGCGGCGCGTGCACCTGCGCTTCCCGGAAATGGGGCTGCGCCTGACCACCAACGGGACGCTGATCGGCGGCGCCCTGGAAGAACTCAGGGAACTGGGCGTGTCCGTCAACCTTTCGCTGGACACGCTGGACCGTTCGCGCTTTGCCTCGATCACGGGCAGGGACCTGCTGCCCACGGTGCTGGAGAACATGGAGCGCATGATGGCGATGGGCATCCCGCTCAAGATCAACGTCGTGGCCATGCGCGGCGTGAACGACGGCGAACTGTACGGCCTGGCTTCGCTGTGCATGGACAGGAACGTCGACGTGCGCTTCATCGAGTTCATGCCCATGGGCGAGGGCAGCATCTGGTCGGAGGACCTTTTCTGGCCTGCTGCCGGCATCCTGGCGGAAGCATCCCGGCACTGGACGCTGGAGCCGTACCGCCCGCGCAACTTTGCCGGCCCGCTTGCCGAAGAGTCCGGCCCCGCCGAACTCTGGAAGCTCAGGGATGCGCAGGGGCGGGTCTCCCAGGGGAGCTTCGGCCTCATCACCTCCGTGACGCATGGCTTCTGCGCGTCGTGCAACCGCCTGCGCCTGACGGCGGAAGGCAGCCTGCGCACCTGCCTGTACGACGACAAGGAATACCCCGTGCGCGATCTGTTGCGCACCCGGGGGCCGGAAGCCGTGCGCCGTGCCATGCTGGAAGCGGTGGCGCAGAAGCCCGTGGGCTCCGAGATACTGGCGCGCAGCAGGGGTCCCGTGGCGCGCAAGCGCATGTCCGCCATAGGCGGGTGAAGCGCATCCGGCAGGGGATCAGGACCGAGATATCCGGGGGATGCGGTGATGCTGCCGCCTTTTACTGCCGCTTATCCTGTGCCGGCGGCATGACAAGCGGCATGGCGTCCATCCCCCCGGCGTTTCCGCCCGGCATGGCTGCCGGGGCGCCGCCGTCATGGGCTGGCATGCCCATGCCCTTCATCATTTCCTTCATCATGCCCGGAGGCGGCATCTTGCCGGGAGGCATGGATCCCGAGGGTGCCTTGCCGCCGTGGCCGGCGGAGAATCCTTTCCATTCCTCAAGGCTGATGGCACCTGAGGAATCTTTGTCGATCATGCCGAAAGCAGCGCTGGTCATGCCGGGCAGGGCACTGGAAAACTCCTCCCAGGTGACGGCGCCGCTGCCGTCTGCGTCCAGCTGCGCAAAGCGGTCTTCAGGGGAAGCGGCCGCCGTGCAGGGGAGGGCAGGCAGGATGGAGCAGGAAACAAGAAAGAGGATGGTGGAGCAGCGCGGAAACATATTGCCTCCCGGGATGTGACATGGCATTTGTTTTCGCACGGGGCGCTGGCAAAAGCAAGCAGAATCCCGCCCCGCCTTCAGGGAGGATGGCATGCTGCGCCCGTACAGGGAAGAAGACAGGGAAGACGTCCTGCGCATCTGGCTGGAAGCGTCGCTCCAGGCGCACAGCTTTGCGGGAGCCGGGCACTGGCAGGCAGAGCTTAAAAACATGCGGGAAGTGTACCTTCCGCTTTGTGATGCCATCCTCGTGTGGACGGATGGGGAAGATGGGACGCCGCGTGGATTCCTGGCCTTTGTGGGGGATTACCTGGCCGCCTTGTTCGTGGAACCGGGCTTCCAGGGCAGGGGCATCGGCTCGCGGCTCATGCGCGTCGCGCTGCGCATGCACCCCGGGCTCACCCTCTCGGTGTACCGGGAGAACACACGCGCCGTGGGGTTCTACCGCAGGCATGGGCTGGAGGTGCTTGAAGAACGCGTAGAGCGCGCTACGGGCCTTGCCGAATACGTCATGGGACGGAGCGGTAGCTCCGCTCCTTTGACCGCTCCTTGAG
>CACZQM010000041.1 GCA_902783285.1 uncultured Desulfovibrio sp. | reverse complement strand
TTGAAATGTCTGGTGCGCCCGGAGAGATTCGAACTCCCGACCTACTGGTTCGTAGCCAGTTGCTCTATCCAACTGAGCCACGGGCGCACGGCAAGGAAACTGATAGTCTTGTTGTCTGAAAACGTCAAGACTTTTTTTGCGGGCAGGGTGATTTTCCTGCGGAAGGCTGTGAAGCGTCCCGGATGGGGGGCTGGGCCCGGGGCCGCTGCCCTCCTGCGTCAGCCTTCCGGCAAGCGTGAAAATAGCGCTTCCCGGCTCTTGACCGGAACAGGAAGGTGTTTTAATTTGTTGCCACTATGAACTGGGACTGGGACAAACTACAGGAAAAGCGGGAGCAGCAGCAGCGCCAGGGCTGGCGCCCCGCAGGCAAGGGCGGCCAGGATGGCAGCGGCGATGAAGAACGCCGCGGATCCGGGAGTGACAGGAATGAAGGACCGGATCCGGCAGGCGGCGGGCCCCGGCGTCCGCAGATACCGTTTTCCTTCTCAGGATTCAGACCGCCGGACGGCTTGCCCAAGCTCCGCTGGCTGCTGCTGGGCGCCCTGATCGTCTGGTGCCTTTCGGGCATATACATCGTGCAGCCTGATGAATCCGGCGTGATCCTCCGCTTCGGGCGCTATGTGCGCACGGTGGCGCCTGGCCCGCACATCCATCTGCCGTATCCCATAGAACAGGTGTTCAAGCCAAAGGTCACGCAGGTGCGCCAGACGGCCGTGGGATACCGCGCGCAGTCGGTGGGAGGGGTGTTCATCCAGGGCAGCGCCCAGGATGTCAACGAGGAATCCGCCATGCTGACCGGCGATGAGAACATCATCAACGTGCAGTTCAACATCCAGTACCAGATCAAGCCGGGCGGGGCCGTGGACTACCTGTTCAACGTCATCCAGCCCGACCTTGTGGTCAAGCGCGCGGCCGAAGCTTCCATGCGCGAAGTCATAGGCAAGACCACCTTGGATTCCGCGCTCACGGGCGGGCGCGTGAAGATCCAGAACGATGTCGCCGACCTCCTTCAGAGCATACTCGACAAATACCAGGTGGGCGTGCTGGTCGTGGCCGTGCAGATGCAGGACGTCCAGCCTCCCAAGGAAGTGCGCGACGCCTTTAAAGATGTCGCCAGCGCCCGCGAAGACAAGCAGCGCAGCATCAACCAGGCCGAAGCCTACCGCCGCGACATCCTGCCCAAGGCCCAGGGGCAGGCCCAGGAGACCATCAACCAGGCCGAGGCCTACCGCCAGACACGCGTCAAGGACGCCGAAGGGCAGGCGCAGCGCTTCCTTTCCGTACTCACGGAATACGAGAAGGCGCCGGATGTCACGAAGAAGCGCATGCTGTACGAAACGTTTGAGGACATTTTGAGCAAGCCGGGCATGGAGAAGCTCGTCCTGCCTTCCGACGCGGGCAGCCATGTGCTGCCGCTGATGTCGCTCGACGGCTGGAAGGGCTCGCGCAAGGGAGGGGCGGAATGATGAGCAGGCGTTTTCTTCCCCTGGCGGCCGGGCTCGCCATTATCGCGGCCTTTTTGCTGCAGCAGGCGCTTTTTGTGGTGAACCAGACGGAGCAGGCCCTTGTCATCCAGCTGGGCCACCCCCTCTCAAAGATCTACAAGCCCGGACTGCACATCAAGGTCCCGTTCATCCAGAACGCCGTGTATTTTGAGGCCCGCATCCTTGACTATGATGCGCGTCCTGCCGAAGCGCTGACGAGCGACCTCAAGTCCATCGTGCTCGACAACTACGCGCGCTGGAAGATCGTGGATCCCCTGCAGTTCTACCGCACCATGCGCACCGAATCCAATGCCCAGGCAAGGCTCGACGCGGTGATCTACTCCCAGATAAGGGCGCATGTGGGCCGCCATACCCTGACCCAGGTGGTCGCCGATGAGCGCACGTCCATCATGGAGTCTGTGACAGCCAAGGCGTCGGAACAGATGGCTGAGTTCGGCATAGAGATCGTCGATGTCCGCATCAAGCGCACCGACCTTCCTTCGGAGAACCAGCGCGCCATCTTCGACAGGATGCGTGCTGAGCGCGAACGCCAGGCCACCCAGTACCGCTCGGAAGGCGAGGAAGAATCCACGAAGATCCGTTCGGGAGCGGAAAAGGAGCGCGCTGTCATCCTGGCCGACGCCCGCAAAAAGGCGGAAGTGCTGCGCGGCCAGGGCGATGCCGAAGCGACGCGCATCTACGCCGGTGCGTTTTCCAAGGCTCCGGAGTTCTTTTCGTTCCAGCGCGGCCTCGAGGCGCTGAAAAAGTCCCTGGGCACCAATACCCGCATGGTGCTGACGCCGGACAGCCCCCTCATCCAGCCGCTTAAATAGGGCACAGTGCCCTTGGAGACAGGAATGGGCAGGCCTGCCTGTTCCTGATTCATCTCCATCTGCGCTCCCTGTGGGGGCGTGTGCCGGTCTAGTCCGCCACGCGTCGTGCCCAGGATACGCTGATCACGGTGGAAAGCCTGCCGCCTCTTTTCCGGAGGCGGTTTTTTTTATGAAATAATCCGGAGA
>CACZQM010000040.1 GCA_902783285.1 uncultured Desulfovibrio sp. | reverse complement strand
TGGAAAAATACGTTGAACGGGGAAATGTCCTTCAGGATAGTGTCGGGCAGGATCTTTTCTGCATCCTCGTCACCACGGGAAGGGGACGATACGCCATTCAAATCGATGTCCATGTCTGCGACGGCCCGCAACGGCATCATCAGCAGCAACGACTTCCTGCTGAAGGGCAGCATGTCCTCCATCAAGGGCTCAGGCGAGATCTCGCTTGCGACCCTTGCCATCGATGCCCGGGCCGTCATGACGTTGGTCGGCATCCCTGAGCTTCCGTTCACCATCAGCGGAACGCTCGGCGAGCCGAAGATCAGCTACAAGGTGCTGGGAGCCGTGACAGGTACCGTGGGCAACATAGGCAGCACACTGTTCGACATCGTGGGCGGCATTCTGACCGCGCCGATCAGGCTGGTGACCGGCAACAGGTTCCTGGGCGGCAAGGAATGAAGGCCGTCAGCTAGCCATGCACGTTCCCAGAGCCGTTTTCATCGAGGGGAAGTTCTGCGATCTGCCTGAAAATTTTAAGCGATTCCTCAGCTTCTTGCGGGTCGAGCACACGGAGGGCGAATCCGGCGTGGACAATGACGAAATCACCGACATGGGGCGGTTCGGGCAGCAATATGGTCGAGATCTCCATGCTTGCATCAGCACCACCCGTTTGGATGCGCGCTTTTCCATCCGGATCGACGGATGAAATGCGCGCAGGAACTGCCAGGCACATATTTTTCTCCTTACGTCAACTAAAATTGCCCTTTGCCACATTCCTTCAGAATGTTCAACTAAAATCCCGCACCGCAGGGCAAACATTGCAGGCATGCAAAAAAAAGGATATCCTGCACGAAATGAAGGTTCAAATGAAGTTCGCACATGATTTCTTCGCCGTGTTCGAAAAACTTGGAGAGATGGCCGTCTTTCTCTTCGAGGGCTTTGCCTGCGTGTTCAGGATCAGGAGGCTTGCCGGGAAGACCTTGCGCCAGGTATATACCATCGGCGCGCAATCGATGTTCGTCATCCTTTTGATCGGCCTGTTCACTGGGCTCGTGCTCGGCCTGCAGGCCTTTTACGCCATGTCGATGTTCGGCGCGCAGGGCATGCTGGGATCGCTCCTCTCGCTCACGCTCATCCGTGAACTTTCCCCTGTCCTGACGGCCGTCATGGTCACGGCGCGTGCGGGGTCCGCCATGACGGCCGAGATCGGCGTCATGCGCATTTCCGACCAGATCGACGCCCTGGAGATCATGGACATCCATCCCATCGGCTACCTGGTCTCCCCCAGGCTCATCGCCGCCATCATAACGTTCCCGATGCTCTCCTCCATTTTCACGGTGATCGGCATCTTTGGAGGCTATCTTTCATCATGCGTCCTTTTGCCGCTCAATGAGGGAAGGTATTTTTCCGGCATCGAATCCAGCGTGACCATGGCTGACATCCGCGGCTGTTTCATCAAATCCGTCATTTTCGCCGTCATCGTGGTCGCTGTCTGTTGCTATCAGGGATATCATGCGCACCTGCGCAAGGACGGAAAAGGCGCCGAAGCCGTGGGAAACGCCACGACATCTGCCGTCGTCGTCAGCTGCGTCCTTATCCTCATGGCTGATTATGTCATCACTTCTTTCCTGCTGTGAGATGGTCATGGACGACAAAGCCTGGGGCATACGCATCGAAGATCTCAGCGGCGGCTACGGCGGCAGGCTCATTCTTGAACATTTTACCGCTGCCATGCCTGGGGGGAGCATAACCGCGATCCTCGGCGGATCCGGCTGCGGCAAAACGACATTGCTCCGCATGCTCCTCGGGCTCACACCGGCGACCTCCGGAAACATCTTCATCGGCGGACGCGACACGACGCATATGGCCCCTGGGCAATTCCATAAGCTGCGCCGGCGCTTCGGTGTGCTCTTCCAGGATGGTGCGCTCATCAGCGCCCTGACGCTGGCGGAAAATACCGAACTGCCCCTCATGGAGCACACCAGGCTGCCGCGGAAGGTGCTGCGTGAAGCCGCCCTGCGCACCCTGGAACTCGTCGGCCTGCGGAAGTTCGCCGATTTCTATCCCGGTGAACTGTCCGGCGGCATGCGCAAGCGCGCCGGCCTCGCACGTGCCATTGTCACGGAACCGCCTGTCCTGTTCTGTGACGAACCCACTTCAGGTCTTGATCCCATCACGGCCGCCCAGATGGACCAGCTCCTGCTCGACATGAAATCCTGCTATCCGCAGATGACCATCGTCGTCGTCACCCACGACCTGGACAGCATGGTGCGCATCGCTGACGAAGTGCTTGTCCTTAAAGACAAGAAAGCTGTTTTTTCAGGCAGGAAGGATGAGTTGCAGCGGTCGGAAGACCCCTACATCCGCAGCCTTCTTGACAGACGATTTGAAGAATCCCGACGTATGGCGGCGCCTCCGCTGGACGAATCCGTCCGCAGCGCGCTGTCAGCATGGCTTGATGCCTGAGAGGTCCCTATGGTTGCCGGAAGAAATGCGCTCATCGGTGTGTTCGTTGCCATCGCTCTCGCCTGCATGGCCTATCTTACGATAAAGCTTGGCAGGATGGAGGTCTTTGACGACAGCGGCTACACGGTCACTGCCCGCTTCACCTCCGTTGCCGGCCTGCGGGTCGGTGCCAATGTCGAGATCGCAGGGGTCGCCATCGGCAAAGTCTCCGCGATACGGCTCAGTACCGAGGATTTCTCTGCCCAGGTGGACCTGCGCATCGATAAGGGCGTGCCGCTTTCCGAAGACGTCATGGCCTCGGTAAAGACAAGCGGGCTCATCGGCGACAAGTACATCTCCATCACGCCTGGAGGCTCCGATGAAAAGCTTGCCGCAGGCAGCACCATCACCGACACAGAATCATCCATGGATCTGGAATCGCTCATTGGAAAATTTGTCTTTGGAGGTGTTTGATGAAAAGGCTGGCTCGCCTTTTTGTTTTTCTGCTGATCACGGTTTCCTTCGCCTTCACGGCGGCAGTTGCCGCTGACCGCACGGCACGGCAGACAGCCGAGGACGGGGCCGAGCGCATACTTGCCCTTCTGAATGACGCGGCATTCAAAGATCCCGCTACCAGGCCCGGCATAAAAAAGAAGATCGAACAGGAAGTCGTCGCCCTTTTTGATTTCGAAGAATTTTCCACGCGGACGGTCGGTCCCAACTGGAAAAAATTCACAGCGCAGCAGAAGCAGGGTTTTAAAACGGCATTTACCGACCTCCTGCGCAATACGTATATCGATACGCTCGATGAATATAACGGGCAGAAGGTGCAGTTCACCGGGGAGACCGTCGCCAATGGCGGCAAGCGCGTTGAGATCCAGATGAGCTTCATCGCCGGTGAGAAGAGTTACCCCGTCGCCTTCCGGATGCTCGAAAAGAACAATGCATGGGTCGTCTATGATGTGCTTATCGAAGGCATCAGCATGATCAAAAATTACCGTGAGCAGTTCCGGGACATCCTGTCAAAGAACAGCCCTGATGACCTCATCAGGCGCGTGCAGGCGAAGGCTGAGGAACAGAAAACCAAGAAGCAGGCTGCAAAATGAAGCGCGTGGCGACCCTTCTGCTCATCATCAGCCTTGCCTTGGCCGGATGCGCGTCAAAAAACGGTGACACGCATGATGCCGCACAGGCCGCGGCCCAGGCGTCCGTGCTCGAGGAAGGCGTCTCTTCTGCTCCGCAGTCCGCCGCGGAACCTGTTTCCACTGACGGACCGGATCTTGACGACTATGATGACGACGAGGCTGATGACAAGGCGCTGAGCGATCCCCTTGAAGGCTGGAACCGCTTCTGGTTCCGCGTCAATGACTGCCTGATACAGTACATCCTTAAACCTCTGCACAAGGGATACTGCTTCATCGTTCCGGAACCAGTGCGTTCCGCTGTTTCCACATTTTCCTACAACGTGTTCTTCCCCGTACGCATGGCCAACAGCATCCTCCAGGGCGAATTCGCCCAGGCAGGCGTCGAATTCGACCGTTCCTTTGTCAATTTCTTTCTGACGCTCGGCTTCGGCGATCCGGCTTCGGAAAAGAAACCGCTTTTCCCGTACCATCCGGAAACGGAAAATTTCGACTGGACGCTTGCCCGCTGGGGCGTGCCTGACGGCCCCTATTTCATCATCCCCTTCCTGGGACCATCAACAGTGCGCGGCACGATGGGGTTTGCAGCAGATTCGGCCATGAAGCCCCAGTCGTATTTCCTTGACTGGCCTGTCAGCGTGGGGAGTTCCCTGTACCTGGACTTCAACGGCATCGACGAGCGTTTCAAGGCCTATGATGCCATCACGGAATCCGCGCTTGAACCCTACATCGCCCTGAGAAACGGATTCCTTAATCTCCGCAGGCAGCAATTCAGTCCGCTCGACCGCCCATGATGTCGGGCCGGCAGGCCCCTGCGCTGCGGCCGCCGCCATGTGGCCTTCATTCCCCGGGAATGGACCGCCCGCTGCCGGCTGCAGCTTTATGACGCCGGTCAGGATGCGCAGACTTCACCATGCCTGAGGATACTGGATCTTATGCTACATCCCCAAGACGCTTCTGATCCTGCACTGCCCGGACACGGATAGACAGGTGTGGCGGCATCATGGATGTTTTTTATCCCATGCTGCACCGCAACCTTTCATATTTTTCTTGGCAAAACGCAAATTTCAGACTAGTATTCGCCAGAATTATTGAAACAGGAGCCATTATGAGTACTTCACGTTCTGACGCATATACATCAGCCGGAGTGAATATCAATGCGGGCAACGCCCTCGTTTCACGCATAAAATCCCTCGTCGCCACCACCCATACGCATGGCGTCCTTTCTGATATAGGAGGGTTCGGGGGGCTTTTCCGTCCTGATATCACGGGAATGCAATCACCGGTCTTGGTCTCTGGCACGGATGGCGTCGGGACGAAGCTTAAAATGGCTTCTCTTTTCAATAAGCACGATACCGTTGGGATCGACCTGGTCGCCATGAGCGTGAACGATTGTCTTGTGCTGGGAGCAAAACCACTTTTTTTCCTTGATTATTTCGCATGCGGCGAATTGAATGTCGACCAGGCTGAAATGGTCATCAAAGGCGTAGTGGACGGCTGCAGGCAAAGCGGCTGCACCCTGCTGGGGGGCGAGACAGCTGAAATGCCAGGCATGTACGCGCCCGGTGATTATGATCTTGCTGGATTCTGCGTCGGCATCGTTGACAGCCCTAATATCGTCGATGGCTCCACGATAAGCGTAGGTGATGTGATCATTGGTTTTGCGTCTTCCGGCGTCCATTCCAATGGCTATTCCCTCGTTCGCAAGATCTATGAAGCCAGCGGGGCACGGCCCGATGACATCCTGCCCGGTACGGACAAGACCTTTGCAGAAGTATTGATGGCCCCCACGATCATTTACGCTGACCAGGTCAAGACGGCCATGCGCGACATGCGCATCAAAGGCATGGTCCATATCACCGGCGGAGGATTTTACGACAATATCCCCCGGGTGCTCCCCGCCAGCGTCTGCGCCGAGATACGCTTCGGCAGCTGGGAGCGTCCTGCTGTTTTTGAATGGCTCAAGGAACAAGGCAATCTGGATTGGACGGAGATGCTTCAGATCTTCAACTGCGGCATAGGTTACATCATGATCACCGACCGTGCTACGGCTGATGAACTGCTCCCCCGCTTCCAGACCCAGCCGGCCAAAGCCTGGGAGATCGGGTCCATCACCCGCCGCAAAGATGACCAGGAGCAAGTTGAGATCATCTTTTCCTGATCGTCTCAGCCGGTGAACGTGAACGTTATCGTAAGCGCCTGTCTGGCAGGCATGCCATGCCGTTATGACGGGCGCTCCAATGCGAATGACATCATCATAAGGCTCGCCAGGAGCGGCGGGGCTGTTCTTGCCTGCCCGGAGCTCCTGGGGGGCCTTTCCGTGCCACGCACACCTTGTGAGATCTTTCATGGCAGGGTCTTTGATGCCCATGGCTGCGACAAGACAGACCAGTTCATGCAAGGCGCCAGGATGGCACTGGATATGGCCTTGGCTCATGGCTGCACAACAGCGATCCTCAAGGCACGGTCCCCATCGTGCGGATATGGCTGCATCTACGACGGGACGTTCCGCCATGCATTGATGCCTGGCAGCGGTTTCTTCGCGTCCCTCCTTGAAAAAGCAGGATTGAGGATCTTTACCGAAGAGGATGCCGCATCCCATCTGGATATGTTATGAAAGTCGGACTGCTGTTTGTTGCTTACGGTTCCGCCAGCTTTAAAGGCACGTCCGCATTGCGCAGTGTGCAGGAAAAGGCTGCGCAGCGTTTTGGGCTCCCCGTACGCTGGGCATACACTTCGGAGACCATGCGCCACCGGCTCGCATGTTCAAAAACAAAGTCTGATTCCGTCTATAAGGCCCTTTCGCGCATGCGTTTCGAGCGTTTCACCCATGTCGCCGTCCAATCGCTCCATATCATTCCCGGCCGGGAATATGATGCCGTTGGATCCGATTGCGCCCATGCCGCTGCACAACTGGGGATGCACATACAAACCGGTCCCCCCCTGCTCTTTTCATCAGAAGACCAGGAAGCCAGCATAAAGCCGGTAGCCGAACTCATGATACGGCATATACCTGCTTCCCGGGCATCGGATGAACCTGTCGTGTATATGGCACATGGCACCAGGAATGAATGTGCGGCGTTGTATGCCAGCCTGGCTGGCATCGTGCATGCCATGGACCCCCTTGTCTTTGTCGCAGCCATGATCAGGAACAATGCCGATGCCCCTGCCACGGGCGATCCTGCAGTGCCGGACGATGATCTGGAGGCCCTCCTCCCCCTTCTCCGGTCATGCACGCCCACCGGCAGGCAGGTGTGGCTCCTTCCCATGCTTTCTCTCGTTGGTTCCCATGCCGTCAAGGATATGGCCGGCGATCACGACACATCGTGGAAGAAGCGGATCATGGAAGCGGGGCTGCCCTGTACTGCGGAGCTGAAAGGCCTGGCAGATGATCCGTCCTTCGTCTCGCTATGGCTTGACAGAGTTGACGCTTCGCTGAAAAAATTATACGCCCCCACATAGGATTTTTCCGTACGCATATTCTGTCTTCCACGTCAGGCACAGGGAGTGCAACCATGTCTTCAGATTCCATAAGCGCTGCAATGAGGCAAAATCTTTCTCAGGGGTCCATGATCCGCCGCATGTTTGAAGCAGGCATCGAATTGAAAAAGAAATACGGGAACGATGCCGTATGTGACTTCAGCCTTGGCAATCCTGATCTGGCGCCCCCGGTGCAGGCAGCACAGGCCATGCAGTCCCTTGCCGACAAGCTCAGCATCCCCGGGATCCTTGGCTATATGCCAAACGCCGGCTTCGCATGGGCCCGGGAACAGCTCGCTTCATGGCTGTCGACCCAGCAGGATATGCATCTGGAGGCCCGGCACGTCATGCTTGGATGCGGTGCAGCCGGAGTCATGAATGCCTTTTTCCATACCGTCCTGGAACCAGGCGATGAAGTGATCGCTGTTGCGCCTTTTTTTGGTGAATACCGTTTTTATGTGTCGAATCATGGCGGCGTCCTTAAAACAGTCCCCTGCCGTTTAAGCGACTTTGCACCTGATGCGGCAGCCATCGACAAGGCGATCACAACGCGTACGAGAGCGCTCATCATCAACTCTCCGAACAATCCATCCGGCGCCGTTTACCCTGCTGAAGTCCTCAGGGAGATCGCATCGGTGCTCGAACACGCATCCTCCCGCACGGGACGCACCATCTATCTCGTCAGCGACGAGCCCTATCGCTTTCTCACCTACGATGGCATCACGGTCCCGCCCGCCCTGCCCCTTTACCGCAATGCCGTCATCACCAGTTCCTTTGCCAAAAACTACGGTCTTGCCGGTGAACGCGTTGGTTACATCGCCATAAACCCTGGCATGGACGATGCGGAAGCACTCATGGACGGACTCATTTTTTCAAACCGGGTGCTTGGCTTCGTCAACCCTCCGGTCGTGGGTCAGTACCTGATGTCCGGATGCCTGGGATCCTCGACCGAGGAAGCCGTCAGCATCTACACCAGGCGCCGCGACCGCCTGGCGGGCATCCTTGCTGATGCCGGCTATGCCTTCACACCGCCCCAGGGCACCTTTTACTTTTTCCCCAAGGCACCCGGGGGCGATGACAAGGCCTTTACGGAACATCTTGCGCAGTTCCTCGTCCTGGGGGTCCCGTCATCCGGATTCGGCATGCCGGGATATTTCCGCCTCTCCTTTGCCGTCGATGATGCCGTCATCGAACGCTCTCAGGAAGGCTTCCGCAAGGCCATCAAAAAGTTCCAGTAACACTATGCCGGAGGACGCCGCATCATTCAGGATGATGCCGTGAAAGGGCGTCTGCCTCTCGCATAAGTCCCTGTCCCATAGAATTTCAACGTCAAGGCTAGGCATGCTGGAATACCTGCGCATCAAAGGGCTCGCCCTCATTGATGATATGGAACTCGAGTTCGGCCGGGGCATGAATGTCCTCACGGGAGAGACGGGAGCTGGCAAAAGTTTCATCCTGAAGGCGATCAGCTTCGTCCTTGGAGACAAGCTTTCCGTGGATCTCATCCGGCCTGGCTGCAGCATGGCCCAGGTAGAGGCCCTTTTCCACTCCAAGACATCGGGCGGAGAAGAGAAGGAGACCATCCTGCGCCGGACGATATCTGCCTCGACCGGTCGCAGCCATTTTTTCGTTAATGATGCCTTGTCCTCCCAGGATGCCGTGCGGGAAATGAGGCCGGATCTCCTGTTCCATATCAGCCAGCATGGCCAGCAACGCCTCCTCCAGCCTTCGTTTCAGTCGGCATTGATCGATTCTTTCCTGGAGACGCCCTCACTTCTTGAAAGACGTTCTTCACTGCTTGGCGAACTCAAAAGGGTCTCCGAAAAGCGCCGGTCGCTCCGTGAGCAGATCATGGCATTGACAGAGAAGCGCGAGCTGCTTGAGATGCAGCAGTCCGAGATCGATAAGGTGTCTCCCGAAGAAGGCGAGGAAGAGCACCTTGAACGCGAACGGTCCGAATTGAAGCAGTGGAAGGCATCGTGCGGATCCTATGCGAAGTCGCTTGAACTGCTCTCTGGTACGGAAAAGCCCGGCATCATCGACATGATGTGCGAACTGCGGCATTCCGTGTATGCGTTGACGGTCCAGGACCCCTCGTTCCAGGATTTCCTGGATAGCATCGACAGCTTCAGGAATGTGCTCGATGGCCTGGAAGGACGTTTGAGAAAGCAGCCGTCCAGACCTCCCGGATCAGATGCCGACGCTGTTGAATCCAGGCTGTTCCAGCTGGCGCAGCTGAAGCGGAAGCTGCGGCGGAGCATTCCTGAAATCTTGGCATTGAAACAGGAGATCAGATCGACGCTGTCATTTCTTGACTCGTGTTCCCTCGACCTGCAGCAGATGAGCAGGAAAGAATGGCTTCTTTCACAAGAACTTCACGGAACGCTTGAGCTTTTGAATGCGCAGAGGCGCTTGGCTGCGCAGCGGTTCTGTACAGCCCTTGAAGAGCAGCTCAAGGGACTTGGCTTCAATGAGCATCTGAGAGTCATCCCCTTGGAAGGACGGTCTGAACTCTGGCCTGCCCTGCATGGCAAAAAATCGACCCTTCCGCCATGCGAAGAGCTGCGCGAAACGCTGCTATGGTCTCCCAATCCTGGCCAGCATGCCCATCCGCTCGATAAAATCGCTTCCGGCGGGGAATTGTCCCGGTTCATGCTCGCGGTAGTCGGCATCCAGAGGTTTTCCGATGATTCCACGCTCGTGTTTGACGAGATCGACTCCGGCATCGGCGGCATGACGTTGAATCGTGTTTCCGAACGGTTATGCGCCCTCTCGGCAAAACGGCAGACGCTCGTGATCACCCACTGGCCCCAGCTTGCAGCAAAGGCCGACCAGCATTTTCGCGTCAGCAAGGAAATACATGGCGGTCAGACCTATACCTTCTGCAAAAAACTTTCCGCCGGTGAACGGCAGGCAGAGCTGAAGCGCATGGCCGGCTTGGGAGATGATGGTGGGACGCCTCCCATCTCCTCAAGCTGTCAGGCATGATGGTAAGGTATGTTGCGTGCGATTGTTTCTGCACGGTATAGCTGCTCCAGCAGGACGACCCTCGCCAGCTCATGGGGAAAGGTCTGCGGACCGAACGATATGCAGTGCCTTGTCTGCGGCAGCAGGTCCAGGCGCAATCCGAAAGCCCCGCCGACGATGAAGCATGGCCTGAAGGAGGAATTGCTGGACAGTTCCGTGAGAAAAGAGGAAAAGGATGTGGACGTCAATGTCTTGCCGTGCTCGTCTAGGCATACCACGATGTCCACGGGCGTGATCACGGAAGCGATCCGTCTGCTTTCGTGTTCCACCCTCTGGTCGATATCCAGGCCTGGGGGCGCATCCCTGACGATGGTTTCCTCGATCTTGCGCCAGTGGGAAAGCTTTTCGAGGTAATAGTCTGCAGCGTGCTTCCAAAAGGAAAGGCGGGGCTTGCCTACGGATATGATCCTGATCGATTTGAAACTCATGGACATACTTTAAATGTTAAATACCTTCGATGCAAGCAGCCGTGAAGCGATCAGGAATGCTGCAGACCGCCTCTGCAGAGGCGGCGTCGCCATCTATCCTACAGAGACTTTTTTCGCCATTGGCTGCCGCATTGACTGCCCGCACGCTATCGAGCGCATTTTTCGATTGAAAAAGCGGCGTCATCAGGCCGCACTTCCGGTGCTGATATCATCTGGTGGACAACTTTCGTCTATCACGCAGATCCATGCCTGTGATGCAGAGACCATGGATGCCCTGCGGTCATTGTGGCCTGCGCCCCTGACGCTCCTGCTTGAGGAGAAGCCAGGGATGCCGGCCATGCTGACTGCAGGAACTGGCAAGATAGCCGTCCGCATAAGCCCGCATCCTGTTGCGTCCGCCCTTACGGAGCTTTGCGGATGCCCCATCGTCTGCACAAGCGCCAATATCAGCGGAATGCCTCCATCCACCCTTGCTGGCGGCATTTCCCGAGAACTCATCAATGGCCTCGAAGCTGACGTCGATGCCCTTCTCGACATGCCGCCTCGTCCTTCAGGCGGTTTGCCAAGCACCATAGTCGAGCCTTGCGGTCCCATGACGCTCCGCATATTGAGGCATGGAGCCTTTGACATGCAGCGCCTTGAAAAGCTAGGATTCGTCATCATCACTCAAGAGGCTTGCCCATGAATCATCCCCGCTATTGTCCGAAATGTGGCACGCTTGTCGTAAGGTACAGCAACCCCCTGCCGACAGCCGATGTCGTGATCTATGACCCCCAGTGCGGGATCGTCCTTGTGAAGCGGCGCAATCCACCCTTTGGCTATGCCCTTCCGGGGGGCTTCATTGAAGAAGGGGAGACCGCAGAACACGCCGCAGTCAGGGAAATGAAGGAAGAGACCAACCTGGATGTCGAGCTCCTGGGCGTCCTCGGTGTTTATTCGCATCCCATGCGGGACATGCGGTGCCATGTCATGACGACCGTTTTTGTCGGCCGCGCAGCACGTCTGGATGCCCTTTCGGCCGGAGATGACGCCGCAGGGGCCGCCTTCCATGCGATGAACGAGATCCCCGCGGAACTTTGCTTTGACCATGCCAAGGTGATAAGCCATTTCAAACAATGGCTCCTGGGGATGCGCCCTCTTGCCCCCTGCTGTGAGGATCCCGCCGTCGAATATGGCGACATACCCTATGTGCGTCCATTCTAGGAGCAGCCATGCCACGGTCAGCAACGTCTTCTTCCGCAGGCAACGCTGCGGTGTATGCGTCCGGCGCAGAATTCGCCCTGCCATGGATGATCGACATCACCTTCATGCGTGTCCAGGAGTTCAAAAAGCTTTTTAGCAAGCCAGAACTGGAAACACTCGTGCATGCTCATCGCGGTGTGCAGCCCGATGGACCATGGTTTGAAAAAAAAAGGCTCATCGGCCGCATCGAAGCCTATGTTGAACAAGAAGGTCCGGCCTCGTTCAGCACATCGATGATCTCTTCTCTCCTCCATAAGCTCCGGCGCCTCGAAGACAGCGAGGCAGGGACGCTGTCAGTCTGGGCACGGTCGTACTGGTATCTCCGGGAGCAGCAGGACATGGATGTCGATGCCTATACGGCATGATCCCAGGAAAGGAAAAGATCCTGCCCTGATGCCCGGAGACCTGTTCCTGCTGGGGAAAGCGGCCTACGCGATGTTCGATTGCGTGCGCATGGCTTCGAACTGCCTTAACGCTGCACCGCTTTTGAGGAGGTCCCGGGCGATCTGCACGCCTTCGGCGATCGATGCCGCCCTCTCACCGGCATAGATGGCGGCACCGGCATTAAGAAGCACGATATCCGTCCTGGGGCTTTCGACGCCATTAAGGATGTCCAGGGTTATCTTCGCGTTCTCCTGCGGCGTCCCGCCGGTGATATCCTCTTTCCTGCAGCGGCAGAAACCATAATCTTCAGGAACGATCTCCATGCGGCTGATCTTTCCGTTTTTAAGTTCTGCGATGCGTGATGGAGCGCTCAGGGAGATCTCATCAAGCTTGTCCATCCCATACGCGACGAGAGCATGCTTTGCGCCCAGCGACTGCAGGACATGGGCAATGGGTTCGAGAAGGTACTCATCATAGACACCGAGGAGAAAGTACGCCGGATAAGCCGGATTCGTCAGCGGTCCGAGTATGTTGAAGACGGTGCGTATCCCGAGTTCCTTCCGCACGGGCCCGACATATTTCATGGATGTGTGATAGAGCTGCGCAAACATGAAGCACTGCCCGATGTTGCGGAGGAGTTCTGCGCATTTATGCTGGTCCTGGTAGATATTGATGCCAAGAGCCTCATAGCAGTCAGCAGCGCCGGACAGTGATGATGCCGCCCGGTTGCCGTGCTTGGCGACTTTGACGCCTGCAGCGGCGATGATGAAGGAAGCCGTTGTGGAAATATTGAACGAATGCGCATGGTCGCCGCCCGTGCCCACGATCTCCAGCACGTCCATGCCATGCTCTACCCGTATGGCATGATTGCGCATAGCCGCTGCAGAACCTGATATCTCGTCTACGGTCTCAGCCTTGGCGCTTTTCGTTGAAAGCGCTGCAAGATACGCAGCGTTTTGCACGGCAGTCGTATCACCATCCATGATCTCATTCATCACCTGGTAGGCCTCATCATAGGTGAGGTCTTGCTTGCATACGATCTTTTCAATGGCTTCCTTGATCACAGGAGTCCCTCCTTAAGCTTTTGCTGGCCAACTCGTAAAATTATATTTCACGGGAGATTTTGCACCATCAGATAGTTATCTTTTGCCTCATGGTTATTTTTTTCACAACAGCCGTGGCCATGGCCGGCGACTTCATGCGCGCGGCAAGGTTTTTCGTGACCGCAGCATTCAATGCCATGCTGTCGGACAGCCTTTCCCGGAGCGGGGAAAGGCATCGATTAACTCTGCTCCTGCAGTATCTTTTCATTGCCCATGCGGATAAAATAATGTACACAAGATTCGTTAACTGCTGTATACATTGCCGTAAACGCACCATTATGACACCGGAGCCGGAATGAAGAACCACATACTGCCGATCATTGCCATCACGTCCATGCTTTGCATGTTCCATGATTCCCCTGCCCGGGCAGATCAGCCTGCCATGCCGTTTGGCATCGTCCAGATCACCAAAGTGTATCAGGAGAGCCAGGGGGCCAGGCTTGCCGCAGAAAGGACAAACCAGCTGCAGAAAGCCGCCGCTGAAAAGCTGCAGTCCATCAAGGATGATCTGGAAAAAGCGAATGCCGCCAACGATAAAGAACGATCGGGCAAGCTGCAAAAAGAGTATGACGCCCACATATATTTCTATCAGAATGTCCTCAAGCAGGAACAGGAGCATGTTTTCGGCGTTTTCCAGGGAGCTGTTACGAACGCCATGGAAAAATACAGGAAGGAACACCATCTTTCTGCGATCTTCAGCGCAGAATACATGATGTCCTTTGCTCCTGAGGCAGATATCACCGCGCCCCTTATCGAACTTCTTGATGCGGAAAAGATCGAATACGGCGAACTGCCCTCTCTGACGATGCCCCCCCTCCCCGAGCCTGCCAATGCTGCTCCCGAAGCAGCGGGCACGCCTTCCCAAAGTGCCAAATGAGCCTGCGACCTGCCGTGAAATGCTCTTGATGCCGCATGCCCGCCGGCCATGCCTGCGGGCATGCTCGCATGCGAAAACAATTCAGCATCCTGCATACACCTGCGTATGCTCAAACAGCCAAGGAGATCTCCATGTGCGGAATCATAGGATATACTGGGCATAGGCCTGCTGTTCCTCTTCTTCTTGAAGGGCTTCATAGGTTGGAATACCGCGGCTATGATTCTGCAGGGGTCGCTTTCGTGCAGCAGGACAAGATCAGCATCGTCAAGTCTGCCGGCAAGCTTTCCGCACTCGAAGCAAAACTTGCCGATCATCCAACCTTGCTGGCGACGTCGGGCATCGGCCATACGCGCTGGGCCACCCATGGCCTTCCGGTCGAAAAAAATGCCCATCCCCACCTTTCCGAAGACGGTTCCATCGCCATCATCCATAACGGCATCATCGAAAATTTCCTGGAGATCAAGGAAGAGCTTCTTGCCGCGGGGCATACTTTCCTTTCCGACACAGATACGGAAGTCCTTGCCCACCTCATCGGCCATGAGATCCAGAACAGCACATCGATCCTGGAAGCTTTTTCCCATGCGCTCAAAAAGGCTTCTGGTGCGTATGCGGTCGTCATGATCGCAAAGGAAGATCCCAATACTCTGTATGCTGCACGCATGTCGGCCCCCCTCCTCATGGGGGTCGGCACAGGCGAGAATTTTGTCGCTTCAGACATACCCGCGTTCCTCCCCTATACCCGTGAAGTGATCTTTCTCGATGACGCTGAGATCGCTGTCGTCAAGACAGATTCCTGGAAGATCTATTCGCTTGAAGGGCTTGCTCCCGTGCAGAAAAGCATCAGCCATATCCCATGGGACATGCAGGCCGCGGCCAAGGATGGCTACAAGCATTTCATGCTCAAGGAGATCATGGAGCAGCCTCGCGTCATCACAGACTGCCTCAGCGGCCGTGTCATCAACGATTCCCATGAAATGCGGGTCCAGCTGCATGAGCTTGACGGGCTCCCCATCCCCCGCAGGCTGCATATCGTCGCATGCGGGACCTCATATAATGCGGGGCTCTGGGGACGTCAGCTTCTTGAAAATGTCGGCGGGATCCCCACTGATCTCGATATCGCGTCTGAGTTCCGGTACCGCTCGCCCATCCTCCTTCCGGACGATGCTGTCATGGTGATAAGCCAGTCTGGAGAGACCGCCGACACTCTGGCAGCGCTCAGGCTGGCCAAGGAAAAGGGCTGTCCTGTGATCGGTCTTTGCAATGTCGTCGGATCGTCCATAGCCAGGGAATCAGATGTCGTCTTGTATACGCAAGCCGGTCCGGAGATCAGCGTCGCATCGACCAAGGCCATGTGCAGCCAGATGACACTCATAACCCTCATGGCCCTTTACTTCGCGCAACGCAGAGGACGCAAAAACGACCCACTTTTGCATGCGCTATGCCTTCTTCCAAACCAGCTCAGTGAGATACTGCCTTCGTTGAAAAAAACGGCGGAGCGCCTCGCCATCGCTTTCTCGGGCGCCAGGAACTTCTTTTACCTCGGCAGGGGGCAATGCCACGCCCTCGCACTCGAAGGCGCCCTTAAACTTAAAGAGCTTTCCTACATCCATGCTGAAGGCTACGCTTTCGGAGAGATGAAGCATGGGCCTATTGCCCTCATCGACCATGATTTTCCCACGTTTGCCTTGGCCCTCAACAACGAACTGTTCTCAAAAGTCCGTTCAAATATCCAGGAAGTGCTTGCCAGGCAGGGAAGGATCATCGCCCTGGTCCAGGCTGAGGATGGCGTCCTGCCTGACCTCAATGTCGAAGAGATGTGGGTATTGCCGCCTTCTCATCCGGCTACTGCAGGATTCCTTGCGCTTCCGGCGCTCCAACTCTTCAGCTATGCCATGGCAGACTATCTTGGCAAGGATGTTGACCAGCCGCGAAACCTTGCGAAGAGCGTGACCGTTGAATGATCCGCAGCTTTTGCCCCTACGGATGCGACCATGCTTGAAAACATGCTCTCCAATCTCAATGACAACCAGTTCGTCCGCAACTATAAGCGCATGTGGCCGCTGGCCAAGCCTTTTTGGCCAGCTGCCCTGCTCGCCCTGCTGATCTGCATCCCTGTCGGCGCCCTGGATGCGGTCATCGCCCTTTTTTTAAAGCCGTACACCGATGTCGTCATCGTCGGGAAAAACATGGAATCACCATGGTACATCCCGCTTCTCATCGTTGGCTTCACCACGGTGCAAGGCCTGCTGAATTTTGCCAGCGCCTACCTCAATGCGTGGACAGGCGGCAAACTGACGATGAGCCTGAAAAGCAAGCTCGCAGACAAGCTCGTCGAACTGGAGCCGGCTTTTTTTGACAAGTCGACATCGGGTGAAGTGCTCTTTCGCTTCAACAGCGATGCCGAGCTTTCCTGTTCCGGGCTCCTCGGCAACCTCAAAAGCTTTCTCACGCGCATCTGTTCCTCCATCGCGCTGATCGGAGTGCTGTTCTACAATTCCTGGCAGCTTTCCATCATGGCCATCGTCATCCTTGCAGTGGCTGTCGCTCCCCTCACCCGCGTCAAAAAGCTTTTAAAAAAACTTGTCCAAAAAAATAATATTTATGTCTCACAGCTGAATTCCATGTATACGGAAACGTTTTCCGGAAACCGTACCATCGCGGCCTATAACCTGAAAAACAGCCAGAAGACACGTTTTGACAGCCTGCTTGCCCATGTTTTCCAACTGAGCGTCGCCATGACACGCCGCACGGCATGGATCACGCCTTTCATGCATTTCGTCATTTCCATAGGTCTTGGACTGGCCATAGCACTTGGCAGCTGGCTCATCGTAAGCGGCAGGATCACGTCGGGCAACTTCGTCTCCTTCCTCACAGCGCTTCTCATGCTCTACACGCCGCTCAAAAACATCACGAATGTCGCCGTGTCCGTCCAAAATTCCTTCCTTGCCATAGACCGCGTCTTTGACATCCTCGACCGGCCGGTCGCGATCACGGACAAAAGCGTTTGCGCAGCCATGCCGCAGGAGCTGGAAAGCATAGCGTTTGACCATGTGCATTTCGGCTACACGGGCGGATCCGAGGTGCTGCACGATATCACGATGACCATCAGACCCAGGGAGATGCTGGCCCTTGTCGGCAACTCCGGCGGAGGGAAAAGCACGCTCGCAAGCCTGCTTCCCCGGTTTTATGATGTCACTGGTGGGTGCATCAAGATCAACGGCACAGACATCAGGGACTTCCGCCTGCAGGAACTGCGGCAGAATATAGCGTATGTGTTCCAGGATAATTTTTTGTTTGAGGGGACCATCCGGGACAATATCCTGCTCGGCGATCCAAAGGCTTCGGCGAGCGATGTCGAGAACGCTGTCAGGAGCGCATTCCTCTCAGAATTCATCGCAGGACTGGAACATGGCCTGGATACCTATATCGGTGAACGAGGCGTCCTGCTTTCCGGCGGGCAGAAACAGCGCATAGCGATCGCGAGGGCATTTCTTAAAAATGCCCCGATCGTCATCCTGGATGAGGCCACTTCTGCCCTGGACAATAAGTCTGAGGCGATCGTCCAGCAGGCTATCGATAATCTGATGAAGGACAAAACCGTCATCGTCATAGCCCACCGCCTCTCCACCATCAGAAACGCCCACCGCATCGCTGTCATCAATGAGGGAAGGCTCGTTGAGATCGGTCCGCATGATGCCCTGATGCAAAAGCCTGCTGGACAGTACCGGACTCTTTATGAAACGCAATTCAAAACAAGAAGCATGGACGTGTGAACCATGAAAAGGTCATCCTGTGCAGCTGTTGGACATTGGATGCCTTCAAATAGGGGCTTGAGACCTTATCATCGATGCAACCGTGCATGCGGCATCCCTGAGAGATGCCGGGTCCTGCCTGCCCTGCTTGATGCGCTGCGTTTACTTTAGGTCATATCCAGCATGACGATATCGTATCTGCATGGCTGAGCATGACGCTGAGTTCGGCTTGGGGAACAAGGCCAGCCAACGACTTTCCGTCCTTCCATTTCTGGCGGATCACCGTAGAACTTATGTCGAGGCGGGGAGTTTGCAGATAGATGCATGTGCCTCCGCCGTCGAGTTCAACCACTTCTTTATGATGGCGCGGATCCTCCTGGGAGGAGGGATGAGGACCTGGCCAGAATTTACGGATGCTTTGATGGAAGAGTTCGATATCGCTGTCTTCCCGCGGAACGATGACCAGGCATGCCAGTTGGGGTAGTTCAAAACCGCGGTGCCATTTGTCCAGTGCTGCAAACGATTCAGCCCCCATCATAAAAAAAAATGTTTCTCGGGGATGCCGTTTCCGCAATTCTGTCAGGGTCTGCCACGTATAGGAAGGATGGGGCAAGGTTTCTTCCACGGTATCCAGTTCCAGACCCTGGACGCCAGCGATAGCCGCCCTGGCCAAGGCGACACGCAACGCAAATCCCAAGAGTCCCTTGTCGTCTTTATGCGGGGGGTCTGCACAGGGCAGGATGACCACCCTGTCCAGCCCAAGGGCTTCCCGGACCTCAAGAGCATGCCGCAAATGACCGTTGTGGAATGGATTGAATGTTCCTCCCAAGATCCCTGTCGATCCCATTATTGCCTCACCTGTCCTTGCCCGTAGACAACAAATTTCGTCGTCGTCAGTTCACGGATGCCCATGGGACCGTAAGCATGCAGTTTTGACGTGCTGATCCCGATCTCAGCTCCCAGCCCCAGCTGCCCACCATCGTTGAAGCGCGTCGATGCGTTCACGGCCACCATGGACGCATCGGCCTCACGGAGGAAGCGTTTGGCGTTGCTGTAATTCTCCGTGCAAATGATCTCCGTGTGTTGTGAACCATGCAGAGCGATATGGTCCAATGCCTCATCCAGGCCGTCAACGACGCACACAGCGAGTATGAGATCATGAAATTCATGGCCGAGGTCATTCTCCTGAAGGGGGATGGCATACTTGCCAAGATAACCGATGGAAGCAGGATCAGCGCGGAACTGCACATGCGCTTCACCGAGCAGAGCTGCTACCCTGGGAAGGAATTCCGGGGCGATGGCCCGGTGCACAAGAAGGCACTCGAGGGCATTGCACACGCCAGGCCGTTGGACTTTGGCATTGAACACGATCTGCAGGGCGCGTTCCATATCAGCACTTTCATCGATAAACGCATGGCAGACGCCGATATAGTGCTTCAGCACGGGCATGGTGGCTTGCTTTGTGACAGCCCGCACAAGATTTTCGCCGCCGCGCGGTATGAGGACGTCGACATACTCATCAAGCTGGCAAAGGGCTGCCACGGCTTCATGGGACGTGATGTCTATATACTGGATGGCATCATGAGGAAGACCGGAACGGTCGAGGGCTTCACGCAGGATGGCCGAAAGGGCGAGGTTGGAATGCAGGGCCTCGGAACCTCCGCGCAGAATGACAGCATTCCCTGACTTCAGGCAAAGGATTGAGGCGTCGATCGTGACGTTTGGCCTGGCTTCGTATACCATGGCCACGACGCCCAGGGGGATCCGCATCCTCCCGACAAGCAGCCCGTTAGGCTGCTGCCATTGGGTATCCATGGCTCCGATGATCTCAGGAAGGCCAGCGATATACCGGCATGCGGAAGCCATTTCGCTAATTATTGCCGGAGTCAATCGCAACCTGTCGAGCCGCGGCCCATCCAAGCCGTCTGCTGCAGCCTTAGACAGGTCTTTCGCATTTTCGGCAAGGATCGCGGCTTCGTTTTGCTGCAGTAACATGGCCAGGCAGTTCAAACAGTTGTTTTTTGCCTCCGGACTTGCTGCAGACATCCTGCGTGAAGCAGTTTTTGCTGCCTTACCTGCTGCACGGACCTTTTCAAACACGTTCGACTTTGATTCGTCCATATCCTTCTCCTCGAAATACATCAGAAATTATATATTTCTTATTCTAATCGAGCAAGTTATAAATGGACAGCAAAATGGATGGATCCCCAGTCAGGAAACGATATCATAAAGAAATATGCGGTGCGGAAAATGGCCAATGCGAATATAACTATTTTGAATATAAAATTATCTATCACAAAAATCATGCTTGATGCCTTCCTGGTCAGGCATGCCGGCTGCTGCCGGAGGAGGATCGTTCACGCGACCCAAAATATTTTTTGTGCTACTTGGATGGATGCAGACGTTATTTTCCCATATCGATATTAATTTTGACTTGTTACAGATTTTCGGATATAATCATTTTTTCACGTTTGATGGTCAATATTTCATTATATCCAAAGGATTATTTCGATGACAGAACGTCCTTCGATTCAAAAACCCAGCCCTATCGCCGCTTCGGAGATCAAGCAGTCTTCCGATCCCATTTTCGGCGGCATCAATATTCCTAAATTCAGCGCCGACATGCAGGCGGAAGTAAGCCCGGAAGCCGCTCCCCTGTGGAATTTCGTCACAAAACATATCCGGTATATTGCCGGCGCCATCGTTTCCCTCGTCGTGATCATCACGGTCATTGCTGGCTGGCAATGGTATCGAGAGAAGCAGCTTGCCGAAACAAAGCTCAATCTGGGGCGCATCATTGCGATGCCGGATCCGGAAAACCGCTTCACGGAACTCAAACGTTTTCTCGAAACGGTCCCGGCCCAGCTGGAATCGTCTGTTTTGCTGGAACTTGCTTCGACCGCCGTTTCCCTTGAAAAGTGGGATGACGCCCTTGATTTCTTCAAGAGGATAAGCCTCAAGACCTCTTCCGCACCCTTAGGGTTCTCTGCCCGGATGAACCATGCACAGCTGCAGATGCGCAAGTCAGATTTCCTGGCAGCTCGAAAAGAATTCCACGAACTTGCCCAGTCCGCTCCTCAAGAGATCAAGTCTTTGCTCTATCAGCTTGCTGCAGAAGCAGCTGAAATGTCGAAGGATAAAGCAGGTGCCATCACCGATTACGAAGCCGCTGTTGCTGCGCTCCCCCCGACGGACAGCCAAAGCAATGCCTTCTTCCTTGCGCGGATCGCACAATTAAAAAAATAAGTGAAAATCTAACGCGTCGCGTTCATATATGAGAAATGGCAGCGTAACACGCTGTCATTTCTCGTTTTTCAGGAAGGTCGTTTATGATCGGCCGTCATAATGCCGTCCGGTCATCCTGGGCATGCCCGCCGTTCACATGGGGAGCGATCATCATGGCGAGGCGCCAAAGGCATCAGCAGGTATGATGATGCTCTTTTTATCAAGTTCTTTCCAGGGCATCCCTCCTGCTTCACGCAGCCTGTCCAGAAGCTCTTTTGCCTTGACCGGCATTGCGCATTCCTGCAATCCCGCCTGCCAGGCAAACCAGCCCACGAGTTCTTCGGCCTTGACGCCCCGGTCCCGTATGGCTGCGATGCTCAGGCTCCTATGCCTTTTGGCAAGCCGTTCACCGTTGTGGTCGCAAACAAGGGGTACGTGTGCAAATTGCGGCGGCGCTTCATCGAACAATCGGTATAATTCAAGTTGCCGGGGGGTCGAGCCAAGGATGTCGTTGCCGCGAATGACCTGGTTTATCCCCATGGCGATGTCATCACACACGACGGCGAGCTGGTAGGCCCAGACGCCATCGGATCTGCACAGGACAAAGTCGCCGCCGCATTCCTCCAGGGTTGAAGACTGGGGACCGCAGATGAGATCAGAAAATCGTATCCTCCCCTCCTCTCCATCAGGGCACAGCAGGCGCAGCGAAGCATTCCGGCCGGACAAAACATGTTGTTTTTGCTGCTCATGCGTTAAATAACGGCATGTGCCTGGGTAGTGCACGCCAAGGTAACCTATGCCGTTTGCAGGGCCATGGGGAGCTCCTGCGACCTCACGCAATTCTTTCCTGGTGCAAAAGCACGGGTAAACTTTTCCCATGCATTTTAATGTATCAAGCTTTTCCGCATAGTAGGCGGAACGCAGGCTTTGCCGATAGGGGCCGTTTGAGCCTTCCTTGCCAGGACCTTCATCCCAATCGAGACCGAGCCAGGTCAGATCCTTTATAATTTCTGCGGTCCATTTCTCCTGTGACCGTTCCGGATCAAGGTCTTCGATCCGCAGTATCATCCGGCCATCGAATGAACGCGAGGCAAGCCAGGCAAGAAGAAACGTCCATGCGTTTCCCGCATGAAGGAGTCCGGTCGGGCTTGGAGCAAACCTTCCCACCGGTATGTTTCTATCCATCAGCATCCAACTCCTCAAAGAAGCGTTCTATGATGGCATTGGAGACAAGCATCCCCCTGCTGGTCAGCGATATGCTGCCGCCGCATATCACAGCCATGCCTTCACGCACAAGATCCTGGCAGAGATCCATGATCGAAGGCTTCGGCTTGTCGCCTGCCGCAAGATACAGCCGGGATAACGGCAATCCATCTGCCATGCGCAGGCGGAGCATGACATATTCATGCACAACATCTTTGCCTGTCAGGATCTCAGTTTGCGGATGCAGATCTCCCTTAAGGATGCCTGACATCCACTGGGCTATGTCCGGAGGCTGGGTCCAGCGCTTCCCGCGGAAGGAACTGACGGCAGATGGTCCCAATCCAAGATAGTCTTCACCCTGCCAATAGCCTGTGTTATGCCTGCATTCATACCCCGGCCTGGCAAAATTTGAGACCTCATAATGGCGATAGCCGGCATGTTCTAAAAAGTCACAGCATTCGAGATACATGGATGACAACATATCATCGGAAGGCAGGGGGGGGCGTCCACGGCTGAACGGAGTGCCCTGTTCGATGGTCAAGGCATAGCAGGAAAGGTGTTCTGGAAAAAGGGAGACCGCCTCTTTCAGCTGCGATAGCCAGCTGCCAAGTGATTCGCTGGGAAGCCCCCACATAAGATCGATACCGATATTGTTGAAGCCGGCTCTGCGGAAACAGTCAACGGCATGGTGCGTTTGCCTGTTCCCATGGATCCGCCCGATAGCGCGCAGCAGGGATTCATCGAACGACTGGACGCCCACAGAGACTCTGTTCACTCCTGCAGAACGAAACCCATGTGCATTTTCTGAAGTGACAGATTCCGGATTCGCCTCGAGGCTGATCTCGATCGTTTTCGCAAAAGAAAAAAGTTTGGCAGCTTCATTGATGACGCGGTAAATGGAGGCCGGCGGCACCAGGCTGGGCGTCCCTCCGCCGAAAAAGATGCTGTCGATAGTTTGAGTGCCGGTCTCCATGGCATGCAAGCGCATCTCCCGGCAGATAAACTGTTCCCATTGTTCCAGGCTGTGGTTGTCAACGGCTTTCCAGGGGCGGGAAAAGAAAGCGCAGTAGGGGCACTTGCTCTTGCAGAAAGGGACGTGTATATAAATACGCATATTTTTTTATGGTAGAAACTCAAATACTCGTCAAGGAAAAGTTCCCGTTTCATGTTGAGTGGTCCACGGAGCAAAATGTTGCAGGAGGCAGGCCAGTTATGAAACTATCCGCTGTATTCTTCGATCGTGACGGGACCGTGATCTTTGACAGGCATTACCTGAAAGATCCGGCAGGCGTCACCCTCATTCCCGGTGTTGCCGATGCGTTGCGCCTCCTTGCGGATCATCGGATCGATGCATTTTTGGTCAGCAATCAATCCGGGATCGGCCGCGGATATTTCACTGTGGATGATGTGGTCGCCTGCCAATCCCGGCTGAATGAACTTTTGCAGCTGCAGGGAACGGGATTTAAAGATGCCCGTTTCTGCCCCCATGCCCCGGAAGAACGATGCGCGTGCCGCAAGCCTTCCATAGGGATGTGGAAAAGCTTATCGGAAAAATATGCGCTGGAACCGGCACATTGCGCCATGATAGGTGATAAGGAAGAGGACCTGGCATTCGGTAGGAACAGCGGGATGGCCTGCAGTGTGCTAGTGCTCACAGGCAAAGGCATGAAGACTGCTGCCCAGCTCGGATTAAAGGTCGAAGCGCTCTCCAGCAAGCTGACACCATTCGATCAAGTCTGCACGGCCAATGAGGATCCTGTTTCCGGAAAATATTATGTTGCCCATAATGCCCTGGATGCGGTAGAAGGGCTTTTAGCGATGCATGGCAGCACGTTGTGACGCATTGCGCCCTGCAGCTGCGGGGCTTCGGTGTCCATCATTTCAACGATGCAGGCAGTAAGTTCAGGAGGAGATCATGTCGGCAGAAGAGCTATCAGCACTATTTTCTCAGGATTTCCTGGCGCATGTTTTCCCGCCAGAACGCACCGATGCATTTTTTGATGCCCTCTTCGGCGATCCCAAAGAAGGTGCGTACGACATCCGTCTAAGCTTTCTTTCCGGATCAGAGGTCTTGCTCAATTTTGCGTTTGAATTGCACCAGAGGGGCAATGCCTGTCTTGCCTGCAATCTGACGCACGGCCTGCCCCATGTGTTCAAGCGGCATCCCGTCATCAACGTGGACGGCCTTTCGAAAGAACTTGCCAGGAGGGCCGGATGGGAAGATGGAGCATGGGATTGGCATATTGGAGATACCGTTGAGGTATCCCGGGCGCTTCATATCGTCCCGCTGCAGCTGACGAAACATGGATGAGGGCAGGCTCGGCACGATATCCCCTGCCCCGGTGTCATGTCCAGATGAGATCTCCCTCAGGCAACGTGCTGCGATGCTCTTGGAAATGTTGGAATGCCGCACATGACCATTCCGCCAGCCAGGCATGCGCCCTGCTTATCCATGATTTTTTGCTTGACGTGCTAACATTTCCGGAATAAATAAAAAAGCTCCGGGACGTTAACTCAGACGGTAGAGTACCTGCCTTTTAAGCAGAGAGTCGCGCGTTCGAATCGCGCACGTCCCACCAGTGGATATCTATTGGTTGCTGGATTGCTTATTCAGCAGCCATTTTTATTTAAGGGGATCAACTTGTTCTATGGATCAGGGATCCTGCTGCGGTCCCCTTTGCCATGCCATCTGAAGCAGAAGTGCTGTTATGCATGGCAGCGGATGAAAAACGCTGCGGCAGCCCGTTGCCGTTGGGAAAAAAGAAGGAATGCCGTCTGACCTGGCCATGGCGTTCACGAAATCCGCTCACGGCACAGGCTCATCCATGCTGGGTGCATCAGCGGCAATGCACGGAACGCTCGATCAATTTTACGGTATGCTCGATCAGATTTCCGAGCGAAGAGTGCTTATTCATTTCGCTTTCAAGTGACGTGATGCCCTTGATGACCGTGGAATGACGCCTGTTGAAACGTTCTCCGATCTGGGCAAGTGTAAGATCGGTATGCTTTCGCAGCAAGAAGAAAACCGTGTTCCTGGCAACGACGATATTCTGACGGCGTGATTTGGAAGCCAGCTGCTTTGGACTGAGCGAGAAGCTTTTGCA
>CACZQM010000039.1 GCA_902783285.1 uncultured Desulfovibrio sp. | reverse complement strand
GGTGGTATGCCTGCTGTATGTCTCCTGGAACTGCATCCCGGTCATCATCGATGACTTCGACTTCCCGGAGATATCCCCCACCATGCATTTTGCAAAGGCGTGGGTGGAACTGGTCATACCGGGCAGCTTCACGCTGGCGGCATTCCGCATCGTCATGGACTATGTCAAGCGCTGGAAGTCCGGCACGCTGAATGCACTGGTGCGCTTCGAGGAGGATGTCTAGCATGTCGACCATACAGATAGCCCTCATCACGCTTGCGGTCATGCTCCTTCTGGGCATGCCGATCTTCATGACCCTGGTCATAGCAGCCACCGTGTCGCTGCTCTTCGGCGCGAGCGGGCTTCCCCTCTCGCTGGTGCATAACGCGCTCTTTGAAGGCATCAACATCTTCACGCTCCTGGCCATCCCGTGCTTCGTGGTCGCTGGCGCTCTCATGGAGTACGGCAACATCACCAACCAGATCATCAACATAGCCAAGATGATCTGCGGACGCGCCTATGGCGGGCTGGGCATCACCACCATCCTGGCCTGCACGTTCTTCGCCGCCATTTCCGGTTCGGGACCGGGCACGGTGGCCGCCGTCGGCACCCTCATGGTTCCGGCCATGGTCAAGAACGGCTATTCGCGCGACTACGCCGCCGCCGCGGCTTCGTCGGGAGGGACTATCGGCATCATGATCCCGCCGTCCAACCCGATGATCATCTATGCCATCCTCGGCAACCTGTCCGTGACGGCCATGTTCACCGCAGGCTTCCTGCCTGGCTTCTTCGTGGCGGCGTGCATGATGTCCACGGCCTATTTCATCGCCCGCAGGAAAGGCTTCAAAGGCGACGCGGATATGCCGCCCTTTGATTTGAAGACCTTCATCCGCGTCTGCTTCTTCAGCAAGAGCTTCTTCTCGATGATGACGCCGGTGATCATCCTCGGATCCATCTATTCGGGATATGCCACGCCTGTCGAAGCATCTGTGGTCGCCATCATGTATGCGCTTTTCGTGGGCTTCGTGGTCAACCGTTCGCTGCGGCCGAAGCATCTCTATGCTGCCCTGCTGGAAGGCGTGATGACCTGCGGCACGGTCATCATCATCGTGGGGTCCTCCACCCTGTTCGGCAAGATCCTCACCTATGAGCAGGCGCCGCTCATGCTGGCCAACGCCATCTTCCAGTTCACCCACAACCCGACGGTCGTGCTGCTGATGATCATCGCCCTGCTGTACCTGCTGGGCATGTTCATGGAAACGTTGTCCACGCTGATCATCCTGGTGCCCGTGCTGCTTCCGGTCATCATCCAGCTCGGCATCGACCCCATCCATTTCGGCGTCATCCTGGTGCTCACCAACGAAACGGCACTGCTCACGCCGCCCCTGGGCGTGAACATCTTCGTCTCGTCGCGCATAGCGGGCATTTCCGTGGAACGCAACGCATTGGCCGTGCTGCCGTATGTGGCAACGCTCACCTTCTGCGTGCTGACCATCACCTTCTTCCCGGCTATCGCCACCTGGCTGCCCAAGGTCCTTGGGTACGGAGTGTGACCGTTTTCGGCATCGTTCCTGCAAAGCCCCTGTCGTTCAGGCAGGGGCTTTTTTGCAGCAGCGCGGCATATCCGCCGCGTATGAGGAGTCTTTGCGATGAAGATTTTCTTTTATTGCCTGAGGGAATTCGACGAACTTGCCTACTGCAGGCGATTCAGCCGCGAGACAGGCATCGGCTTTGATTATTCGACAGGCTATCCAGGACCGGATTCCTACGCCCTTGCGGAGGGCTGCGAAGGTGTGAGCGTGATCCCCTGCGATATGTCGGCGCCGGTCCTGCGGCGGTTCCGCGATCTTGGCGTCAGGTACCTGCTCTGCCGCTCCATCGGCTACGACCATGTGGACCTGGCGGAGGCAGCGCGGCTGGGCATGCGCGTGGCCAATGTCAGCTATCCGCCTTCGGGCGTGGCCGGATACGCCGTCATGCTCATGCTCATGGCCTGCCGCAACATCACCCGCCTTTTGCGCCAGGCGGACATGCAGGATTTCACCCTGAAGGGCAAGATCGGGCTGGATATCGCGGCCTGCACCGTGGGCGTCATCGGCACCGGACAGATAGGCGCGTCCGTGATACGCGCGCTCAGCGGCTTTGGCTGCCACATCCTGGCCTGCGATCCGCGGCGGAACCCCGCGGTGGAAGGGCTTGCGGAATATGCCGGGCTCGACAGGCTGCTCGCGGAATCAGACATCGTCACCCTGCACACCAACGCCACGGCGGAGAATCACCACCTGCTCAACGCGCGCACGCTGGCCGGCATGAAGAAGGGCGCCATCGTCATCAATACGGCGCGCGGCAAGCTCATCGACACGCAGGCGCTCATCGCCGCCCTCGAATGCGGCCAGGTCGGCTACGCCGCGCTGGACGTCTTGGAAAATGAAGAGGGCTTGTACTACTACGACCGCAGGGGAGACGTCATCGCCAACAGGGAGATGGCCATCCTTCGTTCATTCCCCAATGTGATCCTGAGCCCGCACACGGCGTTTTACACGCAGAGCGCGGTGGAGCACATGGTCAGGTACTGCTTCGACAACGCAGCCGGCTTTGCCAGCGGCGCGGGGTCGGATCACGAGGTGCGCTGCCCCGGGTCGTGAGGCTCTGCTACCGGGCGAGAAGCCAGTACACGGGCAGGGCCAGCGCCACGCGGTAGAAGGCAAATCCCTTCAGTGTGCAGCTCCCCATGAGGCGGATGAATGTCTTGATGGCCGCGATGGCGGATACGAAGGCAGCGAGCGACCCTGCCAGGATGACGGGGATGTCTGCGGCGCTGAACAGGGAAAGCGACTTGAGAAGGTCGTAGCCTGCCGCCCCTACGATGATGGGAACGGCGGCAAGGAAGGAGTATTCCGCCGCCCCGCGGCGCGAGAGCCCCAGCAGCATGCCGCCGGCGATGGTCGAAGCGGAACGGGAAAACCCGGGCCACAGGGCCAGGCACTGGAACAGCCCCACGCCCAGGGCCTGGAAGGGCGTGATGTCATCGGCGCCCCTTGCTTCACGCCGGGGGCGGCGGCCTATGCAGCCTTCCGCCAGGAGCATGAAGACCGAACCGGCCAACAGGGCCGCCGCCACCGAAGCCGGGGTGAACAGCATCTTGATGCGGCTGTGCAGCAGCAGCCCCAGCGCCGCGCCGGGGATCGTGGTGAGCAGCAGAAGCCCTATCCCCCGGGTCCCTGAAAGGCGGGAATCCCCGCGGGGAACGAGCAGCCCGAGGAATTTGCGCCAGTAAAGCGCGATCACGGCAAGCATGGCGCCCACCTGGATGACGACTTCAAAGGTGGCGGCCTTTTCGCCTGTGATCCCAAGGAGGGAGGAGGCGATCACAAGGTGTCCGGTCGAGGATACGGGGAGGAATTCGGTGATCCCTTCCACCAGTCCGAGGATGCAGGATGTCGTTATCGGCTCCAAAGCGTGTTCCTTGCCTGAATGGCCATGGGGTTGTTGCGCGTGCTATTTGGAGCGGGCTTCATGGAGCATGCTTGCGGCTATGTGCAGCGCCCAGGGGGCGCGTGCCGCCTGCACCGATGGCCAGCTGGTGGTGACGGCCGCATTGGGATGCATGATGTTGGGGAAAAAGCTCACGTAGCGCAGGGTGTCGTTTTCCTGCCAGCACCAGGCACCGTAATGCTGGGCCCGGCTTTCGCGGTACATCTCCAGGCGGTTCAGCGCCAGCGTGACGCGTTCGCGCTCCTCCTGCGAGGCTTCGGCCAGCGGAAGGGAAAGGGTGGAAAGCAGTCCGGCTCCTATCCCGGGATGCCTGACCGAAGCATCCATGACAAGCAGCGCTGACGCTCCGCCCCCCATGGGGAACTCCGCCGAGAGCACCATCCCGGAGCGGGAGTGCGGGCAGATGTCGGGGATGAGCGCAGCCGTCTTGTCCAGGTCTTCTGGGGTCCATGCGGATCCTTCAGCCGCAGCTTCGGGATCGAGGGGCTTGCCTTCGTTCTGCATCATGGCCATGGCCCCGCTGAACATGCCCGAAGGTCCGTACAGCACGGCATGGCGCAGCAGGGGGACGAGGACTTCATGCCATGCTCCCTGTCTGGAGAACAGCGTGGCCCGGCTGCCCACGTAAAAGCTGCCCTTTTCGTTTTGGGCCAGGGCGCCCCCAACGGCCAATCCGTTGAAGGCGTTCATCATGTGGGGGTCTTTTTCAAAGACGCCGGCCATTTCGCGGGGGAGCAGGGTGAGCACCTGCACCCCGGCCACGGCAGGATTGTCCTGCTCGCCTTCGGCGCTGGTGCCGCTGGGCGGGACGGCGCGCACGCTGGTCACGAATGGGCCGTGGGTGATGAGCAGCACGCCCTTCTCAAAGCGGGCGCTCATGCCTTCGGTCATGGCAAAGGGCAGGCCTATCTCGCCAAGGTCTATGCCCAGGGAGTTGCCTGCCTCCGGAGCAGAGGAAGCCTTTTTCCAGGCTTCCAGTTTTTCATTTTCCACCGTATTCGCATCCATATGTGGGCACCTCGTTTTTCATGTGTGCAGCGTCTGTTCTGCCGCGCTGCGGGATGCAGTGTACCCGCAGAATGCCCGATGGTAAATATCCCTTGCACCGCTCCGGCAAATTTCGCGCAAAAGACCGGACCCTATGGACAGCGCTTCTCTGGGGGCATATTAATGAGGCATGACGAAAGCCAGGAGGTTTGCGACATGGACAGGCTGACGGAAGGGACCATCGTCGTGGCCGGGGGGGGCAGCTGGGGCACGGCCCTCGCCCATGTGCTCGCCCATGCCGGGCACGAACCGATGCTCCTGCTGCGTGACGAAGGCGTTGCCAGGCATATCGCCACGGAGCACGAAAACCCGCGCTACCTGCCCGGACGTGCCATCCATCCCGGGGTCGGCGCCACGGCCGATGCATCCATCCTGCGCGGATGTTCCTTGCTGGTGCTCGCTGTTCCCTGTCAGAAGCAGAGGGGATTCCTTGAGGCGGTGCGTCCGTTCCTGCCTCGGGGATGCGTTGTCGTGAACGCCGCGAAAGGGCTGGAAAGAGGCACCTGCCTGCCTTTGAGCAAGGTGGCGGCTGAAGCGCTCCCCGGGGTGGGATCGCGCTATGCCGTGCTTTCCGGACCGTCCTTCGCTGCCGAAGTCATGGAGGGGCTGCCTACCGCCGTCGTCCTTGGATGTGCGGACGAAAGCCTTGCCGCGCTTTTGAGGGATGTGTTCTCCACGCCCTTTTTCCGCTGCTACTCCAATGCCGACATCACAGGCGTGGAAACGGGCGGCGCACTGAAAAACGTCATGGCCATCGCAGCCGGCGTTTGCGACGGGCTGGGCTTCGGGCACAATTCCCGCGCGGGGCTCATCACGCGCGGGCTGGCGGAGCTCAAGCGCATCGGCAAGAAACTGGGTGCGGACCCGGCGACCTTCATGGGGCTTTCCGGGCTGGGCGACCTTGTCCTCACCTGCACGGGCGATCTTTCGCGCAACCGCCAGGTGGGGCTGCGCCTTGGACGCGGCGAGAGCCTGGAAGAGATCATCCGCTCCCTGGGCATGGTCGCGGAAGGCGTGGAGACCGCCAGGGCGACAAAGGAGCTGGCGCGCAGGCTGGGTGTCGACGCCCCCGTCACAAGGGCCGTGTGCGCCATCATCGATGGGGAAACCACGCCGCATGACGCCGTGGCGGAACTGATGAGCCGCCCGCTCAGGCACGAATAGCTGCCCAGCGCGTAACAGCAGGCAGATGCAGGCGGACCGCACCGGCGGGGAACAGGATCGTTTGCACCCAGGGAGCGCGGGATGCCTGTGGCGGCGTCCGGCGCATCCCGCCGGGAAGGATGGGTCCTGCAGGCTGCATGGGCAGACCATCAGTTATAGGCAAAGTCCTCCAGGGTGACATAGACTTCGCCGGCCTTGTCGGTCAGCTCGACCTTATAGGAAACAGGGAACTCCCGCGCCATGCCCGACGCCTTCCATTCGAGCACGGCTGCACACTGGCAGGAACGCGTTTTTTCATCGGCGCCCTGGGTGCGCACGGCCTTGAGCTGCCAGTTTTCTTTGGCGAGCGCCTTTTCCCTGGCTTTTTTATCGACGAGGAAATCGGATGTTTTTTCATCCGCGCCGAATGCCGAGAGGAAGTCCTTGATATCCTTGTCCTGGGCATTGCCCAGCTTGGCAAGCCCCATCAGCACGTCCACGCCCTGCAGCTTTTTCTGGATGTCTTTCTGCGCCTGCTCGACCACCCGGTCCTTCACTTTTTCCGACGCGCATTCCGGCACGTTGCCGCCCATCGGATCAAGCCAGAACCACAGTGCCACGGCAGCCGTCGCGATCGCCATGCCGGTGAATATCCTGCCCATGATTCCTCCCTTGCTGTCCAGCTGCTGCGCTGCTGCGCCATTCCCTGATGCTGCCTGGACAGACGTTTTCAATGACTGCCTGCCGGGAAAGGGGATCCGCTCCGGGGCTGCCGCCTCTTCCGGCGGGCCAGCTGATCCCCGGGATCATTTCCCGGCGGCGCTCCCATGATGGCGGCAATGGACCGGAGGCTCAGCCGGGTTGCCCTCGCGCATCATGCGTACGGCGCAGAAATTGCCGCACATCGCGCACGCCTCTTCGTTCTTATGGGGTTCACGCCTTTTGTCGAGCAGGTCCGGGTCGATGGCGGCCTGGCGCATGGCGTCCCAGTCCAGGGCCATGCGGGCGCGGGACATCTGTTCTTCCCGGGCGCGTGCCCTGGGCCTGCCCAGGGCGTTCTCGCCTGCCTGCGCCGCCACGCGTGAGGCCATGACCCCCTGCTTCACATCGTCCATGTCCGGCAGGGTGAGGTGCTCCGCAGGAGTGAGATAGCACAGGAAGTCCACCCCGGCGCGCACGGCCAGGGCGCCGCCGATGGCTCCCGCGATATGGTCGTAGCCGGGTGTGGAGTCCGTCACCAGGGGGCCAAGCACATAGAGCGGCGCGCCGTGCGTCAGCTTTTTGATGCCGATGATCTGGGCCTCCACTTCATGGAGCGCCACATGGCCAGGCCCTTCTATCATGCACTGCACGCCCTTTTCCAGGGCGCGCCGGGCAAGCTGTCCGAGCATGATGACTTCCATCCATTGCGCGGCGTCCCCGGCGTCGCTGCCCGCTCCGGGGCGCAGGCCGTCGCCCAGTGAAAGGGTGACGTTGTACTCGAGGGCGATGTCGAGGAGCCTGTCGAATCCCGTCAGCAGCGGGTTTTCGGCATCGTTGCGCAGCATCCAGCGCGAAAGGATGCTCCCGCCGCGGGAGACGATGCCCATCGTCCGTCCGCCCTTCGCCCCCCATTCCGCCCCCTGGCGGGTGAGCCCGCAGTGCAGGGTCATGAAGTCCACTCCCTGCCTTGCCTGCATGGCCACGTCCTGGAAGATGACTTCAGGATCGATGGTGGCGGGGTCGATCCCCCGGTCGATATACTTTTGCGCCACGCCGTACATGGGCACGGTGCCAAGGGGGGCGGGGCACATCTCCAGCATACGCCCCCGTATGGCGTTCAGGTCGCCCGCGATGGAAAGGTCCATCACCGTGTCGGCGCCGGCTGCCAGCGCGGTGCGGAGCTTTTCCATCTCCCCCTCCACGCTGCATTGGAACGGGGAAGTGCCGATGTTGGCGTTGACCTTGACGCGTGCAGGCTGCCCCACGAGGATGGGTCTTGCGCCAGGATGGGCGGGGTTGCCCAGCAGCACCATGGTGCCGGATTCGATGGCGGAGCGGATCTCCTGCTCAGAAAGCCCTTCCTCGCGGCAGAGCCGTTCCCTGTGCTCGTCAAAAACACGGGACAGCGCCTTATTTTTTTCAAAAACAGACATGCCCTGCTCCTTACTGCTTTTTTTCCAGCTTTGCCCAGGAATCCTTGAGCGTCACCGTGCGGTTGAACACGGGGTGCCCGGCGGTCCCGTCGGGATCGGCGCAAAAATAGCCCACGCGCTCGAACTGCACATGGCTCCCCGCGGGAAGCCCTGCCAGATAGGGTTCGACCATGGCGGTGATGATCTTTTCGGATCCCGGGTCGAAATAGTCGAGGAAGGTCTTGCCCTCTTCGATGTCGCCCTCGCCTTCGGTGGTGAACATCTGTCCGTAGAGGCGCACCTCGGCAGGCACGGCATGGCGCGCGCTCACCCAGTGCAGCGTGCCCCGGACCTTGCGTCCGTCCGGGCTGGAGCCTCCGCGCGACAGCGGGTCGTGCGTGCACCGCAGCTCTACGATATTGCCATCCGCATCCTTTATGACTTCGCGGCACGTGATGTAGTAGGCGTAGCGCAGGCGCACTTCCGCCCCGGGCGAAAGGCGGAAATACTTTTTGGGCGGGTCTTCGCGGAAGTCATCGCGCTCGATGTACAGTTCGCGGCAGAAGGGCACGGAACGGCTGCCGAAGGACGCGTCTTCGGGATGGAGAGGCTGCGTGAATTCCTCTGTCTTGTCTTCGGGATAGTCGGTGATGACCACTTTGATGGGGTCGAGCACGGCCATGCAGCGCGGCGTGACAGCGTTGAGGTGCTCCCGGCAGCAGAATTCCAGGAGGCTGTAATGCACTACGGAATCCGCCGCGCGCGCCACACCGATGCGCGCGCAGAAATCGCGGATGGCCTCAGGCGTGTAGCCGCGGCGCCGCAGGCCGCATATCGTGGGCATGCGCGGGTCGTCCCAGCCGCGCACATAGCCTTCTTTGACGAGCTGGATGAGCTTGCGCTTGGACAGCACCGTATAGGTCAGGTTGAGGCGGGCGAATTCGATCTGCTGGGAATGGTACTCGCCCAGCGTATCCAGCACCCAGTCGTACAGTTCGCGGTTGTTCTCGAATTCCAGGGTGCAGATGGAATGCGTGATCCCTTCAAACGAATCCGAGAGGCAGTGCGTGAAGTCGTACATGGGGTAGATGCACCACTTGCCGCCCGTGCGGTGATGCTCCGCATGGCGTATGCGGTAGATGGTGGGGTCGCGCATGACCACGTTGGGGGAGGCCATGTCTATCTTGGCGCGCAGCACATATCTTCCGTCCTCGAATTCTCCGGCCTTCATGCGCCGGAACAGGTCCAGGCTCTCCTCCGCAGGGCGGTCGCGCCAGGGGCTGGGGGTGCCGGGCCTGGTGAGCGTGCCTCGGTATTCGCGTATCTGATCGGCGGAAAGCTCGTCCACGTAGGCCTTGCCCATGGTGATCAGCTTTTCCGCGCAGGCGTAGAGCCTGTCAAAATAATCAGAGGCGTAATGCGGCTCCCCTTCCCACTGGAAGCCGAGCCATTGGACATCCTGCTTGATGGAATCCACGTATTCGGCATCTTCCTTGACGGGGTTGGTGTCGTCGAAGCGCAGGTTGCACTTGCCGCCGTATTCCCTGGCGAGCCCGAAGTTGAGGCAGATGGACTTGGCATGGCCGATATGCAGATAGCCGTTGGGTTCCGGCGGGAAGCGGGTATGCACGCGGCCGTCGAAACGGCGGGAAAGGTTGTCCTGGTTGATGCGCGTGCGGATGAAATCCGTCCCCTGCGGGCGGTCCGGAGCGGAGGGGCTCTGGCTCATGGCGGGATCCTTGTTCGTTATGCCGCGCTGCGTCCGGGGCGCAGGGGGCGGCGTTGCTGTTTTTCCGAAATTCAGGGAGCAAATAGTCTACCCCTGCAGCGGGGCAAGGTCAATTCCCTAAAAAACAGGGGAAAACGTTCCGTCCGGGGTGGCCGGGCAATGGCTGCGGCAGCGCAGCTGGCGGTGCAGAAGGAAAGGCCGGGAGGATGCGCAGGGATCCGGTCCGGGACGGCGATGCAGGAGCGGGATCCCTATGCCCCTGTGCCCCGGTCATGCTTCCCTATCTGCCAGGCGTTGAACAGGTTCTGGAAGATGGAATAGGCGGTGAGGCTGATGAGCACCGCCGGATCCAGGTATTGGAAAACGAGCCACATGCCGAAGAGCAGGTTTTTTTGCCCGAGGGATTGTCCGGCGGCAATGGGGAGGCGGTATTTTTTGCCGGCAGCTTTCCCTATGGCAAAGAGCGTCACGCTCACCGCGATGCCGGATGCCGCTATGCCGGCCTCCATGGCAAGCTGTTTTTCTCCCGGGGAGAACAGCGTGTGGAAGGTGCTGCTTATGAGAATGAGGATCATAGCCGCCCAGAGATAGTAGGATATCCAGCTTTTTTTCACGACGGCGGCATTCAGGGATGGGGAGATCCAGCGCAGCCCCCAGGCCAGGAGCAAAGGGAGGAGCAGGGTGGGCGTGACCTTGAAGAAAACGCGCAGCATGAAGGGGAAAAACGGCATGCCGGCGCTTTCCTGGGCAAGGAGCGGGACGACCAGGGGCGCGGTGAGGACGACGGCGAGATTGCCGAGGAACAGATAGGAGGTGAGGAAACCCACGTTGCCGCCCAGCATGCCTGTTATGGTGGGTGCCGCCGTCGCCGTGGGGATGAAGAAGCACAGGCTCACGCTCTGGGCCAGCAATGGGCTTACAGGGGCGAGCGCGAACCATGACGCGAGGCTGCCGCCAAGCTGGATGGCGATCAGGAAGATGTGCAGGCGGCGGAAGCCCAGTTCACGCGGCTTGAGCCCGCTGAAGGTGAGGAAGAGCATGGCCATCAGCAGCCATACGGAGAGCGGGGCGAGGCGTGAAAACAGCGAGTGCCCTGCCATGCCTGCCAGGATGGCCAGGGGCAGGGTCCATTGCTTGAGGAGGGACGCGGCGCGCTGCATGGCTTTGAACTGGCAGGAATCCGGATAAAAGTAAAGGGATCCCTCAGGGACCTAGTCCTGCCCATCCTCAGGAAGGATGCCCCTGCCCGGCACGGCCTGCCAGAAGAGGGAGGAAGTCTCCCTGAGGAAGTCCTTGTCATGGGAGATGATGATCCGGGCCAGCTTCTGCCGCCCGAGGATGCCGGCGAGACGCATCTGCGAGGGTTCGTCCAGGAACATGGTCGGTTCATCCAGGAGCAGGGCCTGGGGATGCATGGAAAGCACCGAGGCGAGCGCCGCCAGTTTTTTTTCGCCTCCGGAGAGCATGTGCGGCGGCCTTTGCGCCAGATCCTCTATGCCCAGCTGGGCAAGGGCTTCCATGGCCCGCGCCCGGGCTTCACGCCTGGGCAGCCCCAGATTCAGGGGGCCGAAGGCGGCCTCGTCCAGCACGGAGGCCGAAAACAGCTGGTCATCGCTGTTTTGCAGCACAAAGCCTATGGCACAGCGCAGGCTCCAGAGCTGGCGGGCGTTCTCCACGGGGAGCCCGTGGAAGAGCAGCCTGCCGCGGCTCGGCTTTTCCAGCCCGGTGAGCAGGCGCAGAAGCGTCGTCTTGCCGCTCCCGTTGGGACCATGGAGACCGACCTGCTCCCCCTCGCGCAGCGAAAATGAGAGCCCGTGGAAGAGCAGCGGCCTTCCCGGATAGCCGAAATCGATGTTTTCCAGCGAAACGATGTCGTCCATCATGCCTGCCCGTCACCGTGCCATGCATTCCGCCGCCGCCAAAATGGCCAGGACTGCTGCAAAGCAGCAGAAAAAAGCCTTTCCGCCGCCGCAGGGCTCATCCGCCGTATGGAAGGTCCCGCAAAAGCCGCGCAGCAGCATGGCTTCATAAACACGGCGGGAACGCTCGATGCTGCTCACGACGACCATGCCCAGCATGGAGGCGATGGTCCGGTAGGTGTGCAGCGACGTGCGGGCATGGAACCCGCGGAGCGCCGCCGCCGTCTGCATGCGCTTCCATTCGCTCCCGATAACATGGATGTGGCGGAAAGTGAACAGGAACAGGAAGACCATTTTAGGCGGAGCCTTGAGCCTTTCCAGCGCGGCGCCCATGCCGGCTATCTCCATGCCGCGCATCAGGACCAGGAACACGGCGAGGATGCAGTTGCACTTGACGGCGGCTCCGCCGGCGAGGGAGAGGCCTTCGCGGCTGAACTCCAGGGGGCCGATGGAGAAGGCGGCGTGCCCGGGCATGCTCCAGGGGACGGTGAGCAGGAGGAAGATCAGGAAGAGGTTCGCCGGGGCAAGGCGCCGCAGCAGCAGGCCAAGCGGATAGCGTGCCATGGCGGCAAGAAGGAGCGCGCCCAGGGCTCCGGCGGCAAGGACGGTCCAGGACTGCAGGGCGGAAAAAACGAATGCCGCCGCAACGGCGGCGAGCAGCCTGCCGCGCTGGTCGTAGGAGGATATGTCCGCTGTCAGCATTTTTTGCTTCTGGCGTATGCCGCCATGCCCAGCAAGCCGATGATCCATCCGATGCCGCCTATGATGTCGCGCAGGCGCGGGCTGTCATCCTGCTGTGCGGCGAGCACTTTGCCCAGCATCTGGCGCATGGGGGCGAGCTTTGCTTCCAGCATGCTTTCCAGGTGCTTTTCGATGTCCGATGCAGGCATGGCGGATGGGGCCCGGGAGGCTGGCGGGGGCGCGTCGTGAGCCGCGGAGGAGGGGGCAGGCGG
>CACZQM010000038.1 GCA_902783285.1 uncultured Desulfovibrio sp. | reverse complement strand
GCGGGCAGGAGCTTTTCCAGCTGCCCCTTGCACGTGCAGTAAAGGCAAGTCTTGGTCTTCATGCGTTGCCTCCTTGGGCGCGGGAGCGCCGCCTGGCGGCGACGGCAGCGGCCGCAGCCGCCCCCTGCACGGCCGATCCGGCGACGTCCGCCGGCTCCGCGCAGAAGCCGCAGGCCAAGGGCGCGGCCCCTTCCGCAGCGGGAAGGCCCAGCCCCGTGGGGAGCGGGCATTGGCCGAGCCCGCCGTTGACCACGGCGATGTCGAAGATCTCGCCCACGGCGCCGCCGGTCTCCGGATCGTCATAGCGCACGGCGATGCCGCCCTGCGCCTCCGAGGCCGCCACGAGGCCCGGGCGGGAGCGCATGAGGCGGATCCCTTCGGCGATGCCGGCGCGCACGTAGGCTTCCTGCCCGGCGCCCGGGGCGCGCAGGTCGGTATAGAACAGGGTGATGTCCAGGCCGGGCTGGCGCCGCTTGAGCCAGCGGGCCTGCTTCATGGCGTGCATGCAGCAGACCGCGGCGCAGTAGGGCAGGTGCCTGGCGTCGCGGGCGCCGGCGCACTGGATGAAGGCGACGCGTTTTGCCGGGGCGCCGTCAGACTTGCGCCTGAGCATGTCCTGCCCGCGGCTTTCCTGGTGCCATGCCTCAAACTCCATGGCGGTGAAGATGTCCGGATGCGATCCGCCGCCGAATTCCGGCGCATGGGCCGGCGTGCCCGGGGCAGGTTCCTCGAAGCCCGTGGCGTACACCACGTCGCTCACGGGGACGGAAAGGCGCACGGGCTCCGCGCCCAGGCGCACAGCGCCGGCGGGGCAGGCTTCCGCGCACTTGCCGCAGCGGGTGCAGGCGGCCTCGTCGATGCGCATGGAGGGCGGCAGGGCGGGATCCCAGGTCATGGAGGCGTCGCGCTCGTGCAGCGCCCCGCTGGGGCAGGAGCCGGCGCACGCGCCGCAGAACAGGCACCGCTGCGGGTCGATCCAGCCCTGGGCGGCGGTGATGTCGGCAAAGGTCTGGTCGCCGTCCGTGCGCAGCCCGTCAACGCTGGCGCGCAGCAGGACGTTCACCCGCGGGGACTCGAAGCAGGCTTTCGCCGTGGTCCACACGGGGCAGAAGGCGCAGTGGTCGGTGGGATAGACCTTGTCCAGCCGCATGACCTGCCCGCCGAGATGCGCGGAACGTTCCGCGAGCAGGACGGGGACGCCCATGCCGGCAAGGCTGAGCGCGGCGTGCATGCCGGCCGGGCCTCCGCCCGCGACAAGCACGGGGGGCTCGCCGCCCGGGCTGCTGAAATAGGCTGGGGATATGAGCATGGGTCACCTCAGTTCATTTTGAAAGGCCGTAGGTTTTCGCCAGGGTCTCCACGCGCCGCGCGATCCATTCACGGGGGGTGAGGATGGGATTGGGCGCTTCCGTCCTGCTCTCGAGCCGGGCGAGCATGCGGTCCTGCGGCGGGTCGTAGCGCGTGGCCTGGCTCAGGTCGAGCCAGATGGCGTGGTTGTCCTTCTCGGGGCAGCGCCGCACGCAGGCTCCGCAGCCGGTGCATTTCTCGGCGTTGACCTTGGGGAAGGGGTAGCCTTTCTTCTCCACGGTGATGGCCTTGAACTCGCGGCAGGCGTCGGCGCAGGTCTTGCAGCGCCGCTTCTTGCGGTAGGTCAGGCAGAGCTTTTCGTCGATGACGGCCACGCCCATGCGCAGTTCGTTCTTGGACACCTTGACCAGCGCGCCGCTGGGGCAGGCGCGCATGCAGTCCATGCACTGGATGCACTTGTCGATGTCAAGGACGGGGGTGCCGATGTTGGCGATGCCGTCGCCAAGGTGCCCGATGTGCAGGGCGCCCGGCTGGCAGGCGTCCACGCAGCGCATGCAGCGCTGGCAGCGGGAAAGGAAGGCGTCTTCCTTCAGGGCGCCCGGCGGGCGCGGAAGGTCGGCGTGCCCCTGGGCCAGCCCGACCAGCCCGCCTGCGGCCACGATGCCGCCCGCGGCGATCTGGAGGAATTTCCTGCGGGAGCTGTCCATATGCGTGTCTCCTGGTGCGGAAGGTCATGGTCAGTCATGCGGCCGCCTTGCAGCGGCTTCTTTAAATGTAGGTCATG
>CACZQM010000037.1 GCA_902783285.1 uncultured Desulfovibrio sp. | reverse complement strand
GGCGCCGGGAGCTTTTGCTCCCGCGTGCATGGTAAGGGCGCATGCGCAGGGAAAGGAGCCGGTCTGAAGACCGCCGATGATCGCTGACGGATGCGTGACGGGAAGACGTTTCCTCCGTCCATGACCGTACGCAAAGAGCCCCTTGCGGGGCTCTTTTCGTCATGGGCTTGCGTTGTGTTCAGTTCCAGATGGCGTTGCCCACGAGGACGCCGGCGTAGGCCACGATGTAGGCGACGATGGTGTTGAACACGATGCTGAAGAAGAGCCAGCGCCAGCCGCCGGCCTCGTTCTTGAGGACGACGAGGGTGACGAAGCAGGGCGAGTAGATGAGGGTGAAGAGCATGAGCGCCAGGGCCACGGTCTTGGACCAGCCGTCGTCGCCGGCCAGCTTTTCGGAAAGGGAATCCGGCTCGTCGGGATCGGTCTCGCCGATGGAGTAGGCCGTGCCCATGGTGGAGAGGATGGCTTCCTTGGCGGCTACGCCGGCGAGCAGGGCGACGTCGGTGCGCCAGTCGAAGCCGAGGGGACGGAAGACGGGCTCCACGGCATGGCCGAGGCGTCCGCCCCAGGTGTAGCTGATCTCCGCCGCCGACTTTTCGTTCTCCGCTTCTTCTTTCTGTTCGCGCAGGGCGGTGAGGGGGGCTATCTGCTGCTCGTAGGGGGCGGCTTCCGCCTTCAGCTTCGCGATGGCGTCCTCGCCGCCTTCCTCTTCTTCAAGGGATGTGATCTTTTCCTTGATGGGGTCGAGCTTTTCGAGGATGGAGGCGAACTGTTCCTCAAGCGGCTTGATCTGGGTCTCGATGCTTTCGATTTTGCTGTCGTACTTGGCGGATTCTTCCTCGGGCAGTTCCGGGAAGGTCAGGGCCGCCCAGAGCACGACGGAGATGGCCAGGATGATGGTGCCCGCCTTTTTGATGTACATCCAGCCGCGGTCCCAGGTGTGGGTGAGGATGCTGTAGAGCGTGGGCAGGCGGTAGGGCGGCAGCTCCATGACGAAGGGGGTGGACTCGCCCTTGAGGATGGTATGCCGCAGGAAGAGCGAGAGCAGCAGCGCCACGGCCCAGCCCACCAGCGTGATGGAGAACATGATGCCCGCCTGGTTCTCCGCAAAGAAGGCCGCCGTGAGCATGAGGAACACGGGGATCTTGGCGCCGCAGGTCATGCTGGGCAGGGTGAGCATGGTGGCCATGCGCTCCTTTTCGGAACGCATGGTGCGCGTGGCCATGACGCCGGGGATGGCGCAGCCGCCGGCGATGCCGCCTGCGATGATGTAGGGCATGACGGAAGCGCCATGCAGGCCGAACATGCGCATGATCCTGTCGAGCATGTAGGCCATGCGCGCCATGTAGCCGCTGTCTTCCAGGAAGGAGACGATGAGGAACATGATGAGGATGAGCGGAACGAAGCTGAGCACGCCGCCCACGCCGCCGATGATGCCGTCAACGACCAGGGACTTGAGCAGGCCCTCGGGCATGAGCTCGCCCACGGCCTCGCCCAGCCAGCCGAAGAAGTCCTCGACCCAGCCCTGGGGGTAGGCGCCGAGCTCGAAGGTGGCCCAGAACATGGCATAGATGATGCCGAGCATGATCACGGGCCCGAGGATGGTGTTGGTCAGCACCTTGTCGAGCTTGTCGGTGAAGGCGAGCCTGTCCCGGGTATCGTCTTTCTTGACCACGCCGTCCTTGAGGGCGCTGGTGATGAAGCCGTAGCGGTAGTCGGAGATGATGCCTTCCGGAGTGGATTCCAGGGTGGAGGAGATGTGCGAGGCGACTTTTTCCCGGATGGCGGCGAGCTCGGCGAACGTGCCGGCGTCGGCGGCCCTGGCCTGTTCCATGAGGGCGCTGTCGTTTTCCAGGAGCTTGATGGCCGTCCAGCGGGCAGGGTAGCGGCTGGTGAGGAACTGTTTGCCTTCGATGACGGAGCACATCTGCCGGATGGCCGGGTCGAGGTCCGGCCCGTAGCTGATCTCGAGCGGGGCGCAGGGCCTGGAGGCTTCGGCAAGGGCGGTTTTGAGGGCGGTGTCCAGCCCTTCGCCGGTGCGCGCCGTGGTGGGGACGGCCGTGACGCCGAAGCGCTGGGAGAGGCGGACGAGGTCGATGACCATGCCGGCCTTGCGCGCCTCGTCCATCATGTTGCAGGCGACGACGACGGGCAGGCCCATTTCCCGGATCTGGATGGCCAGGAACAGGCCGCGGTTGAGCACGGAGGAATCCACCACGTCGATGACGGCGCGGGGGCGCTCGGCAGGATCTTCGGGAGCCAGCACCTGGCGGGTGACGATCTCCTCCATGGAGTAGGCGGTGAGGGAGTAGGTGCCGGGGAGGTCCACCAGGAGCACCTTCTGCCCGTCGACGGAGGCCCAGCCCTCTTTCTTCTCGACGGTGACGCCGGGGTAGTTGCCCACGTGCTGATGGGCGCCCGTGAGCTTGTTGAAGGCCGTGGTCTTGCCGCTGTTGGGCTGGCCGGCAAGGGCGATGCGGATGCCGTTCTTCTTTTCTTCTTCCGTGAGGGCGGGGGCGTTCACCGTGCCGCATTTATCGCACATGGGGCAGCTCATAGGGCCTCCACTTCGATGTAGTCAGCTTCGCTGTTGCGGAGGGAAATGGTGGAGCCGCCGATGCGGAGCGCGACAGGGTCGCGCAGGGGCGCCTTGCCGATGACTTTGATGGTCATGCCCGGGACGAGCCCCATGTCCCTGATGCGGCGGCCGAGTTCGCCCTGGGCCGTGATCCTGTCGATGGTGGCGTCCTTATCCATGGGAAGGCTGCGGAGATTGAAAGACATAGTTCCTCCACGAAATTAAAAATGAAATCCATTATCAAATAATGCGCATCCTGCGGCCATCGCAAGCCGGCGGCTGCGTTCCAAACGATAAAAAAAATGAAAGTCATTGTCAATATTAAAAAAGAGGAACAAAAAACAGGCCCGCGCACGTTTATGGTGCGGGACCTGTGCCGCCACGGCTTGCGGGGCAAAAGGTGTTCAGGATCAGCGGAGCAGGGGCGCCCTGGAGGCGCTAGGGGTGCACCTGCTTCTCCAGTTCGGCCAGGTCATAGGGCGTGGACTGGTACACAAAGTAGTTCAGCCAGTTGGCATAGAGCATGTGGGCATGGGCGCGCCAGGTCACCAGCGGGGGCAAGGCGGGGTCGTCGCCGGGGAAGTAATTCTCCGGGATGGCAGGATCCAGCCCGGCCGCCAGGTCGCGCTGGTATTCCCTGGCCAGGGTGTCGGCATCGTATTCGGAGTGGCCGGTGATGAAGATCTGCCTGCCGCTGTCCGTGGAGATGGCGTACACCCCCGTGACCGGGGATGAGGCCAGGATCTTGAGCGCCGGCTCGCGCAGGATGTCGTCCGCATCCACGGTGGTGTGGCGCGACTGCGGCACCATGAACACGTCGTCGGCGCCGCGGAACAGGATCGAGCCCGCATGGTCCACATGGTGCGGGTACACGCCGGAGAACTTCCTGCCCAGGATGTGCTTGGGGATCCCGTAGTGGTAGTAGAGCCCGGCCTGCGCCCCCCAGCAGATGTGGAAGGTGCTGTGCACGTGCGTCTTGCTCCATTCCATGATCTCGCACAGTTCGTCCCAGTATTCCACTTCCTCAAAGGGCATCATCTCCACGGGGGCGCCGGTGATGATCATGCCGTCGTAGCGCTCGGAGCAGACAGCGCCGAAGGTCTTGTAGAAGGAGAGCAGATGGCTCTTGGGGGTGTTCTTGGAAACGTGGCTCCGGGTGTGGATCAGCTCCAGCTCCACCTGCAGGGGGGTGTTGCCCAGGAGCCGGGAGAGCTGCGTCTCGGTGGCGATCTTGGTGGGCATCAGGTTGAGGAGCAGGATCTTCAGCGGGCGGATGTCCTGCGTCATGGCCCTGGTCTCGGGGATGACGAAGATGTTCTCCTGGTTCAGGGTCTTGACGGCGGGCAGTTCGTTGGGGATCTTTATGGGCATGGCTGCAGGATGATGCGGATTCTAGGGTTGGCAGGACCTGCGCCCCGGCGGGGCGCAGGCAGGTCAGCGGTTGGCGGCGAGGGCCTGGTCGATGTCGGCGATCAGGTCGCCGGCGTCCTCGATGCCGCAGGAGAAGCGCACGAGCTCGGGGGAGATGCCGCAGGCCTTGAGCTCCTGGTCGTTCATCTGCCGGTGCGTGGCGTTGGCCGGATGCAGGCAGCAGGTGCGCGCATCGGCGACATGGGTCTCGATGGCCGCCAGGCGCAGGTGCTTCATGAAGTTCTCGGCAGCCTTCCTACCGCCGCGCACGCCGAAGCTCACGACGCCGCACGAGCCGTGGGGCAGGTATTTCTGCGCCAGGGCATGGCACTTGTCGCCGGGGAGGTCGGGATAGCTCACCCAGTCCACCTGGTCATGGGTGGAAAGGAAGGTGGCCACGGCCAGGGCGTTCTGGCAGTGGCGCTGCATGCGCAGGTGCAGGCTTTCCAGCCCGAGGTTCAGGAGGAAGGCGTTCTGCGGCGACTGGATGGAGCCGAAATCGCGCATGAGCTGCGCCGTGGCCTTGGTGATGAAGGCGCCGGCATTGCCGAACTTTTCCGCATAGGTGATGCCGTGGTAGCTTTCGTCCGGAGAGCAGAGGCCGGGGAACTTGTCGGCATGGGACATCCAGTCGAAGCGGCCGGAATCGACGATGCAGCCGCCCACGCCGGCGCCATGCCCGTCCATGTATTTGGTGGTGGAATGGACGACGATGTCCGCCCCCCATGCGAAGGGCCGGCAGTTGACGGGCGTCGCAAAGGTGTTGTCGATGATCAGCGGGACGCCGTGGGCATGCGCAGCCCTGGCAAAGCGTTCGATGTCCAGCACGATGAGGGCGGGGTTGGCGATGGTCTCGCCAAACACGGCCTTGGTGTTCGGGCGGAAGGCGGCGTGCAGTTCCTCGTCGCTGCAGTCCGGGGGCACGAAGGTGAAGTCTATCCCCATGCGCTTCATGGTGACGGCAAACAGGTTGTAGGTGCCGCCGTAGATCGTTGAGGACGAGACGACATGGTCGCCGGCCCCGGCAAGGTTGAAGACGCTGAAGAAGGATGCCGCCTGGCCTGAAGACGTGAGCATGGCGGCCGTGCCGCCTTCCAGCTGGGCGATCTTGGCGGCGACATAGTCGTTGGTGGGGTTCTGCAGGCGGGTGTAGAAATAGCCGGAGGCTTCCAGGTCGAAGAGCTTGCCCATGTCTTCGCTGGTGTCGTATTTGAAGGTCGTGCTCTGGATGATGGGGATCTGGCGGGGTTCGCCGTTGCCCGGCGTGTAGCCGCCCTGCACGCAGGTGGTGTCGATGTGTCTGTCCATGGTGTTCCTTCCGTGTTCGCGTTAGGGAGGGATGGGGCATGCCCTGTGAAAAGGGCTAGACTTCGGTCGCGTGCAGCCAGACCTGGTAGCGCGCGTCCAGGAGCTTCTTGGTCGTCTTCCAGTCCACGCCGGCCGAATAGAACTGGTCCAGGCGTATTTCGTACTTTTCGATCTTGCTGAGCAGCCCTTCGATGGTCTGCAGGGCCTGGTCATTGGCGCTGCGCAGGGATTCGTAGGCTTCTGCGAACGGCTCGCTGAAGAATTCCTCCTCGGGCGTCCTGGAAGTCATCTCGCGCCCCTTCTTGATGGCGTAGTACTTCTTGAACTTGGCGCATTCTATGCGGTCGTAGGAAACGGAGCGGATGAAGGCGGCAAGTTCGTTCTGGAGGGTCTTGAACTCGTTGTACGCCTGGGCCGCATCGGAATTGCATAAAAAGGAATCGCAGGAGAGGAGGAGGAAGTAATCCTCGCCGAGGAGCTTCTTCATGCGGGGGAATTCATCGGGGTCATAGAGGTAATGGTCCCATTCCGAAACATGCTTGTCGCCGTCGATGGCGCTGATGAGCAGGGTCTTGTGATGCAGCAGCTCGCTGTACATGCGCCCGCCGCGGCGCTTCAGCGTCGTGACGGCGGTGTTCTTGGACTGGAAATACATCATGAGCGATGCGATGAACGCCACAAGGCTCACCGCAAAGACAGCCACGAAGACGCCGACCATGGTCATGGTGGCGGCATTGTCCAGCCTGGTCTGGGTGAACGGTATGATCATGAAGAAGGAGAACGTCGTGAGAATGAGCAGGACGTAGGTCAGGTTACGGAATGTGCGCATGGTGTCATCCTGGAGGGCAACGGAAACATGGGGAAAAATGAGGTGAATCAGTCTTTCCCATAGCGGGCGTCAAGTCAAGGAATAAATAGCATCCCCGGCTGGCAAAAAGGCAATGAGCCTGCGGACCTAGGGCTGCGCTCCGCCTGCCGGCCGGGCGGTGAGCCTGTCGAACTCGGTTTTCGCCTGCTCCGGATCCCTGCCCAGGGAGAGGGAGATCTGGCCGAGGTTTTCCACGGCGTCGCAGTCGCGCAGGTACACGGGCGCGATGTCTCCGCAGCCCGCCTGGTCCCAGTCGACGAGCCCTGCGCAAAGCATCAGCGACGCTACGGACGGCAGGGTGCTGAGCGGATCGCGCAGGGAAGGCACCGGGAAGGGGAGGAGCTCCGCCCCGCTGCCGACGACGTAAGCCGGGCTGCCCAGGGACTCCCGCGTGGCCTGGCGGGTGTCGAGCAGCCTGGCAGGATGCGTGCTCCGGGGCACGCCGTCCGCCCCGGTGAGGAAGCGCGCCGAAAAGGCCAGGCCGCTCCGCGCCTTGACAAGCACGAGCGTTTCCTCGCCCGGGCGGGCAGGGGCGTTGGCCGCCAGGCATTGCAGATAGTCCAGCCCCGCCTGGCGTGCGCCGAGGACGCGCGCAAGGGCGGCTGCCGTGGAGAGCCCGATGCGCAGCCCGGTGAAATTGCCCGGTCCGGCAACGCAGGCGATCCGGGAAATCCCGTCCATGGACCGGTGCATGCGCAGGAAGGCATCGTTGAGGGAGGGGGCCAGGACCTCCACGCCGCCTTTGGATGCCAGGAAGGAACAGGAATGCAGGAGGGCGCCGCCTTCGAGGAGCGCGTACTGGATATGCGATTCCGCCGTGTTGAGGATGAGGGTCAGTCCTGCCATGTCATTTGAACCAGCGCATTATGTCGTTGAACGTGGCGAACACCATGAGCGCGATGAGCAGCGCCGCGCCCGCCTTCATGGACCACTCCTGGACTTTTTCCGGCACGGGGCGGCGGATGACCATCTCGATGAGGCAGAAGAGGATGGTGCCGCCGTCGAGGACGGGGATGGGGAGGAGGTTGAGGAGGCCGAGGTTCACGCTGATCAGCGCGGCGAGGAGCATCAGGGGGGCGAATCCCGCCCTGGCCTGTTCGCCGAGCATCTGGGCTATGAGGATCGGGCCGCCCACGGAGTCTGCCGGAACGGAACCGAAGAGCATCTTTTTGATGCTCGTCAGCGTAAGGTCGATCATGTTCCATGTCTGGCGCAGCCCCAGCCAGGACGATTCAGAAAAGCCTTTCTCCTCGTAGCGGACGCGGCCCGACGCCTGGACGCCGAGCAGCCAGGCGGTCTCTGTCTCGCCAAAGATGTTCACCCGCTCGCTGCGCCTGGGAACGATCGAAAAGTTCATCAGGGAGCCATCGCGTTCCGCCTGCACGGAAAGCTGCCTGCCGCCGGAAGCCCCCACGATCTCGGGGACCTGCGCCCAGCGCTCGATGGCGACGCCGTCGATCTCCGTGATCATGTCGCCGGGAAGCATGCCGGCCTGTTCAGCCGCGCTGCCCTTGATGATGCCGCCCACCTGGGGGAGGGTGACGGACATGCCCATGGAGGCGATCATCCCCCAGTAGATGAGCCAGGCGATGACAAGGTTCATGAAGGGGCCGGCAAAGGCGATGAGGAGCCGCTGCCAGGCGGGGCGGCTGGCGATGGATTCTTCCTGGGTGAAGCCCAGGGTCTCGACATCCTTGCTGTATTCCCCGACGCCGGCGACGTAGCCCCCGATGGGGAACCAGGAGATCCTGTATTCGGTCTTCCCCCTCTTCACGCCCCATGCCCGGGGCCCCATGCCCACCGAAAAGGTGATGACGCCGACCCCGAACAGCCTGAACGCGATAAAATGCCCCAGCTCGTGGAAGAAGATGAGCCCGCCAAAGACGAGCACGATGGCGAGGGCGGAATCCCAGTAGGATAAATAGTGGATGATCTGCTGCATACGATCCTGAATCTTCTATCGTTTTTTCCATGACGCGGCGGCATGCCTGGCCTCGGCGTCCAGGTCCCGGATGACATCGAGCGCGGCGAGGGCCTCCTTCTGCACGTCGTGCTCCAGGCGGAAGCCGGGCTGCGGGGCGGAAACGGAAAGCACGTGGTCCACGATGCGCGGGATGTCCGTGAAGCTGATCTCTTTTTTCAAAAAACGTTCGACGGCGACTTCGTTGGCACTGTTGAGGGCGATGGTCAGACCGCCGGAGAACGCCTGGCAGGCCAGGTCGAGGCAGGGGAAGTCGCGGCGCCGCGGCTTTTCAAAGGTGAGCGATGCGCAGGCTGCAAGATCCAGGCGGGACGTGCCCGTATGCTCCCGGTCCAGCAGTCCGGGCCAGGCCAGGGCGCCTGCAATGGGGATGCGCATGTCGGCAACGGCCATCTGGGCGAGGAGCGATCCGTCCGCAAGCTCGACGAGCGAATGCACGAGCGATTGCGGGTGGATGAGCACGTCGACCTCATCGAGGGCCGCCTGGTAGAGGTGGCAGGCCTCTATCACTTCCAGCCCTTTGTTCATGAGCGTTGCGGAATCGATGGTGATCTTTGCCCCCATGCTCCAGTTGGGGTGCTTCAGGGCGTCTTCCGGACGCACGGCGTCCAGGCGTTCAGGCGGGAGGGTGCGGAAGGGGCCTCCCGAGGCCGTGAGGACGAGGCGGGAGAGGCTGGCACCGGGGCGGCCCGCGATGCACTGGAAGATCGCCCAGTGCTCGGAATCAACGGGGAGGATGCTGGAGCCGGACATCCGGCAGGCGGACCGGATGAGCCCGCCTGCCATGACAAGGGATTCCTTGTTCGCCAGGCAGACGGTCTTCCCGGCGGAGACGGCTGAGAGCGTGGCCCCCAGCCCGGCGGCGCCGGACTGGGCGGAAACGACGATGTCCGCCTCCGGCAGCGAGGCCAGGGCGGCGTATCCCTCCGGACCGGCGAGGATCTCCGGGCGGTAGCCGCCCGGAAGGAGCTTTTTCAGCTCGGCTGCGCCGCAGGGGCCGTCTTTTTCGAGGATGGCGAGGAACCGGGGGCGCCATGCCGCAGCCTGCAGGGCGAGCAGCCGGATGTTCCTGCCTGCGGCAAGGGCTGCCAGCGAAAAACGTTCCTTCCATGCCTCCATGACCTTGAGCGTGTTCCTGCCGATGGATCCCGTGGAACCCATCACGGCGACGCGGGCAGGCAAAGGAGGAGGCGCGGAGGCAGGAAGCGGGCTTATGTAGCGCATGGATCAGCCGAAAAAGACAAAGATACCGGATGCCACGGCATAGGTCCCGGAGCTGAAGGAGATGCTGTCGAGCCTGTCGAGGAAACCGCCGTGCCCGGGGAGCAGGTTGCTGGAATCCTTGACATCGGCCGCACGCTTGAGGGCGGATTCAAAAAAGTCGCCCAGCTGGGACATGGCGCCCATGACGAGCCCCAGGGCGGCAAAGGGCAGGAACCCCGCCGTGCCGCACGCAGATCCGATGGCGACCGAGCAGAGGACAGAAGCCGCCAGGCCAGCCGCAGCGCCTTCGACGCTCTTCTTGGGGCTCACCGAAGGCCAGATCTTATGCTTCCCGCACAGGACGCCCGTAAAATACGCCGCGATGTCCGAACAGGCGGGCACGAGGACGATGAGCAGCTGTTCCCACCGGGAGAACGCGATGAGGGGGGTGAGCAGGACAGGCATGTAGATGACCCCGGCAAGCATGGCGCACGCCTGGAGCATGGACCGGGAAGACCTGGTGCGGCTCCAGGAGAACAACGCGAAAAGCGCGGCCGCCAGGCCGCAGGCGGCCAGCGTGAGATGCGCAGGGAACGAGGGAAAGAAGGCCGCGGCAGCAACGTATGCCGCCCCCATGAGCATCCCCATGGCCTTCATGCCCCATGCGCCCTGCCTGTGGAACAGGAAGAGGAACTCCCCCAGCCCGAGCAGCGCGACAGCGGCCACAAGAAAGGTGACATACCACCCGCCGAGCGCCCAGGCGGCGATAAGGACCGCCGCCAGGATGAGGCCCGTGGCGATGCGGGTGTTCAGCGCCGCAGCCCGCAGTTTTTCATTCATGCTCGCCTTCCTTTCGTGAAGCTGCGCAGTCCTGCCCCTCGATCCTGCCGTAGCGCCTCTCCCTCTGGGAAAAGTCCTGGAGCGCCCGGTGCAGTTCCTGGGCTGTGAAATCCGGCCAGAGCACGGGGCTGAAAAAGAATTCAGCGTAGGCGCTCTGGAACAGGAGGAAATTGCTGATCCGCATTTCCCCGCTGGTCCTGATGACGAGGTCGGGATCGGGAAGGGAGGGGTCGTACAAAGCGTCCCTGAACGCTCCTTCCGTGAGGTCTTCCGGCGGGATCCCGCGCTTGACCAGGCTGCGCGCGGCATGCAGGATCTCTTCGCGTCCTGAATAGCTGATGGCGAGGGTCAGGCGCATATGGCGGTTGGACCTGGTCTTTTCCAGCCCGTAGGACAGCGCCTGGCGGGCCAGGAAAGGCAGGTCATCCATCTCGCCGATGAAGCCCAGGCGGATATCCTTCTCCATGAGCAGGGGGAGCTCCTGCTTCAAAAAGGAACAGAACAGCTCAAACAGGAACTGGACTTCTTCCTTCGGCCGGTTCCAGTTTTCCCTGGAAAAGGCGTACAGGGTGAGATACGGGATGCTCAGCGACCGGCACTCGGTGACCACGGTCCTGACCGCGTCCATCCCGGCGCGGTGCCCCTGGATGCGGGGAAGCCCCCTTTTCTGCGCCCAGCGCCCATTGCCGTCCATGATGACGGCGATATGGCCAGGGAG
>CACZQM010000036.1 GCA_902783285.1 uncultured Desulfovibrio sp. | reverse complement strand
GGACCGGAGGCAAGACCGGCGGCAAGCCTGCCGCAGCCAAGGCGGATCCGAAGAACGCAGGACAGGACGCAAAGGCATCCGCCAGGGCGGCAGGGAAGGACGCAAAAGCCGGAGCCAACGAAAGCGCCGCGGCGGACCCCAAGGCGCAGCCCAGGCCCGGCGGGGCGGCGCAGAAGCCCGGGAACGGGGCCGGGGACAAGGCCGGCGGCAAGCCTGCCGCGGCCAAGGCGGATCCGAAGAACGCGGGGCAGGCTGGCAGGGATCCTGGAAAAAAACGTGAAGGGGCACGCACGCTTGCCTCGCAGCTTGGGCTTTCGGTGCGGACGATCGTGCTCGATCCAGGGCACGGGGGCAAAGATCCCGGAACGTCGCACAACGGCGTGGTGGAAAAAAGCGTGAACCTGTCCATCGTCCTCAAGATGAAAGCCATCCTGGAGCGGCGGGGGTTCGAGGTCAAGTTGACGCGCAGCGCCGACAAGTGGATATCTCTTGGCGAGCGCGTGCGCTTTGGCCGGCGCACGCATGGCGACCTGTTCGTCTCCGTCCATGTGAACGCCTGTGACAATCCGAAGATCAGCGGCATGGAGACCTACATCCTGGACTTTGCGCGGACCAGCGCTGCCAGCCGCCTGGCCATGCTCGAAAACGCCGACAGCGGCAGGCTGGGCGACATGGACAAGATCCTTTCGGAGATATTGCGCGGTGCGCGCACCAGGGAATCGCAGCGCCTTGCCACCTGCCTCCAGCGCGAGACCGTGGGCTACCTGAACCGCCACGGATCGCCGACGCAGGACGGCGGGGTCAAGGGCGCCCCGTTCTTCGTGCTCGTCGGATCTTCCATGCCCAGCGTCCTCGTGGAAGTGGGCTATTGCACCAACACCGACGAAGCTGCCCGCCTGAAAAGCGAAGCCCATATCCAGCGGCTTGCCGAGGGCCTCGCCATCGGCATCCATGACTATGCCGCCACCCTGGCGGGAAAGCGCTGACCTTCCCGCGCCGGCCTTCCCGCAATGCCTGGCAGGTCCTGAAGCGCTGCGGCACCGGGCATAGGCCTCCCATGAAAAAAGCCGCCGGCAGACCGGCGGCTTTGGCTGTCAGGGGGGCAGGAAAGGCTATTTCTGTGATTCCAGGAAGATGGCGTAGAGCATGTCGCGCAGTCCGGTGCTCGTGAGCATGCCGCCATTGATGCTGGCCGCGGCGGGCTCGCAGGAGGGAGTGCCGCTCTCCGTCACACTCAGGGCGAAGAAAATGCGGAATTGATGCTTGAGCCCGTCCTTGCCGAAGGTCCCCGTGAAGCGGACCGAAGCGGCAGACTTCGTCTTTTCCATGACCTGCCATTTCCCGCTTTTGCCAAAGAACACGGTGAAGGCTTCGCCGGTGTTCAGGTAACCTTCATCCTTGGGGAACGCGGGCACCCAGGCATCCTGGACGATGTGGACCAGGCGCTTGTCATCCTGGGGCAGCACGTGCAGCGATTGCTCCATGCCTGCCTTGTCCCTGGCGGAGACCAGTTCCAGCGGGGTCTTGCCTTTGTTGTCCTTGAGGTTCATGTCTGCGCCTGCCGCGAGCAGCATCAGCACGGCGTCGGCATTGCCCGCCTGGGCGGCGCTGTGCAACGGCGTCCAGCCGATCTCATCCTTTACCTTGAGATCCGCTCCGGCTTCCATCAGGGTCTTGATCATGTCCACGCTGCCATAGTGGGCTGCCGTATGCAGGGGCGTCCTGCCGTCGTGGTCCCTGGCATTGACGTTCGCTCCGGCTTCCAGCAGGGCCTTGGCCACGTCCAGGCTGTTGTTCTCGGCCGCCCAGTGCAGGGGGGTGCGCTCATTCCTGTCCTTGGACATGACGTCGGCTCCGGATGCGAGCAGCACCCGCACCACGCCGGCCTTGCCGTGGCGGGCTGCCCAGTGCAGGGGGGTCCACCCTCCGTTGGCCTTGGTGTTCACGTCCGTCCCCTGGAAGAGGAATTTGGTCACGGCGTCCACATCTCCGGACTGTGCGGCGTCAAAAATATCGGCCCGGGCCGTCCCGGCGGCAAGCAGCGCCGCCATCCCTGCGGCAAAGAGCAGCTTTTTCATGATGCATCCCTTTTGAACATTAAAATGACATGGGCGGGCTGATCCCGCGCGGCAATATTGCGGCAAGGTGCATGCCTTCGTCAAGGCTTTGCTCCCCCGATCCCGCAAAATACCGCCCGCCGGGGACAGGGCAGGGGAAGGTGCGGACGCAGAAAAAGCGCCCATGGCAGCGGGGCGTTTCGTGAAAACGGAAGATGCCATGCGGATGCCGGCGGGCCCCCCGCCGCCGGAGTCTTCCTTGCCAAGCCGCACGATATCCATTACCCTGCCCTAGTCATACCTGCTGGGACGAGGAGGATCCATGCTTGCCTATATCGAAGGGCGCGTGCTGGAGCGCGGCGGATCGAGCTGCGTGCTGCTGACGGCGTCGGGGCTCGGATACGAGGTCTTCGCTCCTGAGACCACGCTGCTTTCCCTGCCGGTGCGCGGGGAGAAGGCTGCGCTGTACACCTGCCTGGTGGTGCGCGAAGACGCCCAGGAGCTTTTTGGCTTTTCCACATGGGACGAGCGCCAGACCTTCCTGATGCTCACGGGCATAAGCGGCGTGGGGGCGCGCACGGCGCTGGCCATCCTTTCCAGCTACAGGCCTGACGATCTGCGGAGCATGGTGGCGCAGGACGACGGCGCCCCGCTCACCAGGGTCTCCGGCATAGGCAAGAAAACAGCGCAGAAGATCTTCCTGGACCTCAAATACAAGATGAAGGACGAAGCCGCTGCTTTTGCCGGAAAGGCATCTGCGGGGCCTTCGCAGGGCGGCAATCCCCTGGTCCGCGACGTGCTTGCCACGCTGGTGGGCATGGGCGTCGACGAGGTCACGGCACAGTCCGTGCTGGCGAAGCTGCAGGCGGAAGATCCCGGCATGGACGAGAAGATGATGCTTTCGCGGGCTTTCAGGATCATCGGCGGAGGGAAATAGCGCATGGCGGAACGCGCCCCCAAGGGCAGAGCGGCCGACTATGCGGACGAGACCGTACGTCCGCAGCGGCTGGAGGAATTCATCGGGCAGGAGGACCTTCGCGCCAACCTGCGGGTCTATCTCAACGCCGCCATGGAGCGCGGACAGCCCATGGACCATGTGCTTTTCTACGGTCCGCCGGGATTGGGCAAGACCACGCTCTCGCGCATCATGGCTTCGGAATTGGGCGTCAACCTGGTGACGACGTCAGGCCCCGTGCTGGAGCGCAGCGGCGACCTTGCCGCCATACTCACCAATCTGCAGCGGCACGACATCCTGTTCATCGACGAGATCCACCGCATGCCCATCGCCGTGGAGGAGATACTCTACCCGGCCATGGAGGACTACACCCTGGACATCATCATCGGGCAGGGACCGGCGGCCCGCACCGTCAAGCTGGACATAGAACCCTTCACCCTTGTCGGAGCCACCACCAAGCTGGGGCTGCTTTCTTCGCCGCTGCGCGACCGTTTCGGCATCATCAGCCGGCTGGAGATGTACACGCCCGAAGAACTGGCGCGCGTGGTGCGGCGCTCGGCGCGCATCCTGGGGGTGGATGTGACAGATGACGGCGCGCTGGAGATCGGCCGGCGCTCGCGCGGGACGCCGCGCATCGCCAACCGCCTTTTGCGCCGCGTCCGTGATTTTGCCGCCGTGTACGGCAGCGGGGTGGTGGACGGGGAGCAGGCCCGTGCCGCCCTTGCCCGCCTGGACATAGACGAGGCCGGGCTGGACGAGATGGACCGCAAGATCCTTTCCCTGGTCATCGACCAGTTCAATGGCGGGCCGGTGGGGCTCAAGACCCTGGCTGTGGCCTGCTCCGAAGAAATGCGCACCATCGAAGACATTTATGAGCCGTATCTCATACAGTGCGGCTTTTTGAACCGCACTCCCCAGGGGCGGGTGGCCACGCCCAAGGCCTACCGCCACATGGACCGTTCCGAACGCTGCCCCGGCGGGCAGGGCAGCCTGCTTTAGCCGCAAAGGAGATACGATGCCCCAGAAGAAATGCCGCGTGGAGCTGCTGGCGCATACGCCGGAGCCCCTGGCCCTTATTTACGCTGCCTTCCGCCAGTGCTACCACGCAGGCGACGTGGCCGACATGTGGGAAGACCTGCTTTCCGGCGCCATCAGCCGTGAGAAGCAGGCGGAGTTCGTGGAGAAGGTCATCGCGTCCGGGCATGCCAGCCCTGTAGAGCATGTCAGCTTCACCTTTGCCCTTTCCGGCGTGTCGCGCGCGCTCACGCACCAGCTCGTGCGCCACCGCATCGCCAGCTATTCCCAGCAGAGCCAGCGCTATGTCGATGCTTCGGCCATGGACTATGTCGTGCCTCCGGCCATTGCCGCCGATCCCAGGGCCCTTGCCCGTTTTGAGGCGTGCATGGACGGGATCGGCTCCGCCTACCGCGAGCTGAAGGCGCTCCTTGAGGCGGGCGGGCGCGGAAAGAACGCCAACGAGGATGCGCGGTTCGTGCTGCCGCAGGCCGCGGCCACGAGCATCGTGGTGACCATGAACTGCCGCTCGCTGCTGCAGTTTTTCGAGCAGCGCTGCTGCTCCCGGGCGCAGTGGGAGATCCGCGGCGCGGCGCGTTCCATGCTGGAGCATTGCCGCCGCGTGCTGCCGGAGATATTCCGCCATGCCGGCGCCAAGTGCGAGCGGCTGGGCTACTGTCCGGAAGGCGAAAAGTTCACCTGCGGCCGCTATCCGCTCCCTGGCAGGAACTGAAGGACCATGGGCAGGGTCCTGCCGGAGCAGGCAGGAGAGCATGGAAAAAGCCCGCGCATATGCGCGGGCTTTTGAGTCATCGTTCAGCGGGAAGGGCTATTCGCCTTCGGGCAGTTCAAAGGGAACGCCCCCTTCCTTCTTCATCTCGAGGGCGATCTTCCAGAGTATCGAGATGACCAGGGCGCCTACGGCGAACACGCCAAGGCCGACG
>CACZQM010000035.1 GCA_902783285.1 uncultured Desulfovibrio sp. | reverse complement strand
AGCGGCAGGGGGGCGCCCCGTGCTGGTATGCGGCTCGCTGTACCTGCTTTCCGAGGTCTACCGCCTGCATCCCGCCCTGCTGGAAACTCCGCCTGCGGACGCCGGATCGCGGTCCGGAGGCGCTGCGGGCATTTACGGAATGCATGCCCAGGACCATTGATCCGGGCAGCAAGAGACAGGCATCGAGGTCATGATGAAAGAACTGGCTTCCCAAAAACGATCGGGATGGGAGATCTATAAGGATGAAGCAGGGCGCAGCGCCATGCGCGCCCTGGCTGATGGCTACATGAACTTTCTGAGCCGCGCCAAGACGGAACGCGAGACCGTGGCCGCCGCCATGGAACAGCTGGAGGCCGCCGGCTTCCGCGCCGGATTCGAAGGCGGCAGGGGTTTCGTCCATCTGCATGGCAAAGCCCTGTTCGCTGCACGGCGCGGCCGCAGGTCCCTTGCCGAAGGGCTGCGCCTCATCAGCGCGCACACGGACAGCCCCAGGCTCGATCTCAAGCAGCACCCCCTCATCGAGCAGGTGGGCGTCGGGCAGGCGAAAACGCATTATTACGGGGGGCTGCGCAAATACCAGTGGTTCGCGCGCCCGCTGGCGCTGCACGGCGTCGTGGTCAAAGCGGGAGGGGAAGCGCTCCCCATCTGCCTGGGTGAAGGACAGGGGGAACCTGTCTTCACCATTGCCGACCTTTTGCCGCACCTGGCCCATGACGACGCCAAGAAGACGCTCGCCGACGCCTTTGAAGCCGAAAAGCTGAACATCATCCTGGGCCACGAGCCGGCACTGGCAGAAGAAGGGCAGGAGGCGCCCAAGGAAGCGGTCAAGGCGCGCATCCTGGAGCTGCTCCACGAACGGTACGGCATCTGCGAGGACGACCTCATCTCTGCCGAGATCGAAGCCGTGCCCGCCGGCGAAGCGCGCTATGTGGGGCTCGACCGCGGCATCGTGGGCGGCTACGGGCAGGACGACCGCATCTGCGTGTACACCGCCCTGCGCGCCCTGCTGGACGCAGACGATCCGGAATACACCAGCTGCGTCATCTTCTGGGACAAGGAGGAGATCGGCTCGGAAGGCTCCACCGGAGCCAGTTCGCGCTTCTTTGAATACTGCGTGCAGGACATGGCTTCCGCATGGGAGCCGCAGACGCCCTTCCGCCGCATCATGATGCACACGAAAGCCCTTTCCGGAGACGTGCATGCCGCCGTCGATCCCGACTGGCAGGACCGCCACGAGATGAAGAACTCCGCCTTTTTCGGCAGCGGGATCGCCTTCTGCAAGTTCACCGGATCACGCGGGAAATACGGCGCCAACGACGCCCATCCCGAATACCTGGGATGGCTGCGCGGCGTGCTCGATGCCCGGGGCATCCCCTGGCAGATGGCCGAACTGGGCAAGGTCGACGTGGGCGGCGGCGGCACGGTGGCCCTGTTCCTGGCGGCCTACGGCATGGACGTCGTGGATGCCGGACCGGCCCTGCTGGGCATGCACAGCCCCTTCGAACTCTCGTCGGTGCCGGACATCTGGTCTGCCAAACTCGCCTACCAGGCATTCTTCGAAGCGGGATAAACCCGGACGGGAGGAGCCATGTCCATCAACTATGCGGGCGCTGTCCTGCTGGCCGTCATCATCATCGCCTTTGTCGTCTTTTCCAAAAAACGGAGATGAGCTTCCGCATGAAGATCATGATCGCCTCCGACATCCACGGTTCGGCGGACTGCTGCCGCCGGCTGCTCGCAGCCTTCACGCGGGAAGCCCCTGAAAGGCTCCTGCTGCTGGGCGACCTGCTCTACCACGGGGCACGCAACAGCCTGCCAGGCGGCTACGGCACGGCGGAAACGGCCTCCCTGCTGAACAGTGTCAAGAGCTCCATCCTCTGCGTGCGCGGCAACTGCGATTCCGACGTGGACCAGATGGTGCTGGAATTCCCGGTCATGGCCGAATACTGCCTGCTTTACGCCGGGAAGAGGATGGTCTTCGCCACGCACGGGCATGTGTTCAACAGGGGCAACATGCCCAGCCTGCCCCCGGACGGGATCCTGCTCCAGGGGCACACCCACGTCCCCGCATGGGAGGAATGCGGCGGGCGCCTCTGCCTCAACCCCGGGTCCGTCTCCCTGCCCAAGCAGGGCAGCCCGCACAGCTACATGATGATGAGCGACGGCGGGCTTGAGTGGAAAGACCTTGACGGACGGGTCTATCACGAACTGGCGCTGTAGGGGCGCAGGCGGCAGGCGCCCTCCCCCCTTCCAGACAACGCCCGAGCCCCTGCCATGGCACTCCCGCGGCACGAGGCGCGGCAGCCGTGCATTGCGCCGCCGTCCGGGCGGCGGAAACAGAAAACGTCAACAAAAATGCGACGTTCTGCCCTCCACCCGGCAGGGCTTGTCCTTTACGGCTGCAACGTGTATATTGACAGTCCATCATGTGTGATGCGTTCCGTCCCGGATCCTGCGGGATCCGCCGCCTGACCGGTGAAGACGTAATTTTAGGAATCTCCATGGATACACGCCATAAAGTGCTCATAGCCAACCGCGGCGAGATCGCGGTGCGCATCCTGCAGGCCTGCCGCGGGCTCGGCTTGGGATTTGCCTGTGTCTACACCGGCGAGGATTCCTGCTCCGGCCATGTCGCCATGGCCCGGTCCCTGGGCGGCGAAAAAAGCCTGTACCGCATATCTTCCTACCACGACGCCAACGAACTGCTCAGCGTGGCGGACGATTCCGGATGCACTGCCGTGCACCCCGGCTACGGCTTCTTTGCCGAAGACTACCGCTTTGCCCGGCGCGTCGTGGAACGCAGCCGCCCGCTGGTCTTCCTGGGTCCTTCCTGGCGGCTCATACGCGACCTGGGCGACAAGATCAACACCAAGCGTCTCGCGCGCAGCCTCTCGGTTCCCACCGTGCCCGGTTCCGACAAGCCCATCTACGACGAGCAGGAAGCGGAAAAGGTGGCGCGCTCGCTGTTCGACTTCCAGTCGCAGCAGGGCGTGAGCCGCCCCAAGGTCCTGGTGAAGGCCTCGGCAGGTGGCGGCGGCATGGGGATCGAAGAGGTGGGGGACATCGACCTCTTCAAGCATGTCTACCGCCGCATCCGCAGCTATGCCCAGCGCCAGTTCAAGGACGACGGCGTGCTCATCGAGCAGCGCATCCAGGATTTCAACCACCTGGAAGTCCAGATCCTGGGCGACAGGAGCGGAAAGCAGATCGTGCACTTCGGCACGCGCAACTGCTCCATCCAGTCTTCGGGCCACCAGAAGCGGCTCGAGGTCGCCCCGGGCTTCGCCCCGGACGACATCGCCTACGGCTTCGACGCTGCGGCGGTGCAGAAGGAGATCATCCGCCATTCCGTGCGCATGGCGCGCAAGGTCGGCTACGACAGCGTGGGCACATGGGAATGGATCGTCACGCGCAAAGGGAACCCGTTCCTCATGGAGGTGAACACCCGGATACAGGTGGAGAACGGTGTTTCGGCTGCCGCCTGCCTGGTCAACGGGCGCAAGCCCGACCTCATCTCCGAGCAGATCAGGACCGGGCTCGGGGATCCGCTCGGCTACGGGCAGGATGCCATCGCCTTCAACGGCGTGGGCATAGAATACAGGATCATCGCCGAGGATCCGGACAATTCCTTCATGCCCTGGGTCGGAGACATCGACGCCTTTTCATGGAAGCCGTTCGACTGGTGCCAGGTGCATACCCACATGCCGCCGGTCTCGCCGGGATCGCCCTACTCCATCCCCACCGAGTTCGACCCGAACCTGGCCCTGGCCATCGTATGGGGCGCCAGCCTCGGCGAAGCCAAGGCCCACGGGCTGGAATTCCTCGACCATTTCGTGCTCGAAGGGCACAGCAAAAGCGGCGGCCCCATGCGCACCAACCTCTCCTTCCTGCGCAAAAAAACGCAGGAGATCCTTGAATTTTAACTTCCAGGCCTCTGGAAGGGCATCCTATGACGGATTGGGAAAAACAGCTCCAGCAGCTCAGCAGCAGGCTCCATTACCTGACGGATATCTTTCCGGACAAGCACGAGGAGGACATCTCCCTCCTCGCAGAAAGGCTTGCCCTGCTGAAGCAGGAGCATGAGGAAAACCCCGACCTGGACATCAAGTCCAGGATCAGCTCGCTCGAAGACCTCTTCTTCTTTACGGAATGCAAGCTTGAAGACAAGCTGACCCCCATGGACAAGGTGCGCATCGTCAGGCATCCCCAGCGCATCTGCCTGCGGGACATTCTGGAGAACGTGTACGACGACTACACCGAGATCGGGGGGCAGGGCGAGCACACCAACGATCCCGCCATGGTCATCGCGCGCGCCTACATCACCCGCCACAGGAAAGGCGCCGCATACCATCAGCCCGTGCTGGTGATCGGGCACGAAAAGGGCCATGGCGAGGAGTTCCGCAACGGCGGTTCCGCCAAGCCCTGGGGCAATGCCAAGGCCAAGCACTACATGGGCGTTGCCGAAACAGAAGGCATCCCCATCCACACCTTCGTCTTCACGCCGGGCGGCTACCCGCTCGAAGAATATCCCGGCGCTGCGCAGCAGATCGCCAGGAACATCTACGAGATGGCGGGGCTCACCGTCCCGGTCATCGCCGTCTTTTCCGAAGGCGGATCCGGCGGTGCGGAGGCCATAGCCCTCGCCGACCGCCGCCTCATGCTCTCCCACGGCTACTACTCCGTGATCTCCCCCGAGGGGGCCGCCGCCATCGAAGGGCACCTCGGACCGGACGGACGTGCCCCGGCTGAGCTCGTGGAACGCTGCGCCGACAACCTGCGCCTGACGGCGGAAGACAACCTGGGATTCGGCTACATAGACGGCATCATCCAGGAGCCCATCCTGGGCGCCCGCCCCTACCACTTTGAATTTTTCCGCAACCTGCGGCAGGAACTCATCCGGGCAACGGACGAGGTCGTCCTGCGCGCCCGCGGCTTCGCCCCCATGCGCGCCTCGAGCCTGCGCCGCCTGCGCGACAGGGAGCTGAACCTCGACGACATCTTCGTGCGCTGGACCCTTTCGCGCAAGTCGCGCCAGCGGCTCGTGGAGATACGCCAGAACAAATACATCAAGGCCTCGCACAAGGTCTGCCAGAACAGGCGCTCCATCATCGGGCGCATGGGCGATGCCTGGTCGGAGCAGTGGTGGGAGATCTACAACCGCCTCATCTACGGGCTGTACCACAGCAACAGGCGCACCTTTTCCAACCTCCTGGAAGAACTGGGGTCGGAATGGGAAATGTTCCGCCTGCGCATGGTGAAGCCCTGGAGGAGGATCCGCCGCTCCCTCCTCAACAAAGAGGAAGCCGCCCTGCAGGAAGAAGAGCTCACCACGCTTTCGGAGTGGACGGGCGCCGGAAGCGACCGGCCGTGGGCATGGGTGAGCAGCAAGGCCAAGGAAGACAGGGCCATATCCTGCCCCCACGCGGCCAAGCGCGGCTGCATGGACATATGGGTCCCCGACCTGTACAACGAGTTCGCCGGCGTCTGCCCCACGTGCGGGCACCATTTCCCCATGGAATACCAGTGGGTGATGAACAACTGTTTCGATGAGGATTCGCTGTTCGAATTCAATGCCGAAGTGGAAGCCGGCAACCCCCTGGGCTTTCCCGGCTTCAGCGAAAAGATCGCCGCTGCCAAGCAGAAGACCGGCCTGAAAAGCGGATGCATCACCTTTGAAGCGCGCATCGAAGGCATCCAGGTCGTCGTTGCGATCCTGGCCGGCTCGTTCCGCGGCGGATCCTTCGGCGTGGCCGAAGGGGAAAAATTCATTTCTGCCGCAGACAGGGCGGCCCGCAAGCGCTATCCTTTCATCGTCTACTGCCACGGCACCGCGGGCATACGCATCCAGGAAGGCACGCACGGGCTCATCCAGATGCCCCGCTGCACCGTCGCGGTGAGGAAGTACATCGATTCCGGCGGCCTGTACCTCGTTTTGTACGATACGAAATCCTACGGCGGGCCCGTGGCCAGCTTCCTGGGATGCGCCTTCTACCAGTTTGCTATCCGTTCTTCGGATATCGGCTTCGCCGGGCCGTCCGTCATCCGCAGCACGACCGGCATAGACATCCCGCCCGACCACCACAACTGCTTCAAGGCCCTGGCGCGCGGGCATATCCAGGGCGTGTGGGACAGAAGGGAAGTGCGCGCCAACCTCAGCCAGGCCCTGGCCACCATGGGCGGGCGCAACCTGTACTACAGGTAGGAGGGCACATGCGGGACATCACGGAAGTCTTGCGGGAGCTGAAGGAAGCGCCGTTCGTCGAAAAAGAGATCCTGGCCGCGCATACGGGCGTCGTGCGCTTCAGCGGGCTGGAAGAAGGGGCGAAGGTCGCGGGGGAATCCGGCACCTGGAAGGAACGCCCGGGCACCCTGCTGGCCACCATCACGCGGGAAAAAAATCCTTTCTTCGTGACGGCGCACGAAAACGGCGTGGCGCACGGCATACACCGTGAACTGGACGGCTGCTTCGTCGAGGCGGGCACGCCGCTGTGCACCATACGGCACTACCTCACCAAGCAGGAAGTCGTCAGCCTGCTGCTGAAGGAGAGCCTGTACGCGTTTTGCGCGGCAGAGAGGGCCAAATATTACTTCGTCCCCGAGGTCGACAAGAAGGTCAAGATCCTCGGCTGCAAGACCGTCTCGGTGACGGACGGCATGGAACTTTTCATCATATCCCGCATGAAGCGCGAGGTGCCCCTCTGCTACCGCGGACCGGAAGGCATCATCTACGACGTGTACTTCGACCAGTCCAGGAACGTCGAGCCCGGCGAGACGCTCATCGTCGTATGCCCCCCGGACCAGCAGAAAGCCGTGGAGTCCGTGATCGCCAAAGTGCGGACCGAATGGACCGGGGAGGCGTGACGCATGGGAAGGATACTGCAGATCCGGGTCGGCGCCTGGACATATGACGAAGACGAAGTCTGCAAGGCATGGCCCCTGCTTTCCGCACTGGTCTGGGAACAGCTCGACCGCTGGGGGCAGCCCGGCATGAAGCGCGGCGTGACGGAACTGGCGGAATACCTGCCCGACTCGCTGCGCTTTGGCAGCCTTCCCTCCCCGTGCAGGGAAGAGGCGCTTGCCGCGGCGGAAGGCGTTTCCGCCGCGCTGGCAGCCATGCGCGAGGCGCTTGCCAACTGGGACCCGCGCGAGGCCAACCGCCAGAGCGACCTGCTGGAAGAAGCGCTCGACAACGCCGAACAGGTGTTAAAAGAGCACGGGGAATAGCTCCGCATGTTGCAGGCATCTGCCGGCGGCCGGCCCCAGCCGGTTGACGAAGCGGCATTTGCCACTATCATATCCGTTGTCCAAGAAAACTTTCAGCCTTCAGGAAAAGACCATGAAGAGACCCCGCAAGATAGTTCCCATCACCGTGCTTGCCGGATACCTGGGCGCAGGCAAGACGACCCTTCTGAACCGCGTCCTGGCCAACCAGCAGGGCTACAAGGTAGCCGTCATCGTCAACGACATAGGCGAAGTGAACATCGACGCCTCGCTCATCGCCAGGGGCGGCAGCGTGGTGCAGGAAGACAAGAGCCTGGTGCCGCTCTCCAACGGCTGCATCTGCTGCACGCTCAAGGTGGACCTGCTCAACCAGATCCTCGACCTCATCCAGACCGGACGCTTCGACTACATCCTCATCGAGGCCAGCGGCATATGCGAGCCCATGCCCATCGCGCAGACCATCACCATGGGCGATGAATCCCTGCCCAAGATCTGCCGGCTCGACGGCATCGTCACCGTTGTGGACGCGCAGCGCATGGTGGACGAATTCATGGGCGGCAAGCGCCTCGAAGAAGACGACATCGAGGAAGAAGATGTCGCCAGCCTGCTCATCCAGCAGATCGAATTCTGCACCACCATCATCCTGAACAAGGTCGAGGGGCTGAGCGAAGAGCAGCTGGGCGTGCTGCGCGCCGTCATACGCAAGCTGCAGCCCGAAGCCAACATCATCGAGACCAATTACTGCGACGTGGACGTGAAGGACATCATGGACACGCACCGCTTCGACTTCGACCGCGCCTGCGCATCCATGGGCTGGGTCAAAGCGCTGGAAGCCGACGCGGAAGAAGAAGATCATGACGATGATGACGACCATGACCACGACCATGAACATCATCACCATGGCCATGACCACGACGCGCATGAGCATCATCACGATCACGATCATGAGCATGATGAGCATGAACACGGCGGCCACGGCCATGATGACGATGATGACCACGAGCATGAGCATGGGCACGGGCACCACCACCATCACCACCATGGCGAAGGGGAGGCCCTGGAATACGGCATAGGCACCTTCGTCTATTACCGCCGCGCCGGGTTCGCGCAAAAGAAATTCGAGGACTTCGTCAACGACGCCTGGCCTTCCTCGGTCATCCGCTGCAAGGGGCTGATCTGGTTCAACGAAGAGCCTGACACCGCCTACCTGTATGAGCAGGCAGGCAAACAGATGGCGGCCTCGCCCTACGGCGACTGGCTGGCCTCGGCCCCGCCCGCGCGCCAGGCTGCCGAGCGCCGCAAGGATCCGGACATCGACAAGGATTGGGACGGCACCTACGGCGACCGCATGCAGAAGCTGGTGTTCATCGGCCAGAACATGGACGAAAAGGCCATACGCGCCGCGCTGGACGCCTGCATCGTGGAAAAGAAGCCGGCGTAGCAGCCGGCACGCCCATCCGTCAACGCAAAGAGCCCCGGGACGGGGCTCTTTTTTTTCCTGCCGTGTGCGGCAAGGAAGTGACCTTATTTTCTGACGGCGAGGGACAGCAGGCCCGACACGCCCAGGGCGGCCAGCGTGGCCAGCCCGTACGTTGCGGCAACGGAAAGGTGCGGCACGCACCAGGCCACCACCACGGCGAACAACGTGGCTCCCGAGAGCCCGGTGAGCGTGCCGCGGAACACGCGCAGCGCCGCCTCGGGACCGGCTTCCATGTGTGCGAACATGCCGATCACGCCGCTGAGCACGGGGAAGAAGACCAGCATGCCGCTCCACTGGGGGCCCAGCCAGGCCGCGCCCTCGGTCTCTCCGATCATGGCGAGCATGCCCACGAACATCTGCAGCCAGGGAGCGCCGTGATGCGCCGGCGGGGCGTGCCATTTTTCGCTCTTGCGCGGCAGAAAGCGCAGGCCGATGAAGGGCACGGCCAGGGCGATGGCCGACCAGGCGGCAAGGGGCAGGCGCACCACGCAGAGCAGCGCGGCGAAGGCAAAGTAGAGGATGAGCGTGATCAGGATCGCGGGAAGCCAGGAAAAGCGCCGGCAGAGCCAGGAATAAGTCACGTTCTCCCACACGCAGGCGCAGATGCCCGGCAGCACGTTGAAGGCCATGCCCTGGGCGAACTCCGGCCCCTGCTCCAGGGTGATGACCAGCGAAACAGGACCGGACACGATGGGGAGCCCGGCAAAGACAGACGCGGCAAAGCCGCCCCAGCGCCGGCCCATGGCGGCGCAGAGCCAGAGCAGCAGCGGCACGGCAACGATCTTGCCCACAGTTAGCGCTTCCATGAAGACTCCCCGGCCTGTCATCCAGGCCAAACCCCGGCTGCGGGAAATGTGCAGCACGGGCGCAACCTAGCGCAAGAGGCAGGGAATGGCAACAGCCTTTCCCTCCGGCAGCCCGCATCCCGCAGCGGGCGCAGCTGCCCTGCTGCGCCTTGACGGTGAAGCTCCACGCGGGGTATGCTTTGCCATGATGCCCCTTTCCGGGCTTGCCGCCCTTCACTTTTCACGGGGCTGAGGAGGGAACATGGCCTTTGGCATCAGCGAACTCATCGATCTTGCCGGCGTGGAAGAGCCCCTGGGCATCGCCTGGACGGACCGCGCGCCGGAGCGTTCCATCACGCCCAAAGCAGGCGTGCATTCCTGCGTCATCAACTGGCTGCGCCGGGCCCGCAAAGAGCGCATCCCCGTGCATTTCACGCGGGAAGGGCTCAACTGCGGAGGCGGCTGGCACTACCTGGGATGGACGGTGCCTGCGCCGGAGCGCATCCTGAAATTCGTCACCTCGGGCTTCGACGGCGAGGGCGGCGAGCATTACCTGCCCGGTCCGGAAGACATGCGCCGCTTCCTGGACGACCTGGACATGAAGGAAGCCGAGCCTTCCCTCTGCGTGGCGCAGCCGCTGACCATGTTCGCGGAGGGCGAGGCGCAGCTGGCCGTGTTCCATGCGCCCATGGAGCTTTTGAACGGGCTCTGCGGCCTGGCCTTCT
>CACZQM010000034.1 GCA_902783285.1 uncultured Desulfovibrio sp. | reverse complement strand
CCCAAGTATTGATCGATTCCCATACAGCCCCGCCGTCCCCATCAGCGGCGGAGCCCTCCTTGTGAGCCGCCCTTACGGGCGGCTTTCTTTTGCAGGGAGGCAGGGGAGCTGCCGTTTCAGCACGGCTTCCCACAAGGAAAGGACGCCAGTCTTCCCGGCACCTCATGCCCTTCCGGACCGTCAGGCGGGATGCTCCGCTGCAAGCTGCTCCACGCTGGCGAGGTATTCCCCGCGGCGGGAGAGGTAGAAAGAGAGCGCATTGGCGAAACCGCGTCCGGCGAGCCCGTTGATCAGCATCTGGCTGATCTGCTTTTCCATGCGCAATACCTGCTGCATATTGAGGAAAACCGTCCTTTCTTCTGCCGTCAGGCGGCGCATGTGGCGCGACAGGGCGTAATTCGCCCGCGGTTGGAAGTACCACACATGCATGAGGTCCAGCGCGTTGACCACGAGTTCCTGCCAGATGTCGGGGGCGCGGTCATCGAGCAGGCGTTTGAGCGCCGCAGGATCGGACAGGAGGGAGCCTGCATCCCGCTCCGGAAAGAGGGATGTCATGCGGCTGTAGAGGGAAAGCATCCCGTCCAGGAGGATGTGGCAGTCTTCCATGCGGCGGCGCAGGTTGTTCTCCTTGTCGAAAATGCCGCCGCCAAAGCCGATGACGGCATCGCAGCCGATCTTGGTGACGAGGACGGCATAGAGCGGCAGGGAGGGGCTGTTCCCGAGCATCCCGAGCGCTCCGGCAAGGAGCCAGTGGAACAGCAGGACGACAGGGACGCAGAGGGGCGTGAGGGCAAGGTCGATCATTTGCGCTTTCAGCGGGTAGCCGCGCATGGCATGCGAGAAGGCCTTGTACAGCCCGTAGGCCAGGGTGAGGAGCGCATACACGGTGAAGGGGGCGTTGGAAGCGGTGCAGCCGAGCCAGTGCTCCAGCACAAAGACACGGAGCACCGGTTCCAGCAGCAGGACGGCCGGTCCGCTGTACATGAGGGTGATGCAGACATCCGACCAGCTCACGTAATTGTTCCAGCGCAGCATGGAGGACCTGTGCAGCCCGCCGGAGCCCAGGACGGACTGCAGTATGACGCGCAAGAACGTGATGAAGAACCAGAGGGGGGCGCCGAGCCATGCCAGCATGCCCGGCTGCGTGAACATGAAGCAGGCCCAGGCAAGGAAGAATCCCGCGCATACGCGCAGCACGTTGGCCGGGCCGGTCGCCAGGTAGGACAGCTTTTCCCAGATGCTCTCCTCTTCCTTGGGGAGCGCGATGAATCCGTTGCTGGAAAAATTGCTGTTGCCTCCAAGGGTGACGACGCAGCCCCGCAGCCCGCGCAGCCTGCCGTAGGCCGACGTGCAGCGCCCGCTGCGGCTCACGACCGTGTTTTCTGAAACGGGTGTCCATTCCGTCTGCTTCTGCTCCCCGAAGCGGTGCATCCCGGGGAGGCTCCGGATCCATGAAGTGAGCGGAGGGTCTTCTTCTTCAGGAGATCTTGGCGTGTAGGTGACCTGCTCCAGCAGTTCGGTCTTCAGAGGCAGGATGAGATGGGCGCCGCGCCTGCGGCGGTTGAGTTCCCTGCGTGCCTGCAGGGGCAGGGTCTCAGGGTAGGCGAGCCCCATGCCGAAATGGTATCCCGGGCGGCTCGTGGAATCCGTCCCCATGGTGGCGCGCAGCTTGGAAGCCTGGTAGTATTCGCAGAGCACGGGGAGGTTCTGCAGCATGATGCGCAGCTTGCGCAGGCGGTCCTGGTCCGGAGATCCCAGGCCGGCTTCCTTTTCGATCATGTTCACGACGAGGGACTTCAGCCTCGGTATGGAACTGTCGTTGACAGCGCGCTGCAGGGCGTTGATCTCTGGTAGGGCCTCCAGGCTCCCGTTCTGCCAGTCTTTGAGGTTGAACATCTCCAGGTGCGTGATGAGCCCCTTGCAGTCCCAGAGCAGCTCGAGGACGTCGGTGGCGTCCAGGCGGGCCAGATTGAGCGTGACGCGGCTGCCGCTTTTCAGGTCCCAGAGATGCTTGAGCAGCTTGTACGGAGACATATTGAGGATGGCAGGGCAGTCGGGAGAGGTGCATGCCTCCTGCATCCATTGAGATTCCGGGAACAGTTCCGGGTCGTTGAGGCGCTTGAGGAGGGCTTCGATGGTCAGGTGGTCGAGGCGTGCGAGCTGCTTTTGGGCCTCGGCGCGTTCCTCTTCGCTTTTTTCCATGTCGGCCGCATCGTGCGCAAGGGACGAAGCCTTTTCCTGCATCAGCGGAAAGAGCTTTTTGTAGATGAACTCTGCCAGATGCAGTATGGAAGCCTGTCCGCTCCCGACGAAGCTCAGGAATTCCTGCTCGTCCAGCGGTGCCGGCTCTGCGCCCAGCATGGCGGCAAAGCGGATCCTCTCGCTTCCGTTCCAGGACCGCGCGAGGCGGAGGATGCGTTTCTCCAGCCAGCGCGTGGCAGCGCGGCCGTTGCCCATGAGGGCCTGCATCTCCTGCGTGTAGAGGAAGGATACGAATTCTTCCTCGCTGGCAAATCCGCGCGGCACCCATATGAGGTCGACGAGCCTGCCCCTGTGGGGCGCGTGGAAAAGCAGGCCGATGCGCACCGTGATGCCCATGATGGACGCAGCGGAAAGGAGTTCGTGGGCGGCAGAAGGCAGGACGTAGTTGTAGTAGATGACCGTGAGGGAACGTATCCCCTTGAGCCATGCATCCATGATCAGGTGCGTCGGGCTTTTGCGCCCCTTGGTGTTGGCGTCATGGACATGGTTGTCGAACACCGCCTGGTTCCACGTCTCGGGCATTTCGAGCATGAAATAGCGCCTGAGCAGGTTGCGGACCACGGCGGGCCGCCCTGTGGCTGCCATGCGGAAGTCGTGCGCCAGGCGCAGCTGGTGGTCCCGGTCTCCTCCCCTCCGCACGAGATCCTTCATGATCTGCACAAGCACCCTGCCGGTGTTCATGGGATACTGCGCATGGGTCATGGATCGTATCTCCGCATGCAGGGCGCGCAGGGCGTCGAGCCGTTCTTCGGCGCCGCCCTTGCTGAGCATGTCCAGCAGCCTGAGCACGGCCGTGGCCATGCGTTCCTCCATCGGCTCGGAAAGCGTGATGATCCCGTTCGGGTTGAGCTTGGGCATGGGGAGCACGCCGGACTGGCTCCGCTTTTCCACCTGAGAGATGAGTGAGAGGAGCTGGGCGTCCTGCGAATCGTAAAGGAGCTTGCGGTGCCGCATAGATGACCTGCCTGAAGGAAGTACCGCCATCCTAATACGGTGCAGGGCGGCATGCAAGAGGGGACCTGGGGCGCGTGCCAGCGCCTGCAGCGCATTATTCCAGGCCGCTTGACAAGGGGCCGCCGGCTGGGGATACTGGTTCCATGCATACCTTCCGTCCAGCCTTCCGCCGCGCTGCCGTGGCCGCGTGCGTGTCCCTTTGCATCACCAGCTTTGCCGTTGCGGCTCCCGCGCGGGAAACGGGCATCGCCTCCTGGTACGGAGGGCAGTTCCACGGCAGGCTCACCGCCAATGGGGAAAGGTTCACCATGTTCGCCATGACGGCGGCGCATAAGGAGCTGCCTTTCGGTTCCATCGTCAGGGTGCGGCAGGCAGGGAGCGGGCGCAGCGTGGTCGTGCGCATCAACGACCGCGGACCGTTCGTGGAGGGAAGGGTCATCGATCTTTCCCGCTCGGCCGCGCAGTCTCTGGGGATGGAGGGCATATCCCATGTCTCCCTGGACGTGGTGGCCGGCAGGAGCGGCAGGCCCTATGCCTCCTCCCAGCGCTTTTTCGTGCGGCTCGGCCGGGAAGGGCTGCCTCAGGAACGCGATGACGACAGGAAGGCCGCGGAGCTCGTGCAGCTGGGCGTGCGTGATGCGGCGACCCTGCTGCGCCGGAACGGGGAAGTGTACGTCATCGGTCCCTTTGCCAGCTTTCAGGAGGCGCACGGGATCTATGCGCGGATCGAGTTCGCCCATCCCGGAGCAGGCATCATGCTCCTGGAAAAAAACGGCGCGGATCCGGTCTTCCCGGAATATCAGTGCGAATGAGCCCGGTCCGGGGCGGGCAGGCGGCCCATGTCGAGCCAGAGGGCTTTCGCCGCGCGTTCCGCGCTGCCTCCTTCGCCGCACAGCGCGCGCAGCTCATCGGTGTCCCGCCGGATGGCCTCCAGCTTTTCAGGATGGGCGAGCCAGCCTGCCATGCGCGCGGCCAGCGGCGCGGGATCGGCGTCTTCCTGGATGTGTTCAGGGAAGGCAGCCCTCCCTAAGATGAGGTTCGTCAGGCTTATCCAGGGGACCTTGATCACGCGGCGTCCGATCCAGCAGCTGACCGGCGAAACTTTGTACGCTACCAGCGTGGGCACTCCGGCAAGCGCTGTCTCCAGCGTGGCTGTGCCGGAAGCTGCCGCGATGAACTGGCAGGTGCGCATGAAGCGGTAGCGGTCTTCCCCGTCTTCCATGATGAGGGGGACGCGGCTCTGCCAGAGGGAGCGGAGCTTCTCTTCACTGAAATTGCGTGCGCGTATGCAATGGAATTCCAGCCCGGTGAAGTCGCGGGACAGGATCTCGGCGGCTCCGGCAAAGGCCGGCATCAGGGTCTCGATCTCCTTCCTGCGGCTGCCCGGCATGAGCCCGATGCGCCCGGGGACGGGCTGGACGGATGCTATGGAAGGGTAGTCCACGAGGTCCACCAGCGGGTTGCCCACGTAGTCCACGTCCACGCCGTGCTCCCGGAAGAAATCCACTTCAAAGGGCAGGATGGAGAAGATGCGCCGCACATGGCGCCTCAGGAACGCGACCCGTCCTGTGCGCCATGCCCAGACTTTGGGCGGTATGAAATAATACACCGGGATGCCCAGCCTGCTGGCGGCTTTCGCCACGCGGAAGTTGAATTCCGGGGCGTCGACCAGCAGGACGGCATCCGGGCGCACCCGGGCGAGCTCCCTGCGGATGCCTTCCAGGAGGCGGAAGATGCGCGGGAGGCTGCCCAGGACTTCGGCTATCCCCATGACGGAAAGCTGTTCCACGCGGAAGATGTTTTCCTGGCCTGCACGGGCCAGTTCGTCTCCTCCCATGCCCACAGCGCGCAGTTCGCCGGCGGGCACGATGGACCGCAGGGCGGAAAGCAGCGCCCCGGCCTGCAGGTCCCCTGATATCTCGCCGGCGTTGATCCAGATGGTCTTCATGCTCTATTCCTCTTGTCCGGCCATGGCATAGCGCCTGATAAAGGGCCAGGATGCATTCAGCAGCGCTCCTGAGGCCAGCGTGAAAACGATGCGGAAGCCCAGGAGCCCCCACAGGCTGCCCCCGATGAGCGTGAGCATCAGCGTGTCTTCGATGAGGGAATGGCTCAGCCCAAGGAGGGAGATGGAGCTGAATACGTCACGCCCGGAAAGGTGCCCCTCCTGCGTGCTTTTGATGAGGACGCCGCTGCCGTACAGGATGCCCATGGTGAAGCCGATGATGACGATGGAGACAGCCTTGGGGGAGATCCCCAGCAGGCGCAGCACCGGACTGAGCAGCCAGGCTGCGAACTGCGATATGCGGAAGGCGTCCAGTGCCTTTTGGAGCAGCATGACCAGGCAGATGATGACGTACATCTGCGCAAGGTTGCATGCCTGCTGCAGCCCCCATTCCCCAAGGCTGGATGTGGGGGCGGCGTCGAGCAGCACGAGCGCCTTTCCCTGGAGCAGGCCGGCTCCGTCGAGGATCAGGTGCAGCAGGAAGGCGGCGAGGATGGCTGACGCCAGGCGCAGGCAGCACTGGAACGGCATGGATGCGCCGCATTGTCCGGCAATGCGGACTTCCAGCACCAGGCTGTGGGCGATGAGCACCATGAGCCCGAACACGGTCATCTGCGCCGTGGTCAGTTCCGGGAGCTGCGGCATCAGGGAAACCAGCACCATCAGCCCGGAGAAGATGCTCACCAGCATGCAGGGCAGCCATGCCAGGCTCATTTCCGCGGGGAGCCCGAGCAGGTCCATCAGCGGACGCATGGGCATGGCCAGCCAGGGGATGAGCCCTGAGACCTCCAGGAGCTTCACGCCCAGGACGATGGGTATGAGGAAGCGGAAGATGCCGATGGCGACATGATGTCCGCTTTTCACGCATTCGAAGAGGACCGCCAGCAGTCTGGGAGCCATGGCTTGGGCAATGCGCCTGTGCGGCGCCTTCCGGTTTGGATGTTGGCTGGGGAGCGCTTACTTCTTGTCGCGGTCAAGGTAGCCGTAGCGGGCGGATACGCCCTCGGTGCGCTGGATAAGGCGCCTGATGACGTTATCCATGTTGTCCGGGGTGACGACGCCCATGTCCCTTGCCAGGTAGTATTCCATGGATCCGCCCGAAGGGGAGAAGCTCCAGACCACGGCATAGACGGAACCGGCGCTGGGTCTTGTGTCGAATTCGGCGGCGCTGGAAAGCATGAGGCGGAAGACGGCCTCGCGTTCCGGGGTGGCGGGATTGGCCTTGCTCAGTTCTTCGCGGAGCTTTGCGGAAAGCGTGGCTCCGATGGCGTCGACGCCTTCAAATTCCAGCAGGACGGGCGTGCGGCGTTCTTTCACAGGGGCGCCGTCGGCCATGGCGGGCGCGGAGAACGCGAGGGAGAGAGCAAGGGCCGCAAGGGCGGCGAAGCGTGTTTTCATGATCCATCTCCTTTGCCGGTGCAGACCGGCATGCTGGGTGATATCTGTCGATCTTCCGGACATGCTAGAAACCGTTTTCGAGCGGGGGCCATACCAGGGCCATGTCGGGCTGCGGGGCAGGCGGGCGCGTGCCCGGGGCCAGCAGGACCCGGCGGCCTTGCAGGCTGAGGCGTCCTTCGGCCAGCCAGGCGAGGGCCTGCGGGTAGATCCGGTGCTCCAACAGGTGGATGCGTTCCAGAAGCCGGCTGCCGTCCTCGTCCTGGTGCACGGGCAGGGCAGCCTGGATGATGATGGGGCCGCCGTCTGTGACGGGGCTGACGAAATGCACGGTGCAGCCGCTGAATCTCGCCCCGTATTCCCAGCAGGCGCGCGTGGCGTGCATCCCGGGGAAGGAAGGCAGCAGCGCCGGGTGCAGGTTCAGCACGCGCTCCGGGAAGGCTCCGAGAAAGGCGGGGGTCACCAGGCGCATGTATCCGGCAAAGGCCACCGTGTCCACGCCTGCCTCAAGGAGCGCCCCGACGGCATGCTGGTCGTAGATCTCGCGGCTTGCGCATCGCGCCGGGTCCAGGCACAGGGAAGGTATGCCGCATTCCTGCGCCAGGGTGAGCGCCCCGGCGCCCGGGCGGTCGGAGAGGACAAGGCGTATCTCGGCGTCGAGCCTTCCCGAGCGGGCGGCTTCGATGATGGCCTGCGCGTTGCTCCCGATGCCGGAAGCGAGGATGCCCAGCCTGATCGTCATGCCTGTTCTCCCCTGCCGGCGAGATTCGCGCACACGGCATCGACAAGGGCGGGGATGGTGAACTCTCCAGGCTGGATGTCCGGTTCAAAGCCGGCATCCCGGAGAGTCTGCGCGGTGACGGGGCCTATGGCCGCCAGCCTGACTTCCGGATGCCGTTTCATCACCTCCGTGCCCACGGCGGCGAAAAAGTTGCGGACAGTGGAGGATGAGCCGAAAGTGACGCAGTCTATGCCGCCGTTTTCCAGGGCTTCCAGCACGTCATCCTTCCCTTCGGAGGACGGCACGGTCCGGTAGGCGGGGATGACGTCCACGGTTGCTCCGGCTCCCCGCAGCGCCTTGGGCAGGACGTCACGCGCCTCCAGGGCGCGGGGGAGGAGCACGCGCGCTCCGGCCATGCCCTGGGCAAGGAGCCCCTGGGCCACGCTTTCCGCCACATAGGAATCCGGAACGAAGTCGGCACGCAGCCCCATGCCGGCAAGGGCCTGGGCCGTGGCCGGCCCTATGGCCGCCAGGCGGACGCCGGCAAAGGCGCGGGCGTCCAGGCCCAGGGCCTCCAGGCGCGTCCTGAAGAAGCGGACGCCGTTGGCAGAGGTGAAGATGACCCACTGGAAGGAAGAAAGGCCGGCGATGGCCTGGTCGAGCTCCGCATAGGAAGGCATGGGCTCGATGCGTATGGCGGGGAACTGGAGGACGCGGGCCCCCAGGCTGGAGAACAGGGCGGCGCTTGAGCTCGCCTGCTCCCGTGCCCTGGTGACGACGATGGTCTTTCCGAAGAGGGGCTGCCTTTCGAACCAGCCGAGCTTTTCCCGCAGGGTCGCGACATGGCCGACCACGATGATGGAAGGGTTGGCATATTGTTCGCGGACGGCTGCCGCCGGCAGGTCCTCGAGCGTCGTGGCAAGGGAGCGCTGGCGCAGGGTCGTGCCCCAGTTGACCAGGGCGGCCGGCGTTGAGCCGGGCATGCCCGCATGGAGCAGCTTCCGGGTGATCTCGGGCAGGTTTTTCATGCCCATGAGGATGACCAGGGTGGATCCGCTGCGGGCCAGGGCGTCCCAGTCATGGGCGGAATCCGCCTTGGACGGGTCTTCGTGCCCGGTGATGATCGTCAGCGACGAGGAGAAAGCCCGGTGGGTGAGCGGTATGCCGGCATAGGCCGGGGCCGCGATGGCGCTGGAGACGCCGGGGACCACCTCGAAGGGGACGCCGGCCTCAAAAAGCTCCAGGGCCTCTTCCCCGCCGCGGCCGAAGATGTAGGGGTCGCCGCCTTTCAGCCTGGCCACGGTCTTGCCTTCCCTGGCCTTGCGGACGAGCAGCTGGTTGATGTCGCCCTGCGCCATGGCGTGGTTGCCGGCGATCTTGCCTACGTAGATGCGTTCCGCGTCCGGCCTGGCGTTGGCCAGGAGCTCCTCCGCGGCGAGATAGTCGTAGACGATGACATCGGCCGCGGCCAGGATGTCCCTGCCCTTGCAGGTGAGCAGGCCGGGATCTCCCGGCCCCGCTCCAATGAGGTAGACGCGCATGGTCCCTCCAGCGTTTGATTTGCCGCATTGTATGTTCAAACGTGCACGGGGGCAAGCCCCAGTCCCGTCATGCGGACCGGAGGCACGGCCGGGATACGCCTGGCATCGGCAGCCCCTTTTCAAGGCGCTCAAAGATGGTTATTATCTTTGCAGGCGCCTGGAAGGATGCCACCGGGACTATTAAAAAAGGAATGACCATGAAAAAATGGAAAATGCTTGCCATGAGCGCCGCATTCCTCGCGGCTTTTGCCTTTGCCATGCCTGATTATGCCGATGCCGCCAGGCTGGGCGGCGGGAGGAGCTTCAGCGGTTCCACCATGACCAGGCCTTCCACAGGCGGTTTTGGCGGGGGCTTCAGCGGCTCCACCATGAACCGTCAGACCATGCCCGCGCCCATGAACCGCGGCGGCGTGGGGAGCGGGACTGCCACCATGGGCGGAGGCAGCATGTTCGGCGGCATGATGGGCGGCCTGCTCGCCGGATCCCTGATCGGCTCCATGCTGGGCGGCTCTTCCGCTGCCGGCACGGCGGCCGGGACATCGGCCGGCGGCTTTGGTTTCTTGGACATGCTCCTGCTGTTCGGCGGCATTTACATCCTCACGCGGATGATGCGCGGGCGCAGGCAGCGGATGGACAGGGACGGGGGCTTCGGCGGACAGTACGGCCGTGACCAGGGCCAGCGCGGCTACGGCGGACAGTCGCAGCAGTATGGCGGCGCCTGGGACAGGCTGCGCAGCCAGCCTTCAGGGCAGGGCTATGCCGGACAGGGCTATGGCGGATCCCAGGCCCGCCCTGCGGATTTTGACGAGCAGGAATTCCTGCAGGGGGCCAAGGCCGCCTATGTGCGCATGCAGGCCTCGTGGGACCGCCGCGACCTGGACGACATCGCCTGCTTCGCCACCGAAGACGCCATGCGCGTCTTCCGTCAGCAGGCCCAGGACGATCCCGACCCCTGCACGACGGAGATCCTCATGGTCAACGCCACCGTGGCCGACGTGCGCGACAGGGGGGACATACGCCAGGTCTCCGTGGTCTTCGACGTGCTCATGCGCGAGGACCAGCGAGCCGCGCGTCCGCAGCAGGTGCGCGAGATGTGGCATTTCGTCTGCTCGCGGAGCGACGGAGACACCTGGAAGCTCGACGGCATAGACCAGCTTGCGTAGTGTTTTGCTCCTGAAGGAGCAGGGCGCCCTTCCGTACGCGGCAGGGCGCTTTTTTGGGCATCATGCCGCGATATCGCGGAGCTTCCGTGTCTTCAGGCTCACTGCCGCTGGCAGAAGAACTCCAGGCTTTCCCCGGCAGGGCCGCGGCAAAAGCCGTTGCGCAGGCGGAAGGGCCTGCCCTGGGCATTATGCATCGGCATGCCGGGCAGGTCCTCGTTCTTGTCGATGTCACCGGCAGGGCGCGTGACCGTGCAGCCCGCAGCGGCGCATTTTTCAAGCATGGCGTCCACTTCTTCCGGCGTTTCCACGCCCAGGGCCATGTGCGGGATGGCGCCCTCGCCAGAACCGTTTGCGCCCAGGACGATCTCCAGCATGCAGTTGCCCATGTCCAGCATGCTGATATGCTTGGGAGGGTTGCCCCAGCGCCGTATCAGCGGCAGGCCCAGGATGTCGGCGTAAAACTGCACCGTCTTTTCGTACACGGCGTTGTCCTGCACGGCCAGCGCCACATGGTTCAGACCTTTCAAGCCCATTATTCTTCCTCCTTGCGGACCGGCTGTGCGCTGAGCTGCGCAAAGATCCGCCTGCGCTCCGTGCTGCAGGCGTAAAAATGTTCCGCGTGGGCAAAAAGCCCCTGCATGATGTCCACCCGCCGGAAGATCCCCTGGTCGTGGCTCTGCCTGCGGAGTATCTGCGCCATGGGCGCTTCCATGGACCGGCATTCTTCTTCGAGCCAGCGGGCCTTTTCAAGGATCGCCTCACACGGTCCGCCGCCGGTGTATCCCAGCCATTCCGCGGCGGCAAGGCGCAGCGCAGTGCACAGGGCGCTCAGGGCGTACAGGCTGCCGTAGGCCTGCATGTCCCGCGGGTCCTTCATGCGGAACAGGGCGGACCCCCGCCAGGCATCCCAGTCCTGCTCCATGTTCCGCACGGCGTGCGCGATGTCTTCGGGCCCGCGCATGCCGTGCAGGGCCCGCTGCACGTTGTCACGCAGCGTGATGCAGGTCGCCATGCACCAGGGCGCGTCGCTTTCCGCCAGGCAGAGCCTGGCGTCGCCGGCGCAGGCGCGCAGGACCTCCTCCTGAGGATCCGCCGCCCGGCAGGGGGCGGCGGCAAGCAGCAGGAACGCGGTGCAGAAGGCCGGGAAGAGACGTTTCATGCCTCGAGGGTAGCATTGCCGGCGGCGATGCACAAGGGCCGCTTTCCACAGATGCAGGAAACCGTGGTCAGGGGCATGGTGTCCGCGGACGCATGCTGATCCGGCCCTGATCCATGCCAAAAGAAAGGGGCTCCCGGCGGGAGCCCCCAGTGCTTTGCGTGCGGATGCGCCTAGTAGGAATGGTCCTCGGCCAGCGTTTCTTTGGTCACGCGGTGGGCGAAGGTCCAGTAGACCCAGGCCTGGTAGAGGATGACCACGGGCACGGCGCAGAGCGCTACGGCCAGCATGATCTTGAGGGTGAGGGGGCTGGAGGCGCCGTTGAAGACGGTCACGCTGTACGCCGGATCGATGCTGGAGAGGATGATGCCCGGGTACATGCCGGAAACGCCGAAGAAGGTCAGCCCCAGGATGAACACGGCGCTGCCTGTCCATGCGGCCACGGTGCTGCCTTCCAGCGCCAGGCGCGAGGCGGCGAGCCCCAGCACGGCTATGGCCAGCGCCGCCCAGGAGACGGGATGCTGGGCGATGCGCTCGAACATGCCGGTATAGGCGCCGGAAAGGGCCAGGAAGAGCAGCACGGCGGAGAGCACGAGCGGCCACAGGGCGCGCGCTGCGGACATGGCCTTGGCGCGCAGGGCGCCTTCGGACTTCATTTCGAGCCAGAGCGCGCCGTGGTAGCAGAACATGAGCACGAAGAGCAGTCCGCCGGCGAGCCCGTAGGGGTTGAGCAGTTTGAGCAGGTTGCCGTGGTACACGCCGTCGCCGTCGATGGGGATGCCCATGAACAGGTTGGCAAAGGCAACGCCCAGGAGCAGCGCGGGGAGGAAGCTGCCCAGCACCATGCAGGCGTCGCAGCAGAAGATCCACGTGCAGGAATCGCCCTTGGCGCGGAATTCAAAGGCCACGGCGCGGAAGATGAGGCAGAAGAGCAGGAGCAGGAGCGGCGCGTAGAGCGCACTGAACATCACGGCATAGGCGTGGGGGAAGGCCGCGAACGTGGCTCCGCCCGCAGTGATCAGCCACACTTCGTTGCCGTCCCAGTAAGGCCCCTGCGCATTGTAGATGACGCGGCGTTCGTAGTCGTTGGAGGCGACGAAGGGCATCAACGTCCCCATGCCGAGGTCAAAGCCGTCGAGGATGAAATAGACGGCCCACAGCAGCATCCAGAGTATGAACCATACGGTCGCCATAGCTAGGCCTCCTCAACGGTTTGGGCGGGTTCCGGCCCTTTGCGGGCGTTGGTCCACAACAGCCATATGTCCACCACGCCAAGCAGCGTGTACACGGCAAGGAACGCCAGGAGCGAGAGCAGCACGGAGCTGCCCGGAACAGGGGAGACGGCGTCGCTCGTGCGCATGAGCTCATAGACGATCCAGGGCTGGCGGCCGACTTCGGCCAGCGTCCAGCCTGCCATGATGGTGAAGTAGGGCAGCGGGATCATCCAGGGCAGGATCCTGACCAGGCGCCTGTCGGCGGCAAGGTCTTTGCGCCGCCACCATGCCCAGGCGGCCACAAGGATGAACAGCCCGCCCATGGCCACCATGAAGCGGAAGGAGAGAAAGGAGATCAGCACGGGGGGGATGTCTTCCTTCGCGAAATCGTTCAGCCCCTTGACCTCGGCATTGACGTCGTTGAAGGCGATGAGGCTCATCAGCCCGGGTATGGGCAGCGCCTCGACGGCGTTGCGCCCGTTCTCCTGGTCGGGCCAGGCAAGGATGTTCATGGGGGCCCTGGCCGTGGTCTCCCAGTGCGATTCCATGGCCGCCATCTTGGCGGGCTGGTACTGGGCCACGTTCATGCCCTGGTTGTGCCCGGCGGCGCCCAGCAGCAGGGCGGTGGCCAGGGTGAAGGGGGCTGCCACGCGCACGGCCTTGGAGAAGAGGTCGGTGTCGTTCTTGCGGGCGAGATGCCAGGCAGCCACGCCCAGGACGAAGAACCCGCCCAGCATCCATGCCGAGCTGACGGTGTGCAGGTATTCGCCCCAGGCGTAGGGGTTGCCCACCACGGCGGCGAAGTCCTCGAGCTCGGCGCGCCCGTTGCGCAGGACATAGCCCACGGGGTGCTGCATGAAGCCGTTGGCCAGGATGATCCACAGGGCCGAGAGGTTGCCGGCTATGGCCACCATCCAGATGGCGAAGCAGTGGACTTTCCTGCTCACGCGCTCCCAGCCGAAGGTCCAGACGGCCACGAAGGTGGATTCCAGGAAGAAGGCCACCGTGGCCTCGATGGCCAGCAGGGAGCCGAAGATGTCGCCGACGAAGGAGGAGTACTTCGACCAGTTGGTGCCGAACTGGAATTCCAGCGTGATGCCCGTGACCACGCCGAGGACGAAGTTGATGAGGAAGAGCTTGCCCCAGAACTTGACCATGCGCTTGTATGCTTCGTCGCCCGTGCGCACGTAGATGGTCTCCATGATGGCGAGCAGCAGGGAGAGCCCCAGCGTGAGCGGCACGAAGATGAAGTGGAAGAACACCGTCATGGCGAACTGGAGGCGGGAAAGAAGGATCAGATCCATGATGCGCTCCTGTTATTGCGTTCCGGCGGGGCGCCGGATGCGAGAGGAAGGCGCGCCCGCGGCGAGGCGCGCCATTCCCGGTTTACCCGGCATTCCGGCATTTTTCCCTGAGGGCGCGCGCCACTTCAGCGCCCAGGGCGCGGCATTTGGCGAGGTCTTCCGCCTTGGGGTTGAAATAGCATTTGAGCGGCTCGCCCACGACGTCGGCCTTCATCTCGGCCAGGGCCTCGGCCATCATCTTGGGGGCCTCGCCGGACCAGCCGTAGGTCCCGAAGGCGGCGCCGACGAGGTTTTGCGGGCGCAGTCCCTTGACGTGGGCTATGCAGGCCATCATGTTGACCATGGGCATGTTGTTGCGCGTGGCCGAGCCCAGGATGAGGGCGCCGCTGTCGGCAAGTTCGGCCATCACGTCGCTGCAGTGCGATTCCTGCAGGTTCACCAGCACATAGGGCACGCCTTCGTCTTCCAGTCCGTCGGCCACGGCGGCGGCCATCTTGGCCGTGCCGTTCCACATGCTCTCGTAGGCGATGACGGTGCGCAGCTTCGGCTTCTGCTCGGCAAACTCCCTGTAGGAATCGATGACGAACTTCACGTCTTCCGGCGTGCGGAAGATTAGCCCGTGGTCGGGCGCGATGACGTCGATGGCGATGCCGAGGTCCTGAACGCGCTTGAGCGTCTTGAGCACCTGCGGGGAGTAGGGCAGCACGATGTTGTAGAAGTAGCGCTTCATGGAGGTGGAGAGCAGGGAGCGGTCGCACTCGTCGGCGAAGCGGTAGGAGCTGGCGATGTTCTGGCCGAAGGCGTCGTTGCTGATGAGCACGCGGTCTTCTTCAAGGTAGGAGACCATGCTGTCGGGCCAGTGCAGCATGCGGGTCTCGAGGAAGGTGATGTTGCGCTTGCCGATGTTCAGGCGCGCGCCGTCCTTGACCACCTCGATGGGCCATCCCGTGGTGTCGTAGAGGTTGGTCATGGATTTCAGCCCCATGGCGGAGCAGAAGATCTTTTCGGGCTTGCACAGCCTGACGATGCGCGGGAGCGCGCCGGAATGGTCCGGCTCCAGGTGGTTGCAGACGATGTAGTCGATGCTTTCGGGATCGCAGATCTCGGAGATGTGCTTGACCATCTCCGCGTAATCGTGGGCGTCCACGGTGTCGAAAAGTACGGTCTTCTCGTCGCGCACGAGGTAGCAGTTGTAGGTGCTGCCCTCGGGAGCGCGGCTGTAATGGTGGAAGTTGCGGATGTCGAAGTCGACGGACCCGACCCAGTAGATGTCTTTTTTCAGTTCAACAGGCCTCATGCGGGATCTCCTTCCCTGCCGTGGAACAAAAAAGCGGGGAGACTCGGCAAAGCCTCCCCGCACGTTGGAAAAGCATGGGCCTATTCGGCCTCGAATTCGTCTTTGGAAGCGCCGCAGACCGGGCAGACCCAGTCGGCAGGCAGGTCTTCAAAAGCGGTGCCGGGGGCGATGCCGTTGTCGGGGTCGCCGGCGGCGGGGTCGTACTCATGCCCGCAGACGTTGCAGATGTATTTCATGGGGACCTCCCGGGGATGCCTCAGCGGCATTCTCCCATGTCGCAGTGTTTGACGCGGTCGCGCTCTTCGGCGCGCTTGCCATCATTGAAGCGGTCCAGCGTGCCCACCAGGTAGCCGGTGATGCGGCGGATGCGCTCGAACTTGACGCCGGCGCCGACAAGCACATCTGAGGTGCGGGCCTCGACGGCCTGCTGCTTGAAATGAACCATGTTGGTATCCTCCCTGGCAGCCCGGGGTCAGCCGAGCTTCTGAAACATTTTCTTGCTTGCGCCGCATACCGGGCAGCGCCAGTCATCCGGCAGGTCCGCAAACGCGGTGCCCGCGGGGATCTTGCCTTTCCTGTCGCCCTTTTCCGGGCGGTAGATGTACCCGCAGTTGCCCGTCTGGCACTGGTACATGGCCATGTCCTTTCCGCCGGCGGGGGCAGCGGGCTGCTCCTCCCCGGCTTCAAACTCATCCCTGGAGGCGCCGCATACCGGGCAGGTCCAGCTGGCCGGCAGGTCTTCGAAGGCGGTGCCGGGGGCGATGCCGTTGTCGGGGTCGCCGGCGGCGGGGTCGTACTCGTACCCGCATACTCCGCAGATGCGCTTGCTCATGGCTGCTCCTACGCCTGGGCCTTCCACAGGCCGTGCTTGTTGCAGAATTCACGGGCGGTGACGCTGGCGGCCTGCACCTGGAACTCGGCGGCGGGCGCGTCGCCGGGGTTGAGGAACTTGATGTGCGTCTCGCCGTCGGCGATCAGCTCGATCCATTCGATGTAATGGTCTTCGGCCATGGGATGGGCCGCGGAACCGACGGTGACCTTGTAGCCGGCGGCGGTCTTTTCAATGACGGGGACGTGCTTTTCGGAAGCGCCGTCGGTCTCGCCTTCCCTGAGCTGCTTCATGGGCTGGCCGCAGCAGGAGGGGACGCAGGCCCCGCCGTGAAGAACTTCAACGATATTGCCGCAGTGCATGCATTTGAACACTTCGAGCCTGGCAGTCATTGTATGTGCTCCTGGTTGTTTTTTGGCGCTTGATGCCAGCGCTGTTAATAACAAAAATTCTCGATAAAAGGCAAGCTCTTTTTAAGCCTTTCCATGGCGGGACCGCACGTTGGGCAGGGCGGTGGTCAGCGCGCCCGCCCATGTGCCGGGACGGCAAAAAAACACTGGAAAGGCAATGTGATTCGTGTTAGATATCTGCCTCTCTGCCACGGCGCGCAGGCTTTTGGCCCCGCGCAAGCGCTCCGGCCCCTATGAAAGAGTACCGCGACTACTATTTCCGCAAGGCAAAGCAGGAAAATTATCCCGCCCGCTCCGTGTACAAGCTGCAGGAGATGGACAGGGCGTTCCGCCTGTTCCGCCCCGGCATGAAGGTGCTGGACCTGGGTGCCGCGCCGGGCTCGTGGTCGCTGTATGCGGCGGAGCGCGTGGGAGAGAAAGGCCGGGTGCTGGCCTGCGACCTTCAGGAAACGGACACGGTGTTCCCGCCCTGCGTCCTTTTCCTGCAGGAAGACGTTTTTGAGCGCAGCCCCGCCTTTGAGGAGCTTTTGAGGCAGTCGGGGCCCTTCGACGTCGTGATGAGCGACATGGCCCCGCGCACCACCGGCACCAGGTTCACCGACCAGGCCCGTTCCCTCGAGCTTTGCCTGGAGGCCCTGGCCGTGGCGGACGCGCATCTCAAAACGGGCGGGACGTTCATCGCCAAGATCTTCATGGGGCCGGATTTCCAGGATCTGGCCGGAGCCGTCCGGCAGCGCTACGCCGCTGCCAAAACATTCAAGCCCAAGAGTTCCCGGGCCGAGAGCAAGGAGATCTTCGAGGTCGGCATGGGATTCAGGGGACCCGCACAGGGATAAAACCACACTTTTGTTCGGAGGCTGTATATGTCGGGACATAACAAATGGGCTAACATCAGGCTGCGCAAGGGCGCGCAGGACGCCAAGCGCGGCAAGGTATTCACCAAGGTCGCCAAGGAAATCATCATTGCTGCCAAGAGCGGCGGCGATCCTGCCGGAAATGCCCGCCTGCGCTCCGCCATCGCGGCCGCCAAGGCCGTGAACCTGCCCAAGGACCGCATAGAGGCCGCCATCCGCAAGGGCACCGGCCAGGATGCCGGCGGCGACATCACCGAGATCATGTACGAAGGCTACGGCGCCGGCGGCGTGGCCATCATCGTGGAGACCGCCACCGACAACAAGAACCGCACCGTGGCCGACGTGCGCCACGTCTTCACCAAGTACGGCGGGACGATGGGCGAAAGCGGCTCCGTCTCCTTCCAGTTCGACCGCATGGGCGTGATCACCCTGGAGAAGGAAAAGTACCCCGAGGAAGACGCCGTGATGAACATGGCGCTCGAAGCCGGGGCCGATGACGTCATCGACAGCGATGACGTCTGGGAAGTGCGCACCTCCATGGCCGACTTCAATGCCGTCCGCGAGACGCTGGAAGAGCAGGGCGTGGAAATGGCCGAGGCCCAGCTGTCCATGGTGCCGCGCGTGCTCGTGCCCATCGACGCCGAGACCGCGCAGAAGCTTTTCCGCATCACCGACGCGCTGGAGGAGCTGGATGACGTGCAGAACGTCTATACCAACGCGGACATACCGGATGATTTCGAACCGGCCGGATGACGGCCGGCGCGCCATGTTTCCGTGAGGGGCTGCGGCCCCTCTTTTTTTGCCCTGAGGCTCTTGTATTGCGCAGGAGATTCCGGTATGCTGTGGCTGTCCGTGGAGAGAAGGGCAGCTGTCTTTGCAGGGCATTGCTCCTGCAGGGGCTGAAGCCTCCGGAATCGTTCATGTCAAACCCGAGGAGCCTTCCCATGAAGATCCGTAAAGTCGTTTTGCCTGTGGCGGGATGGGGCACGCGTTCCCTGCCTGCCAGCAAGGTCATCCCCAAGGAAATGCTGCCCGTCTATAACAAGCCCGTCATCCAGTACGTGGTCGAGGAAGCCGTGCGCGCCGGCGTTTCCGAAGTCGTGTTCGTGACCAACCGCCACAAGAGCGTGGTGGAGGACCATTTCGACCGCAACATCGAGCTGGAAGACATGCTCGCCCGCGCAGGGAAGTTCGACTACCTCAAGGCCGTGCAGGAAGCCGGCAGCATGGTCGAGGTGATGGCCGTGCGCCAGAAGGAGCAGCTTGGGCTGGGCCATGCCGTGGGCTGCGCCGCCACCCTGGTGCAGGAGGACTTTTTCGCCGTCATGGTGGGCGACGACTTCATCGTCGGCGATGACGCCGGCCTGGTGCAGCTCGTCCAGGCGGTCGAAAAGTACAACAAGCCGGCCATCGGCGTGATGGAAGTGCCCGCCGACAAGATCGACAAGTACGGCATGGTCGCCGGCGAGGAGATCGAGGAGGGCGTGTTCCGCATCTCCGACATGGTGGAGAAGCCCGCCGTGGGCTCGTTCGATTCCCGGCTGGCCATCGTCGGGCGCTATGTGCTGCCCAGGGATATCTTCCGCTACATCTCCTGCGTGAAGCCGGGCAAGGGCGGCGAGATCCAGCTCACCGACGCCATGCGCGACTACATGCTGGAGAAGGGCATGCTCGCCGTGAAGATGAAAGGCCGCCGCTTCGACGCCGGCGACTGGGTGGACTACCTGAGCGCGGGCATCTACTTCGGGCTCAAGGACGAAAAGCTGGCCGGCCCCCTGCGTGAAGCCGTTGCCAAGCTGATAGGCTGATCCGGCCATCCCCTGATCAACGAGAGCAGGCGCTGATTCCCGCGCCTGCTTTTTTTATGCGCCTGTTTTTTCAGGTGCTCCAGCCGGCGGATCAGCGGGCAGAGCGCGGCGCAACGGACTGGGTGACGAACGTTGCCCAGCCGTCCGGCAGGGGGAGCTCGGCGTCCAGGGCATCGTGCTTCTGGTACTTCACGCAGTTGTCCAGCCCGGCGGACGCGCAGTACAGGCCTGCGTTCTGGTACATGGAGCCCACGTGCATGGCAGCGTAGCGGTCTTTCTCCGGCGCAGCGTAGAGCAGCACGAGCCCGGCACCGTCAAAGGAACGGCGCCTGTCCCCTTCCAGCACCTTTTTCATGGCGTGCTCCCTGGGCAGGTATTCCCATACGCCGTCGCTGCGCACGGCGAAGACCATCGCCTGCTGCTTGTTCATTGCCGTGGGGACGACGCGCTTGCCGTCATCCCGGTTGACGCCCCATGCCGCCCAGAGCAAGGCGCCCAACGCTGGCAGGCCGAGCTCTTCGCGCCCCAGGACATGGCTGGAACGCCTCTGGGCAAGGCAGGTCATGAGCGGCTTGCCGCCGCCGGTATCCGGCCTGGGCAGGGCAACGACGGATCCTCCGCCGGCAAGAGCGGCACCCGGTCCCATGAGAGCTGCTGCGGCAAAGACCGTGCCCTTGCGCAGGAAATCGCGTCTGTCCATGCATCCTCCTCCGGCTGCTTTTTCATGTGCTGCGGGCAATGCCGCTAAGATCGATGCAAACGGTGCGCCCGTCCGGAAAAGCCATGGCAGGCATGGTTAAGGCAGCAGGCTGATGATGCCCCTGACAACATACAGCAGCATCCATAAGACGAGCACGGCGCACAGTATGTTTTGCACGGTCCTTTTCATTTCCCAGCCTCCGGTGCGGCAGGCATCACGCCGGCCCGTGAACACGCAGGAGCGTCCCTCCCGTGCGGTGCCGCCCCCGCGCATCACACAGCGGACCGTTCCCCGGAGCCATGCCCGCCAGGGCGCGGATCCGTCCCGCCATGCTTTGTGATTGCCACAGGCGGAACGATTTGGCAAGGCTTGCGGAACGCGGCACTCCTGCGGTAGGACAGTCCTGTGGGGATCCATAACGCACCGGGGGAACGCCCCGTCATGCCACTGGGAGGCACACATGGCCGAGAGCATACGGATCGACAGGGACACATGGCGCTTTGAGGATGGCAATGTCCGCTTTTTCCTGCTGTGCGGAACGGAGAAAGCCCTCCTGCTGGATACGGGCATGCACGCGCCGGATGCGAAGGAGCTTGCGCAAAAGCTGACGAGCCTGCCGCTGCTGCTCATGAACACGCATTGCGATCCCGACCACATTTCCGGGAACCGCGCCTTTGACGAGATATTCATGAGTCCTGCAGAGGAAGAGCATCACCGTTCGCGCGGAGGGACAGGGCGCATACGTCCGGTCCGCGACGGCGACATCCTCGACCTGGGCGGTCGCCCCCTCATGGTCATCGACAATCCGGGGCACACCCCGGGCAGCATCGCCTTGCTGGACGTGGATGCCCGGGTGCTCTACTCCGGAGACTCCGTGCAGGACGGGATCATCTACCTGTTCGGAAAATACCGGGATGTGGATCTGTACGCGGCAAGCCTGGCCAGGCTGGCGACATTCGCGGACCGCTACGACGTGATCTATCCCTGCCACGGCTCGTTCCCCGTGGGCCCGCTGCTGGTGCCCCGGCTGCTGGAAGGCATCAGCGCCGTCCAGAGGGGCGAGGCCCCGTGCGTCCCCGTCGACCTGCGCGGCAGCAAGGTGCGGCTCTGCAAGTTCCCTTACGCCGGATTCTACTGCGACTATCCGCAGCGCTGAACCGCAGTGCCGGACCGCTGCCATGTTGTTTTGCGTTAAACTTGACGCTGCACATGGACAAGCACTATATCAGCCATGGACCGCCCCTGTTACATGGGGCTATATGACTGTCGTTTTTGGAGGTTGCAACGATGCTGGCCTGGAGCATGATGGATATCCTTTCCGGTCATTGCAAGGGATCGCCGGCGGCATTCTGTGCTGCAAAGGCATTTTTTCCTCTTGCTGCGTCTTTCCTGATTTCTTGCGCTCTGCCGGCCATGGCGGAAGAGAACGGGCATCTTTCCTTCGACGGCAACGTGGTCGTCGGCGAGGATGACGGCGGCATCGCCCATGCCGTGGTCATCCCCGTTATCGAAGACGGCGTGGGCAGCATCGACCTCGGTTCCGGCGACACCTTCATGGTGGCAGGCGACAATTACGTGCAGGTCACCGGCGACGGCAGCAAGCTCATCCGTTCCGGAAAAGGGGATGTGCGCGTCCTTGTGGGAGGGGCGTCGGACGAGGATCAGGCGGCGCTCGACCTGGGCTCTGCCTGGGACGGCGGACGTTCCGGAGGCACCATCAGGGGTTCGGTCGCGGTGGCGGCAGGCAATTCCCTG